>NZ_JBUZVP010000014.1:0-197344 GCF_055409485.1 Pseudomonas sp. A125
GGGGTTTCCCCATGTGAGAGTAGGTCATCGTCAAGATTAAATTCCAGAACCCCTGATTGCTAACGCAATCAGGGGTTTTGTTTTTGCGCGGTCGAAAACGTTACGAGCAAACGGTTTAAAAGCCTTGCTCCCTGATCAGCTCAATCAGCGCCCTTAACCCCGCCGGCACATGACGTCTGCCTGGATAATAGAGGCGCAAGCAGTCAAAAGACGGCGTCCAATCCTCCAGGACGCGCACTAACGTCCCCTTCGCCAAATCAGCAGCGGCGTTCCATTCCGTAAGGTAGGTCAATCCCAGTCCCGCCCTGGCGGCCTCGAGCATCAGCGTCGGGTTATCCAGTGTCAAAGCGCCGTGCACCTCAACAGCAAGTGCTTCACCATGACGCTCAAACTCCCAGTGATAGATCGCACCGCCGGGCATTCGGCTGCGAATACACTGATGTGCACGCAGATCCAACGGGCTGACAGGAATGGGGTGGCGGGTAAAGTAGCCCGGGCTGCCCAATACCGCAAAACGCTGGGCCGGGCTGATATCGACGGCGATCATGTCTTGCGGCACTGTATCCCCGAGTCGAATCCCCGCATCAAATCCCTGAGCAACGATATCCACCAGGCGCCCTTCAGTGACGATATCCAGCTTCATCCGTGGATAACGCCGCAGGTATTCCAGCAGCAGTGGCATCACCTGCTTTGCCGCCCCCGCCGAGGTATTCAGGCGCAACGTGCCGCCTGGTTCTGAACTGCGATTTCCCGCCTGCTCCAAGGCCGTACGGATGCTCTGCAGCGCCGGGGTAATCGTCTCGACAAACTCTGCGCCCACTTCAGATAACGACACGCTGCGCGTAGTGCGGTTGAACAGCCTCACGCCCATCCGTGCTTCGAGCCCTGCGATAGAGTGGCTCAGTGCCGACGTCGACACATTCAACTCGGTCGCCGCTGCACGAAAACTGCGATGCCGAGCCACGGCCAGCACGGCTTCCAGCTCATTGAGTCCGGATGTATTCATTGTCCTGGTTCACTCATCAACTCATGCCGATTTGTACGGCTTATCAGCTCAATCATAGTGGCTTACCGTAGGACGCACTAGCTCAGTGTCCCGGAGGACCTATGCAACACATCAACCAGATTTACATCAACGGCGCCTTTGTGACTCCCCAGGGCGACGAACTGTTTGACCTGTTCAACCCTGCCACAGGCCAACGTATCGGCCAGGTCCGATTGGCAAATGAACAGGATGCCCTGGACGCCATCGCCGCCGCCAAGCGAGCGTTTGCCGAGTTCTCCCAAAGCACCACAGACGTACGTATCGGCTATCTCAAACGCATGCACGCAGCAGTTGAATCCATCGAAGACGAACTCACCCACGCAATCATCGAAGAATATGGCGCCCCGATTTCCCGTGCGCGATGGATGGCCAGGCACGCCGCCAGCGTCTTGCAGGATGCCGCATCTGTACTGGAAAACTACAACTTCACCCGACGCATCGGCATTGCCGAAGTGGTTATGCAGCCTCTGGGTGTGGCCGGGCTGATCACCCCATGGAACAGCAACGCCGGTTTCATCTGCGCAAAGCTCGCGGCGGCGTTAGCCGCTGGCTGTACCGCAGTGATCAAACCCAGTGAAATGAGCGCAACCCAGACGTTCATAGTCAGCTGTGCGCTGCATGACGCGGGCTTGCCTCCCGGTGTGTTCAACATCGTTACCGGCCGTGGTGAAACCGTAGGCGCCGTGTTGAGCACCCACCCCGACATCGCAAAAGTCTCGTTCACCGGCTCGACCGCTGTCGGTAAAACGATCCTGCGTGCCGGTGCCGACAGCCTGAAGCGCGTTACCCTGGAGTTGGGCGGCAAATCACCGGTTCTGATTCTCGATGATGCGGACCTCAACGTCGCAGTGCCCATGGCTCTCCAGGCCGGCTTCATGAACAGTGGCCAGGCCTGCATCGCCGGTACCCGGATCCTTGTACCTGAAAGTCGCCTGGCTGAAATCGAAGCGCTGATGATCGAGGAGGTCGCCAAAGTACAAGCCGGAAATCCCCGTGATCCGGCCACCGCTGTCGGCCCTATGGTCAGCCATAAGCAATGGGAACGCGTGCAGCGCTACATTCAAATCGGAGTCGAGGAGGGCGCCCTTCTATTAGCGGGCGGGCCGGGCTTGCCAGAGGGGATCACGGCGGGCTGGTTCGTGAGACCGACGGTATTCAGCCGCGTGACCAATCAAATGACCATCGCCCGCGAGGAGATTTTCGGCCCGGTGCTCTCGATCATTACCTACGCAACCGAGGAGGAAGCACTGACCATCGCCAACGACACGCCCTACGGCCTCCAGGCGTATATCCTGTCATCAGATCCGCAGCGTGCTCACAGGTTAGCCAGCCACATCGATGCTGGCCGAGTCCTGATCAACACCTTGGCCCATGAGCCACTTGCCCCGTTTGGCGGTTTCAAACAGTCGGGGATTGGCCGCGAGTACGGCACGTTCGGCCTGGAAGCCTTCCTGGAGCCGAAGTCGATCCTGAGCTGATTCTCAGCATAAAAACGCATGAGTAAGGCCGACGACCCAAACCAAAGTGCATGAAGAGGCTCCATAAGCACACCGTTCAGGGAAATCGATGCAAAGTGTTTCTGCATTTTTGGTATGGTGCAGCACATTTTCACAAGGACGGATTTCACTTGCGCAGGAAGCGGCGTCGACCTTATTCAACGAGATGCTGTAGAAATGCCTGAACCAATACCGATCAAGGATCACGAAAAAGAAAACCGCCTGGTCAACAAGCGGCTGCTGGCCTGTGCGCTGCTGGTAATCGGCATCACTTGCGCCTTGGTAGGCCGGATGTACTTCCTGCAGGTGGTGCAGTACGACTATCACTCTACGATTTCCGAAAACAATCGCGTCCACGTCCTGCCGATTACCCCGACGCGGGGCTTGATCTATGACCGCAACGGCGTAGTCCTTGCCGACAACCGCCCCAGCTACAACTTGATCATCACCCGAGAGCGCACGACCGACCTTAAAGGTGAGTTGGACGAAATCGTCAGCCTCCTGCATCTGCCCGCCGAAGATCGCGGTGTGTTTGATAAGGCGCTCAAGCAGGCCCGTCATCCGTTCGTGCCCGTCACCCTGTTTTACGAACTGACGGAAGAACAGATCGCCGTGCTGGCCGTCAACGAATTCCGTCTTCCCGGTGTGGATGTCGAGCCGCAATTCGTCCGGCATTACCCGCTGGGTGCACACTTTGCCCACTCCATTGGCTACGTCGGCCGGATCAACGAAAAAGAATCCAAGGCCCTCGACTCGGTGGAGTACCGCGGCACGCAGTCCATTGGTAAAACCGGTATCGAGCGCTTCTATGAGTCCGAACTGCATGGGCACGTAGGCTATGAAGAGGTCGAGACCAACGCCCAGGGCCGGGTGCTGCGGGTGCTCAAGCACACCGACCCGATCCCCGGCAAAAACATCGTGTTGAGCCTGGACGTCAAACTCCAGGAAGCCGCTGAAGAAGCCCTTGGCGATCGGCGCGGCTCGGTGGTTGCCCTGGACCCGGCAACCGGCGAAGTCCTCGCGATGGTCAGCAAGCCAAGCTTTGACCCGAACCTGTTCGTTACCGGCATCAGCTTCAAGGAATACGCCGCACTTCACGATTCCCTCGACCGGCCGCTGTTCAACCGTGTGCTGCGTGGGCTTTATGCGCCGGGCTCGACGATCAAGCCGGAAGTGGCCATCGCCGGCCTCGACAGTGGCGTCGTCACCGCCCAGACCCGTGTGTTCGACCCGGGCTACTACCAACTCCCGGATTTTGACCACAAATACCGCAACTGGAACCACAGTGGCGACGGCTGGGTGGACATGGACGCGGCGATCATGCGCTCCAACGACACCTACTTCTATGACCTGGCCCACAAGCTGGGCATTGACCGCCTGCACGACTACCTGGCCGAGTTCGGCCTCGGCCAGAAGGTCTCGCTGGACATGTTCGAAGAGTCGGCCGGCTTGATGCCTTCCCAGGCCTGGAAGCGCGCCACCCGGCGCCAACCATGGTTCCCGGGCGAAACCGTGATCCTCGGCATTGGCCAGGGCTACATGCAGGTCACCCCGTTGCAACTGGCCCAGGCCACAGCCCTGATCGCCAACAAAGGCGTGTGGAACCGCCCGCACTTGGCCAAGACCATCAACGGCGTGCCGCCAGTGGATGAAAACCCGATGCCCAACGTGGTCCTCAAGGACCCGCGTGACTGGGAACAGGTCAACCACGGCATGCAGTTGGTAATGCACGACCCACGTGGTATCGCCAGGGCAGCAGCGCTGGGCGCGCAATACCGGATTGCCGGCAAGAGTGGTACCGCACAGGTGGTGGCGATCAAGCAGGGCGAACGCTACAACCGTCTCAAGACCCTGGAACGCAACCGCGACAATGCCCTGTTCGTCGGCTTCGCCCCGGCCGAACACCCCCGGATCGTGATTTCGGTGATGATCGAGAACGGCGAGGCCGGTGGCCGCGTGGCGGGGCCGGTGGTGCGGCAGATCATGGACGCCTGGCTGCTCGACCAGGAAGGCCACTTGAAGCCGCAATATGCGACCCCCAGCAAGGCGCCGGGTGACCCCCACGTTTGAGGCCACAAGGGCATGACGCCGTCATGCCTTATCCCTTTTCAAAGGTTGCGCATTGGTCGATGTCGCCTACTGTCAATACAGGAGGTGTCTCATGCACGAATCAAATGAAATAAAACGTAAAGTCCTGCTCAACGCTCCACGTCAACGCATTTGGGAAGCACTGACCGATGCCGAGCAATTCGGCAGCTGGTTTGGCATCGCCCTCAAGGGCAAGCAGTTTGCCCAGGGCCGGGCCATCGAAGCCCCGATTACTTACCCGGGTTACGAGCACGTGGTGTGGAAGGCGAGAATCGAACGCCTTGAGCCGCAGACGCGGTTCTCGTTCAGTTGGCATCCCTATGCCGTAGACCAGGAGGTGGATTACGACACGGAAACCCCCACGCTGGTGGAGTTCACCCTTGAGGATCACGCCGAGGGCATCCTGTTGCGGGTGGTGGAGTCAGGTTTTGACGCGATCCCGGACGCACGCCGCCAAAAGGCCTACAAGAAGAACTCCCGAGGCTGGGACGATCAGATGAATAACATCGAAGACTATTTGGCGAAATCCCATCAGCCGTGAGCTGATGGGGCGCCGTCGCCATCAGCCCTCGTGGGCGGTGCTGATTTGCAGGGTGTCGGTGTAGGTCACCAGCACGCTCTGGCCGACTTTGAGGTTTTTTAGCCCGGCGCGAATTTCCGGTTTTTCCACGGTCAGCACTTTGCTCTGGCCGGCTGGGTTTTCCAGGGTCACCTGGTTTTTCTTCAGGTCGATGTGGGTGATCTTCAACTGCACCTGTACCTGGCGGAAAGCCGCACCGCCAGGGTTTGGGTTATCCGCGGTAGCGCGCAGCACGCCGGCTTTTTCGGTGGCGTCCGGTGCGCTCTTGTCGATGTCGGTGTCCAGCACGGCCGCAACCGAGTGCGTCACCAGCACCTTGACCTGATCACCTACCTTCAGATTGCCCAAGTCCTTGGCCTGATCGCTGAGCTGCACATGCACCTCACGGCCTTCGGCGCCCTGCAGTACCACCTGATGGCTGGCGGCATCCACTTTGAGCACCTTGGTGGTCACCTCATCGGCTTCCAGGGACTTGGACAGCGGGATATCGGCGGCATGTGCCGTCAAGGCACCAGCGGACAGGAGCATAGCCAGGGCAATGGCCTGGCGAAGAGGGCGAATTACGTTCATTGAGTGGACTTCCATGTAAGAGGAGCCCTGAGTCTAGTGGCGAGTTCGCGATTCGCAAATTCGCCACTGGATTGAACGCCTACTTGATCACCACCGGATTCACCGGCGCACCACTGCCGCCGACGATCTTCAACGGCGCCGCGGTGTAGAGGAATTTCCACTGGCCGTCGTCCGCGCAATCAGCGGCCAGTTCCTCCAGCAGCACGATTTCGGTGAAGGCGATGCCCAGGTTGCGCATCAGCGCGCAATGCAGCGGAATCTGCACCCCCGACACCGGATCGGTGATCACCTCGTTGGCGATCGTATCGGTCACCAGGTTGGGGATTTCCATCTCATGGAACCACTCCACCAGCTCCCGGCTGTAGGTCAGCCCCGGCTCCATCAGGTCCTTGAAGAACTCGGCTTTACCCAGCTCATAAAACGCGCCCATGGAGCCGGTGCGGATGATCAGGATGTCGCGCTTTTCAATGGTCACACCCTGGGCCTTGGCGGCGTCGAGCAAGTCCAGGTGGTTGAAGGTTTCGCCACGGCCCAGGCATTTCTTGCCGCGATGGCGGGCCATGTCGATCAGCACCGCGCGCCCAACCACGCCACGCTCGGCAATCGCCAGCACGCTGGCCTTAGCCATGCCGCCGACAGTGGTCTGGGCGTCGTAGCCGTTCCACAGTTGATTGTCATACCAGGCGTGGCCGAGGGCGTCGTACTGGGTCGAGCCTTGCAGCTGCATGAAGATCACGTCGTCGGAATACGCCGCGCCGCCGGTCATGTGTGGCTGTTTGCCGAAATGGTAATGGCTGTGGTCGAGGGTGTTGAAGCGCATCGACGGGTTACGCGCCGGCCACATCGGGTCGCCGTCGGGATGGCCGATCTGCACTTGCAGGGTAAACGTCTTGCCCTGGCGCACCGACGCCACGCCGCGCAGCACTTCGGTTTCAGTCAGGTAATTGAGGGCGCCGACTTCGTCGTCCGGTCCCCATTTACCCCAGTTCTTTGGCAGGCCTTCAAGCAATTGTCGGGTGTTCGGCTCATTCTTATTATGAAGATCACACATAGCAATTCCGGTCCCTGTGAGAGTGAGTTACGCGCAGCGACCGCCATCGACTTCCAGGCAGGTGCCAGTGATGAACGCCGCCTCGTCCGACGCCAGGTACAGGCAGGCGTTGGCCACGTCTTGCGGGGTGGAAAAGCGCCCCAGAGGAATGGTCGCCATGAACTTCTGGCGGTTTTGCGGGGTGTCCGGCACGCCCATGAACTCGCTGAGCAACGCCGTGGCACCCACTACCGGGTTCACGCAGTTGACGCGGATATTGTCCGGCCCCAGCTCTGCCGCCATGGTCTTGCTCATGACCACCACTGCACCCTTGCTGCCGTTATACCAGACCAGCCCCGGGCGCGGACGGATCGCCGCGGTGGAGGCAATGTTGACGAACACACCACCGCCCTGGCCGCGAAAGTGCGGCACAAAATGCCTGGCGCTCAGGAAGATGCTTTTGACGTTGACCGCAAACACCCGGTCGAACTCGGCCTCGTCGACCTCCAGCATCGGCCGGTTGCGGTGGGTGGTGCCGGCATTGTTGATGACGATATCCAGGCCGCCGAATTGCTCCAGCGTGCCGCGCAGCAGGGCGCCCATGCTTTCATCGTTGGCCACGTTGACCTCGATGAAATGCGCATGGCCGCCGCTTTCGGCAATTTCATTCACTACGCGCTGACCGCCGACGGCATTCATGTCAGCGACGATAACCTTGGCGCCCTGGCGGGCGAAGGTCTTGGCGATGCCCTCGCCAAAACCCGAACCGGCGCCGGTGACGATTGCAATTTTATTGGCTAAACGCATGGTGTGTTCTCCGTTCTTGTTGTTGTGAGGAATCAACCGTGTTTGATCGCAATGGTCTTCAAGGTGGTAAAGCCCAGCAGCGCCTCGAAGCCTTTTTCCCGGCCGTAACCGCTGGCCTTCACCCCGCCAAATGGCAGTTCGACGCCGCCACCGGCGCCATAGTTATTGATGAACACCTGGCCACAACGCAGCTTGCGCGCCAGGCGCAGTTGCCGAGCGCCGTCGCGGGTCCATACGCCGGCTACCAGGCCAAACTCGGTGCCGTTGGCCAGGCGGATGGCTTCGGCTTCATCGTCGAAAGGCATCACGGCCAATACCGGGCCAAAGACTTCCTGTTGCGCCAGGCGACTGTCTGGCGGCACGTCGCGAAACAGCACCGCTTCCTGGAAATACCCGCCGCTGCCGGCCTCGGCCACCACTGTCCCACGTGCGGCGACGCTGATCCCGGCCTGTTCGGCTTCGCGAATAAACTCGCGCACCTGGCGTTGCTGCTTCTGGTTGATCAGCGGGCCCATGTCCAGGTCCAGCGCCGAAGGCCCGGCGCGCAGTTCACTGAAACGCTGGCTGAGGCGCGCAAGCAGGGTTTCGTAAATGCTGCGCTCCACCAGCAAACGGCTGCCGGCCGAGCAGGTTTGCCCGCAGTTCTGCACGATGGCGTTCACCAGCACCGGCAGTGCTTCATCCAGGTCGGCATCGGCAAATACCAATTGCGGCGACTTGCCGCCCAGCTCCAGGGTCACCGGGCAGTGGCGTTCGGCGGCGGCTTTCGACACCGCAGTGCCGGTGGCGGTGGAGCCGGTGAAGGAAATGTGGTCGATGCCTGGGTGTGCGCATAATGCTGCGCCGGCTTCATAGCCATAACCGGTCACCACATTGATCGTGCCGGCCGGGAAGCCGACCTCGGCGGCAATCTCCGCCAGCCTTAGTAAAGACAAGCTGGCATCTTCCGCCGGCTTGACCACACAGGCATTGCCCGCCGCCAACGAGGCGCCGACGCTGCGCCCGAAAATCTGCATCGGGTAATTCCACGGGATGATATGCCCGGTCACGCCATGGGGTTCGCGTACCGTCAGCACGGTGTAGCCGGCCTGGTACGGCAGGGTTTCACCGTGCAGCTTGTCGGCGGCCCCGGCGTAGTACTCGAAATAACGGGCGAGGGCGGTGGCATCGGCGCGGGCGACTTTCAGCGCCTTACCGGTGTCCCGCGCTTCGATCTGCGCCAGTTCCTCATGATGTTCCAGCACCGCCATGCCGAGCTTGGCCAGCAAGCGGCTGCGCTCCACGGCAGACAACGAGCCCCACGGCCCATCGAAGGTTTCCCCGAGTGCCAGGCGCGCCGCGCTGATCGCCGCATCGATATCGGCAGCGGTGCCACGGGCAATGCTCGAATAGCGTTCGCCGGTGCTGGGGTCGATCACCGGAATGTCTTCCCGTGAAGTCGAGGCCAGCCATTGGTTGGCGATGTAATGTGCGTTGGTCATGTTCAGCTCCTGTTCCCGCAAACGCATTCGGCGATGGCGCGGCCCACGTCGACGGTGCTGGCGCTGCCGCCCATTTCGCGGGTGCGCGGGCCTTCGGCAAGCACCGTTTCGATGGCATACACGATGGCCGCCGCGGCTTCCTGATAAAGCGGATCACCGTCACCCAGGTGCTCGATCATCAGCGCCGCCGACCAGATTTGCCCGATAGGGTTGGCTACGCCCAGCCCGGCAATGTCCGGCGCCGAACCGTGTACCGGTTCAAACAACGACGGGTAACGCCGCTGCGGATTCAGGTTGGCCGACGGCGCAATACCAATGGTGCCGGTGCAGGCCGGGCCAAGGTCGGACAGGATGTCGCCAAACAGATTGGAGGCCACCACCACATCGAACCAGTCAGGATGCTGCACGAAGTGCGCACACAGAATGTCGATGTGAAACTTGGTGGTCTTCACGTCCGGGTAGCGTCGGGCAATCTCGTTCACCCGCTCGTCCCAGAACGGCATGGTGATCGAGATACCATTGGATTTAGTCGCCGCCACCAGGTTTTTGCGGGGCCGCTGTTGCGCCAGTTTGAAGGCGTAGTCCACCACGCGGTCCACGCCTTCACGGGAGAAGATCGACTCCTGCACCGCGATTTCCCGGGAGGTGCCTTCCCACATCCGCCCACCGACGCTGGAGTATTCGCCCTCGGTGTTTTCCCGCACCACGATAAAGTCGATGTCTCCCGGCACGCGGCCAGCCAGCGGGCAGGGCACACCAGGCATCAGGCGTACCGGGCGGATGTTCACGTATTGGTCAAACTGGCGGCGGATCTTCAACAGTGACTCCCACACGGCGGTGTGGTCGGCAATGATGTCTGGCGCACCCACGGCGCCGAAAAAGATCGCGTCATGGCTGCCAATCTGCTCGGCCCAGTCGTGCGGCATCATCGTGCCGTGGGCCAGGTAGTGCTCGCTGCACCAGGCAAAGTGGTCGAAGTGAAAGTGGATACCGAAGCGCCGGCTGACGGCATCGAGTACCCGCAGGCCTTCGGGCACGACTTCGCGGCCGATGCCGTCGCCGGGAATCACGGCGATGCGGTGGGTGGAGCGGGTGTGGGATTGGGACACGCCGTGTCTCCTGTGTTGTTTTTATAGGAAGGTCTGGCGAGGGCATTCTTGGCACAGCTGTAACGACAGGGGAATTGCTCATTGTGAAATCGGCCTTCGCAAAATTCGAAGGCCGAAGGTTTATGCAGGGTTGGCGCTGAGGTAGTCGAAGAGCGCCAGGCTGGTCAACGAAGGCTGTTCCTTGCGCATGCACAGGTACATCTGTCGGTCGGCCCAGCTGTCGTCGATTTCGATAAAGCGCAAGGCCATCTCCTTGCGGAAAATCTGCACCGCGCCCTGTGGCAGCACGCCCACGCCTTGGCCTGCGGCAATCAAACGGCACACCGCTTCGAAACTGCGCACCTGCATCCGCAGCCGCAACGGCATGCCGATGGCCGCGGCGGCTTCGGTAATCAGCGGGGTAATCGCGGCGTTGTCTTCCAGGCCGACGAACTCATAGCCGAGCAAATCCTCGAAGCGCGCGTGGCGCATTTTTAGCGGATGGTCATTGGGCACGATCAGGCACAGGCGGTCCTGGCAGTAGGGTTCAAACCGCAGCTCTTCGCTGGGCCGGGTGGTGACGATGCCGACGTCCGCCACGCCCTCGCGCACGGCCTGGAGGATTTCCCGGCTGCGCTCCTCGCGAATGTCCAGGCGGATGCCCGGGTGCAAGGTATTCCACTGAGTCAGCTGGCGCGGCAGCTCCTGGCTCATCGCCGAACTGTTGGCGTACAGGCACACCCGGCCGGTGGCGCCCTTGGCGTAGTCGGCGAGGTCGGCATGCATGCCGTCCACTGCCCGCAGGATCGACTGCGCATGCTGGGCCAACACTTCCCCGGCCGCCGTCGGTGAAACGCCGGTGGAGGTGCGGGTCAGCAGGGCAACCTTGAAGTGCTGCTCCAGCAGCGACAGGCGTCGGCTGGCGGCAGAGAGGGAGAGATGCGATTGCTCGGCCGCCCGGGACAGGTTGCCCAGCTTGACCGCCTTGAGGAACAGCTCGATGGAAGTGAGGTCGGGGGACATGCCGGGGTCCTTGTGCGCAGTGGGTGAAAAACTACGCAGTTGCGACCCCGGTGTCCAACCCGGGTTAGAGGTCATTTCCGTTAAATCGCCGCGCCGTGGCACAGGCCGAGTAGAATCACGCCCTGAAAGCGATTCTTGAGGTGTGGCAAGGTGGATTTACAGCAGGGGTTTGTCCTGACCCGGCATTGGCGCGACACCCCGGCAGGCACGGAGGTCAGCTTCTGGCTGGCCACCGATCAAGGCCCAAGGTTTGTGCGCTTGCCGGTGCAGACCTCCGTGATGTTCATCCCCCAGGCCCATCGCAAGCCTGCCGAGCTGCAGCTCAAGGGCGAGCGCGGCATCGAGTTGCGCGACCTGGCGCTCTGCGACTTCCACCATCGCCCGGTGCTGGGCCTCTACACCAAGCAGCACCGCCAATTGATGGACCTGGAAAAGCGCCTGCGCAAAGCCGGTATTGACGTCTACGAAGGCGATGTACGCCCGCCTGATCGCTACATGATGGAACGCTTCATCACCGCGCCGGTGTGGTTCGGCGGCACGCCGGGCGAGGGCGGCATGCTGGTGGAGGCACAGATGAAGCCCGCGCCGGATTACCGTCCACCACTCAAGCTGGTGTCGCTGGACATCGAGACCACCGCCCAGGGCGACCTCTATTCCATCGCTCTCGAAGGCTGCGGCGAACGCCAGGTGTACATGCTCGGCCCGCCGAACAAAACCGACGCGGTGGACTTCAAACTCGACTACTGCGACACCCGCGCCGAACTGCTCGAACGCCTGAACCTGTGGCTCGCCACCCACGACCCCGACGCGATTATCGGCTGGAACCTGGTGCAGTTCGACCTGCGTGTTTTGCACGAACATGCGCAGCGCCTGAACGTGCCGCTGCTGCTGGGCCGTGGCGGTGATGCCATGGGCTGGCGCGAGCATGGCAGCCGCAACCACTACTTCGCCGCAGCGGCCGGGCGGCTGATCATCGACGGCATCGAAGCCTTGCGTTCGGCCACCTGGAGTTTTGAATCGTTCAGCCTGGAAAACGTCGCCCAGACCTTGCTCGGCGAAGGCAAATCGATCGCCACGCCGTACCAGCGCATGGACGAAATCAACCGCATGTTCGCCGAGGACAAGCCGGCACTCGCGCGCTACAACCTCAAGGATTGCGAGCTGGTGACGCGGATTTTCGAGAAGACTGAGCTGCTGAAGTTCCTCCTCGAACGCGCCAGCGTCACCGGCCTGCCGGCGGACCGCAACGGTGGTTCGGTGGCGGCCTTCACTCACCTGTATATGCCGCTGATGCACCGCCAGGGCTTCGTCGCGCCGAACCTGGGAGACAAACCGCCCCAGGCCAGCCCCGGCGGGTTCGTGATGGACTCGCGCCCCGGCCTCTATGAATCGGTGCTGGTGCTCGACTACAAAAGCCTCTACCCGTCGATCATCCGCAGCTTCCTGATCGACCCGTTGGGCCTGGTCGAAGGCCTGCGCCATCCCGAAGACAGTGAGTCGGTCGAAGGCTTTCGCGGTGCGCGGTTTTCGCGTACCCGGCATTGCCTGCCATCGATTGTCGCGCGGGTTTCCGAAGGCCGCGAAGTGGCCAAGCGCGAACACAACGCGCCGCTGTCCCAGGCGCTGAAGATCATCATGAACGCCTTCTACGGCGTACTCGGCTCCAGCGGTTGCCGCTTCTTCGACACCCGGCTGGCGTCGTCCATCACCCTGCGCGGCCATCAGATCATGCGCCAGACCCGCGAGCTGGTTGAAGCTCGGGGTTATGAAGTGATCTACGGCGACACCGACTCGACCTTCGTCTGGCTCGGCAGCGCGCATTCCCAAGAGGACGCCGCACGTATCGGCCTGGACCTGGTACAGCACGTCAACACCTGGTGGCGCGAGCGCCTGCACAATGAGTTTGGCCTGCAAAGCGCCCTGGAGCTGCAATACGAAACCCACTTCAGCCGCTTCCTGATGCCGACCATTCGCGGTGCCGAAGAGGGCAGCAAAAAGCGCTACGCCGGGCTGGTCACCCGCGCCGACGGCAGCGAAGAAATGATCTACAAAGGCCTGGAAACCGTACGCAGCGACTGGTCGCCCCTGGCCCGGCAATTCCAACAGGAGCTCTACCAGCGGATCTTCCACCGCCAGCCCCATCAGGATTACGTGCGCGACTACGTACGCCGCACCTTGAGCGGTGAGCTCGACGAATTGCTGATCTACCGCAAACGCCTGCGCCGGCAACTGGGCGACTACGAACGCAACGTGCCGCCCCACGTACGTGCCGCACGATTGGCGGATGAATACAACGACCGCCAGGGCCGCCCGCGCCAGTACCAGAACGGTGGCTGGATCCGCTACGTGATCACCGTCAACGGCCCCGAACCGCTGGAGGTGCGCCAGGCGCCGATCGACTACGACCACTACGTCACCCGGCAGCTGCAACCGGTAGCGGATGCGATCCTGCCGTTTGTAAACGACGACTTTGGCACCCTGGTGGGCGGGCAGATGGGCTTGTTCTAAAACGGCTTGCCTTGCAGTGGCCAGAGCCTGCAATCTTGACCACTGACGAGCACCAGGCAGCGCAACTTCCATGTGCGGGTGCAGTTCACCGCCGGTGAACTGAATGAGAAATCCCAGGCAACGATCCTGCGCCTCGGTGCGCTTGAGCATCATTGATCCGCAATAGCCGCAGGTGAAGGCGCGGTTGCAAGCCAGGCGAGCTTGCTAGGGCTTGTGGCTCAGTTCTTCCACCAACTCATCCATCCGGTCGGCAATCTTCGGCGTGGTCGACAACACAAAGCCTTTTTGCGTGCCCACATAGGTCTCGACGATATACAGCGTGTCGCCCACATCCAGCCCCAGCTCCTGCAAGGCTTCGTCTGGCAGGCGAATGGCGCCGTCGCCGTCCCAGTCTTCGATCGTGACGCGTTTGCTGTGCATGATGGCTTCCCGTTGAACGATTGAACGGCCTAGCCTAACACCTCAACCCACTGCAGGAGCCTTGGCAATGGTCACGATGAGCAACCGCAATCAAAAGAAACAATGAGGCGTAAGGTGGCTAAACGCCTTGCTTCGCGGGCGTCCTGACCTACGCTTTCTGAAGTTGTCGTAGGAATCATCCTTGAATTTGACTGTCGCACACATGAAACTCAAGAAACCTGCATGGAATTCAAAGGAGGTGTGCATGCTCATCCGGTCGCTGACCCTGGCTACCTTGATGGCTTTTACGGGGCCGCTGCTGGCCGCGGATGATCTCAATCCACTCAAGCAGGATTTGGGTAAATCCCGTCCGTTGGTGGTGGTGGAACTCGACTCCGGCAACCCGACGTTGGCCACCCTCAAGAAACAGCTGGAGGAGCCTGCCAACAAGCAGTCCTTTGAAGAGCGCAACATGGTGCTCTACACCGTGTCATTCGGCAGCATCGGCGCCGAAGGCGAGAAGTTCGCCAAGGACGCGAAGGACAACAAGAAGCTCGCACCGCCTGAAACCAACGCGCTGATCCGGGCACTCAAATTGGGCGCCGGCAGTGGCACCAAAGTGATTCTGGTGGGCAAGGACGGCGAGAAGAAACTCGAGAAGACCGTGCCACCAGATACCCTCAACCTGGCGGAGTTCTTCAGCGCGATTGACCAGATGCCCCAGGCTGAAAAGAACCTGGCCGCCCCGGCCGAGCCTGAGCCTGCTGCCCCGGCGGCTGGCAAGCCGGGCGCCAAGGCTGGCAAGAACACCAAGCATCCTGCGCCGCAACCATCCTTGGACGATTGAACCCTCGCAAGAGCCGGCCAGTCGGTGCGCCGGGCGTTTCTCTGGTCTCAGCCATGGCGAAAAACCATTGTGGGAGCCGGGCTTGCCCGCGATGAGGGACAGACAGTCGACATAGAGTTGACTGACAGTCGGCCATCGCGGGCAAGCCCGGCTCCCACGGGGTTATGCGCCGTTTGAAAAAACTACGTTCCAGGCTTCTCCCCAGCCACCACCGGCGCCTTGCGCACCGGAAACGGAAAGTAGAAAAACCGCAAAAACGCCACCCGCTTGATCACCTCGCCGATCAACAACGGCACCACCACTGCCACCACCAGCCCGATGCTCGCGGACAACAGCGGATGCAGCCCCACGCGCTCCATCAAGTCCACGGTCTTGTGCTGAATCTCCCCGTGGAAGATCAACAGAATCAACGTCGACTGCCCGATGTAGGTCATGGCCCGCGTCAGCACCCCCGAGACCATCATCACCCCGGCCAGCGCCCAGCACACATACACCCCGATCACCGCCAGCAAACTGGTCCACAACCAGTGGTCGTAGCGCCGCTGTGCCAGGTCCATGGTGTCCCAACTGTAGATAAACACCAGCGCAAACAGCGCCATTGCCCCCAGGAGGGTCAGCAGTGAACTCTGGTGGCGGCGCAACACGTCCCGCAGCAGATAACCGAAGATGAAATAGGTGCTGCTGATCAGCGTTACATCAAGGCTGAACGGCAGCCCCGGCATCGTCCACGTCTGCTCCCCGACGGTCACCGGCACCTGCCAGAACCACGGAAGGGTCCAGATCCCGAGCATCAGTTGCAGGGTGATCACCACACAGCTCACGGGCAGTGACAAGCCCAGGCGCTGCATCAGCCGCAACATCACCCAGCCGAACAGAATCGCCACCCAAAAGTGCGGCAAGAACCACAGCGCCTGCCATGGAATGGTGTCCACCGAGGCATACAGCACGCCGCCGATGTCTGGCAGCAGCGCCTGGCCGCGCAGCAGGTCGCGGATCAGGATGTACACCAGCATGGTGAAGAAGAACGGCTTGAGCAATGCATCGGCCTTGCGCACCGCCATCTCGACAAAGGGTTGCTCGGGCTTGAAAAACACCCCGGAAAGAAAGAAGAACAGCGGCAGGATAAACACCGCCAGCAGCGGGTACAGCAAGTCCAGGGAGCTGGCGACAAACCAGCTGTGCCCGAACACGATAATCAGGATGCCAATACCCTTGGCAATATCCATTTGAATCCAGCGTTTTTTCACCTGACTGCTCCCACTCTATAAATCTGCTTTGCGCCACGGCTTGAGCCACAGGCCCATGCCCAGCAACACCACGGCCCCGGCCAGGGTGCTCAAACCCAACTGCAGCCATATGCCCTGAACCCGAAACAACACCAGTGCCGCCACACCCATCGCCAGAGCACTCAACACCCAGTGGCGCTTCCAGGGCAGGGCGCCGAGCAAACCCTGGCGTTGCATCAGCAGTAACGCGGTGCACAGCACGCCGGCCAGCGCGGCCAGCGGGATGCCCGCCAGGCCAAACACAAACGGCAGCATACCCAGCAGCACCACGTTGACCAGGCTGCCCAGCAACTCGCAACGCAGCGGCTGGCGGGTGTCGCCGGCGGCGTAGGCATAACGCGCCAGCAGGGCATTCCAGGCGCCGAATACCAGCGGTACGGCAAACCAGGCCAGCAGCAGCGGCAACGGCGAATCCAGCGACTGCTTTGGCAGCAACAACGCCACCAGGCTCGGCGCTGCCGCCACCAGCCCGACGCCGGCAGGCAGGGTCAGCAGGCTGGCGGTCTCCAGGCCGCGCTTGAGCAGGGCCAGGCGCTCGTCGCCCTGGCGCCGGCTCATCATGCCCAGCAGCACCTGGTTGAGGCTCATCAGCGCAATCAGCGGCAAGTTCATCAGCTTGCGGGCCAGGTTGACCCACGTCACCGCGCCTTCACCCAGCAAGGACGCCACCAGCCGCTCAATCAATGCCAAGCCCTGGCTGGCGCCGTTGCTCAACAGTAACGGCCCGATGCGCCCGCCCAGCTCACGCAATTCCAATGTCGAAGCGCGCAACCGCCACGGCCGCCAACCCAGGCGCACCATCGATGGCAACAGCGCCAGCGGCATCAGCAGGCTGCCGGTCAGGCAGGCCAATGCCAGCGCGTGCGGTTGGGTGGCGGTGCCGGCCAGGGCGAGGTAGGTCACCGGCGGCAGGTTGAACAGCAACGAACCGAGCCCCGCGACCACAAAGCGCTCGCTGGCCTGCAACGGAATACTGAACAGTGCATGCAGCATCAGCCCCGGCACGCTCCAGGCAAGGATCTGCAAGTTGCTGCTGGCAAGGCTGGTGGCCGTTTGCGCGAGCCCCGGGCCGAGCAGTTGCACCAGCCACGGCGCCAGCAGCGTCAACAGCAGGCTGGTCAGCAGGGCAATCAATAGCAGCGCCGGGAACAACACCGCCAGCCAGTCCAGGCGCTCGCCGTCCTTGCGTTGCAGGTACAGCGGCAGGGCGGCGGCACTCAGCACGCCACCGGCCAGCGACATGCGCAACGCTTCGGGCAAGAACAGCGCAATCAGGAACGCATCACTGCGCTCGCCCGCCCCCCAGGCCGCCACCAACAACCACTCACGGGCAAACCCGAGGCACAGCCCCAGCAAGGTCGCCAGGGTCAACCAGAACGCCGATCCGAGCATGCCTAGGGTCCGACGCTGTCGAGCACGGGCTTGCGAAAGCGCAAGGCCTTCGCCTGTGGCAGCCGCGCCGGAAACAGTCGCCGCGCCTCCAGCACGTTGATCCCTACCATCAGCCAGAACAGCGCAATCATCACCAGGGCAAAACTGAAGTAGTGGTCAAAAAAGCCGCTGACCAATGCCGACAGGATCCCGGCCGTGCTGCCCAGCCAGATCGCGTTGTCCTTGGTCAGGCGGATCGGGCCGATCTCCGGCCGGGACTCGCGCCACCAGCGCCAGGTCACGGCGATAAACAGCAGCATGCTGATCACGCCGGTCTTGTAGACGAAGTTCAGCCACAGGTTGGAGATCCCCAGCAAATGTGTGCCGGGCACCGGCGGGTCAACCTTGAAGCCAATGCCCAGCGGGTAACTGGCCACGGCCTGGGGGAACATCCGGTATTCGTCAAAGCGCACTTCGGTACTCGCATTCTGTGTCGAAAAAATCGTCGCCAGACGCTCCTGCAACGGTGGGTAAGACACCACCAGCGCCGCCGCCAATGCCAGGGCGATCATCAGCAACCGCCCGGTGTACGGCACTCGCCGCGACGCCATCCAGATCAGCACCAGCGCCAGGCTGACCATCGCGCCCCGGCTACTGGCCAGTAGTAAGGCCGCTGCGCCCAGGCACGCAACGCCCAGGCCGAGGCCGCGTTTCCAGCCGGTGTTGGTGATGCCGTAGCAGAACGCCAATGGCAGCAGCAACGCCATGATCCCGCCAGTGGCGTTAGGGTGCATCCACGGCGAACCCATGCGCGAGGCCATGGCATCCAGGCCAAGGGACAACGTGTCGATGCTGCCGTAGTTCATCAGGGTCAGGATCGGCAGCATGCCCGAAGCCGAGCGCGTACGGATAAACACCCCGATAGACATCACCAGCATCGCCAGGGTGCCCAGCAGCAGTGCAATCACCAGGGCTTCGCGGTTCTTCTGTTCAACCAGCAGCTTGGCGGCGAGGAACAGCACCGACAGGTTCAGCAACCAGCGCAGCCAGTTGGCCAGGCCGCTGGCCTGGGCGGTAATGCTCACTTGGCCGACGATAAACGGCACCACCGTGAAGATCATCAGCCACAGTAGCATCCGGTCGGTTGGGCGCCGGGACAGCGATGGCACGGCAGGCATGCGTGACAGGAAGCCGTGCCAGATCACCGCGGCCCACGTCAGGGCAATAAGCGCCTCGCTGACCGTACTGCGAATCCCCAGGTTGAGGGTGGAGTAGGGCATGAACGTCGCCACCAGGGCGAACAGCAGTAGCCCCCAGAACGGGAACCGTAAAATCGTCACGGCGGCGGCCATGCCGATCACCGCCAGCACGGCCTTGGCCGGGGAAAGGAATAGGATCAACCCACCAAACAGCAGGCCGAAGACGATGGCGACGAGGCTACCCAGTGAGATTCTCAATTCAATTCCTCGATCAGTTCGGCCAGGCGCCGACGGTAGGCCTGGTGGTTGAAGCGTTCGGCCCAGCTGCGTAACTGTTCAGGTGGCTGTTCAATAGGGTGGTCGGCCAGGTGCAGCATCAACTGCACCAATGCTGCGCCGTCGGTGGGTGAAAAACGCGGCGCCAAGGGTGGAGTAATTTCGTCCAGCGAGGTACCGCTGGCCACCGCGACCGGGGTGCCGACGCTCAGGGCTTCGATCACCGGCAAGCCAAAGCCTTCCGCGTAGGAAGGCTGCCACAGGCGCGAGGCCTTGCGGTAGAGCCCGTGCAGTTCGGCGTCAGATACACCGCTCAACGCGCGTATGCCGGGGTAGTTGCGTTGCGCTTCGGGCAAATGCTCCAGGCTGCCCACCAGCACCAGTTCCGGCACGCTGGGCGACTGGCTGCGCGCCTGCTGCCAGGCGTTCACCAGGAACGGCACGTTCTTGCGCAGTTCCCGGGTGCCCACCAGCAGCCAATAGCGCTCGGGCAATTGCCGGGCCGAGAGGTCCGCTGGCAGTCCGACAAAACCGACCACCTGGTTGGGCAGCACACGAATCTTGCCTGCCGCCTTGGGAAACAGCCGTACGGTTTCATCGGCACTGTATTGCGAAGGCGTCCACACCCGGTCTGCCGTGTGCACCGCGTAGGTGATCGACAAGCGATCGCTGGCCTTGTAGATCATCGCCTTCAGGCGATTGGCGTGGTAGTTGTCCAGGGTGATCTGAAACAGGTCATGCAGCAGCACCACGGTGCGCAGGCCTTTGGGCTTGGGTGGCAGCGGCAGGCCCATATTGAAGGTGCTGATGTACACATCGATGTGCTCGTTGCGCAGGGCCTTGGGCAAGAACCCCGCCTCGAAACGCAGGCGCTGATGAGGTTGGTGCATTGCAGTCTTGGCGCAGCCCCAGTCCGGGCAATGGGCGTTCAGGCGCAGTTCGTCGCCCAGCGGCGCGACACTGAAGCGTTCCAGCTCGATGCCGGGCATAGCGCGCAGGGCATCTTCCAGGGCGTACACCTGGCGGCTGATGCCTGATTGCGGCGAGGTGCCGACGGTGCGGTAATCGAGGCCTACGCGCATGCCGGCTCCTTTTGGCTCAGGGGCGACAGTTGCGCGTACACCTGCTCCAACTGGCTCGCGGCGACGCTCCAGTCGTGGGCGCGGCGCACATAGGCGCGACCGGCTTCGCCCATCGGGGCGGCGACTTCAGGCTGTTGCAGCAGGCGCACCACGGCGTCGGCCAGGCTGTCGGCGGTCTGGCCGCCGAGGTAGTCAAGGCCTTCCACCAGGTCCAGCCCGGACACGCCCTGGTCGGTACTCGCCAGCGGCAGGCCGGCCGCGAGTGCCTCAAGCACTTTGAGCTTGGAGCCGCCGCCATGGCGCAACGGCGCCAAAAACACCGAGCAACTCGATTGCAGGGCCAGCAGGTTGGGGACAAACCCTTGCCACTCAATGCGCCCGTCCTTCCAGCGTTCCCGCCAGCTTTCGGGCATACCAAAGCCGCAGACACTCATGCGCGCGTCAGGGCAGCGGGCCCAGACCTTTGGCAGGATTTCATCCAGAGCCCATTCGATGGCATCGACGTTGGGTGCGTATTCGTAGTTGCCGAGAAACAGCACGCGGCGGGTCGCCGGGTCGGGGCGGGCAGCGGCGAAGTGCGCGCAATCCACGCCGTTGACCACCACCGGCACCGGTTTGCCGGTAATCTGCGCCAGGGTCTGGGCGTCGGCTTCGGTCACGGCAACCACTTGCGCCGCCTGGCGCATCACCCGGCGTTCCCAGCGGGCGTAGCGCCATTGATCGTAGCGAATGAACGGCAGCGCCCAGCCGGGCAAGCGGTCGTAGGTGGCGGCGCCGAGGGACGACTCCACATTGTGTTCGGTCAGTACAAACGGCTGGGAGCGGCGGGCCAGCGCACTTTCGTAAGGCTGGAAGGTGTACGTGTGCTCGATCTGCACCACGTCCCAATGTTCCACCAGCAACTGCTCAAACGTGTCCTGCAGTGCACCCGACAAGCCATTCACGCTGACCAGCAGCGGGTACGGCGCAAACAGCCCGGCCAGCAGGGTTTTCAGGCTACGCAGCGGGCGGCGCGGCAGCACGATCAGTTGTTCCAGGAAGGTTTCCAGCACCTGGCGATCGGTCAGCGATACGGCGTTCTTGTCATGCAACAGCAGGGTGATCCGATGCCCGCGCGCCGCCAGGCTGCGCAGCAAATGAAACTGGCGCGTCTTGCCACCGCTGGTAGCGGGCCAAGGCGAGTAGGGCAGGATCCAGAGGATGCGCATGGGTGGCTTCAATCCCATAACAGAATTTGCAGGTTCGGCTTGACCGGTACGTCCAGTCCATTGGTGCCACTCAAAGGTGTTTCGGTGCCGCGTAACGGGTCATACAAGGTGGCAGTGGTCATGCCCGGCAAGTGTGCGCTGCCGCCACGCGCCGACCAGAAGAACCATACCTTGCGCCCGTCGGCACGGTTCCAGCCGATGCTGAACAGGCCATCGGGCAACTGGTCGGCGGTGGGAGGGTCGCCGGGGGTCAATTTAGGCCCGCTCACCTGCAGGAAATTCTGCAACGCGGTATAGGACGGCTTGGGGTTGGTGTCGATATCCAGCAACCCATAGCTCTGGTCGCGCACGCTGGCGCGCTGGTCCAGGTCGCTCAGGGTAAACAGGAAAATCTTGTCGAAATCCAGCGCGCTCATCAAGGCCACACGGCGCACGATGTAGTCGGCCTGGCCTTGTGGGGTGATGAAATCCTGCACCTCTTTCGGGCCTTTATACGTCGACCAGCCCCACTCGGTGCTCCACAGGGTCTTGACCCCGGCAGCCCGCAGTTTCTGGTTGAGGGCGCCGGTCTTGGCGACGAAGTCCAGGTTCGACGGCTCGTTGCCTTCGGGCAATTGGGTGTAGGGGTGATAGGACATGACAGTGTTCAGGCTCGGCACGCCCAGTTGCAGCAGCCCGTCGAGCATGTTCTGGCCGTTGGGCATTTCGCTGAAGAACGCCATGCCGGCCGCTACCACCGGATTGTTCGGGTTCACCGCCCGCAGCGCGGCGGCGGTGACTTGCAACAGGTTGGCATAGCCGGCCGGGTCGGCGGCGGGGCGCCAGAACCCCAGCAGGTTGGGCTCGTTCCATACCTGCCACGCGTCTACGCTGGGGTAACGCTGGGCCAGCAACGCCATGCGGTTGGCGAAGATGCCTGGGTCTTTGGGCGGGAACTGGTCCTGATAGGGCGAGGAGGCAGGCGCGGTGGTGGCGAACTTCGCCGAGCCCACTAGGTAGAACACCGACTTGATCTGGTTCTGCGCCAGCTTGTTCACCAACTCGTCCAGGGTCGCGACGTTGTACTGGTTCTCGGCGGTTTCCAGTTGGTCCCAGTGCAGGTCCAGGCGCACCCATTCCAGGCCCAGGGCCTTGAGGCGGTCGATCTGCTTCTGATAACGCTCGGGGCTGAACCACAGGAACTGCGCGTTCACCCCCAGGAAATCCTTCCACACGATCTCTTTGCTGCCCTTGAGCACATGGCTTTCGGCGTCGGCCGGGCGGCCCCAGAGAAAGGCGGTCAGGCCCAGTGCCGCGACCACCACCAGGGTCGCCAGGTAAGTGCGTTTACGTGCCATGGTTGCCTCCTGCAATGGCTTGTTCAAACAGTGTTGCAAACTTCTGCGCGGTCAGTGGCCACAGCCGTTCGCGACCAATCGCGGCGGCGCGCTCGGCCCAGTCCCGGGCCAGTTGCGGGTTACGCGCGAGCCGCAGCAGCTGCTCGCTCAAGGCGGCTACGTCGCCTTGGGGATAGATGGCACCGTTACCGCTGGAGACTTCTTCGGCAAACGCCCGGGCATCGGAGGTAATCGCCCCACGGCCGCAGGCAGCCGCCCACGACAATGCACCGCTGGTGCCGCGCTGGCGGCCCAGCAGGCCAAGCTTTTTCGATTCGCGATACGGCAGCACCATCACATGGTGCGCCTGGATCGTCTGCGGGATGTCGCCGGCGGGCAAATTCAGCCGCCAGTCGATGGAGCCCGCCAGGCCGAGTTCGGCGATCTGGCTGTTCAACTGCTCCAGGTAATTGCCGCCTGCGCCAAACGCCATTTCGGCGGCAGTGCCACCGGCCAGGGTTAGGCGCACACGGTCACGCAATTCAGGGGCTTTTTCGAAGACGGCGGCCAGGGCCTGCAACAGGTCTTCGATGCCTTTGCCACGGTAGATAAAGCCAAAGTACAACAGGTGCAGCGTGTCCAGTGGCGGCAGGGCCACGGGCGGGATGCCCAGGTTGGCGTGGTTGATCACCGCCACCTTGCCTGCGGGCAAGTGCATGCGCGCCGTCAGGCAGTCGGCGCCCAGGCGGGTGAGGGTCACCAGCCGGGTCAAACCCCGGGCGACGTGACGTTCTTCGCGCAGGGTCAAGGGATCGGCCAGCACCACTGCCGCTTGGGGTAATGGGCTGGGCAAGGACTCCAACAGGTTCAGCGGAAAGGGCAAATGCTCGCGCCGCCACACCATGCGTTCCGGGTCATGCACGGTGGCGGTCAGTGGCAGTGCAGGGTAAGCCTTGCGCAATTCGCGCAGGGCCAAAAATTCCCCCAACCGCCCACCGCCCAGTTCGGCGTGGACCAAATCGACACCCTGCCAGTCGAAACCGGCGATGGCCTGCTTGATCGACGCCGTGCTGCCGACCACGCCCGTCAAGGGCGTAGCCACCTCGACGCCCAGTTGCTCCAGTGCCGTCTTGAAGTGGTTCGCGTAGTCGGCGATCCCGTTCTTTTCTGGCGGCAGGGGAGCGAGCAGGGCGATACGCATCAGAACGAACCCCGGTATTTGGCGATGGTTCTAAGCACCTTGACCGGCACCTCGAACTTGCGACGGTTGATGATGATGCCATCGACCTTGCCAAACGCCGTGGTGAGAATCGACAGTGCATGCTCAACCACCGGCACCGTACTTTTTTGCGCTTCCACCACCAGCGCAATCAGGTCGGCACGGCGCAGGTTGATGAACGCGTCGCGGTTGTCCAGCAGCGCCGAGGCATCCAGCAACACCACCTGGCCCGGAATGGCCGGCTCAACGCCGCCAACCCGCACCCGCACGCCGTTCTCTTCCAGCAACTGGCGCAACTGCTCAACAATAAAACTCACCCCTTCGCCGTGTCGTGCCGAAGTCAGCCCCAGGGTCAGGCCCTGTTCGGCAATCTGCTCCAGCGGCAGCAAGCCATACAGGCGATAGATACTCGCGTTGAAGGCGTTGGTGCTTTGCGCGGTACTGGTGTCCAGCTCCGGCAGTGTGGTCCACAGCGGCAGGCCAAACTTGCCTTCCACCAGGCCGCCGTCGTGAATACGCTGGTCCAGCAGGTAGCACAGGTAGATCACCAGCAGCCCGACCACGATCGAGAACGGGATGGCCAGCAACAGCATCAACAGGGTTTTCGGGAAGACGCGCCCCGGGTTGAGTGTGGCTTCTTCGATCACCGCGATGTTACTGATCTGGCTTTTATCCAGTTCCCGGTCGATCCGTGATTTTTCCAGGCTGTCCACATACAGCGCGTAGTTTTTCTCGGTGCCGTTCAGCTCACGGGCCAGGCGCGCCAGTTCCGGCTCAATGGCCAGGGCGTCCTTGCGTTGGGCTTCCAGCTCCGTCAGTTGCTTTTGCTGTTGCGTCAGTTGCGTGCGCAGCGCCAGGTTATTGCTGGTTTCATCCAGCAGTACCCGTTGCAGGTGGATTTCCAGGGTGTTGGGTGCACGGTTTTCCGAGCTTTGCACCGTATCGCTTTCACCGGCGACCTGGGCCTGCATGGCACGGATCGACGCGTCCAAAGCTTTGACCGGCGGCGCGTTATCCGTGTAGGTACGCATCATGTCGGCTTTTTCCAGGAGCTTCTGGTTGAGCAGGCGACGCAAGTCTTGTTGCTGAGGGTTCAGTGCAATCTGGCGTACCGTGGTCACCTCTTTGGGCTGGCCCTTGAGTTGGTTGCGGGTACTGTCGATGGCGCTGTCGGACGAGGCAATCAAGCGCGTGGAGTTGAACACTTCGCCACGCAGCACGTTGATCCGCTCAGACAAGTCTTCCAGGCGATCGGTGATGCTCGATGCGCCGATGTCATTCAAGTGCGTGAGGATCTGGTCCTTGTAGCTCTTGATCTGGGCAGCGCTGGAAGACACCTGGCCTTCATAGAACGCGTACAGGCTCTTGCGGCCCAGGGCCTGGGTGCGCTCGTCGATGTAGGTTTCGACCCAATCCTTGACCACCGCCTGGGCGATTTGCGGGTCATCCCAGGTGAAGCTGATGTCCATCACCGTGGAGCCGACGGCGTGGGTCACGTCGAAGTTTTTCTCCAGGCTTTTCGCCAGGCGTTCCACCGGGGTGGTTTCTTCAATGATGCCGACGGTTTCCAGCACCACCCGCACACCGTCGAACACCGAGCCGATGCCTTTTTTGACGTACCACTTGGTGCGCTTCCACACGCCTTCCGGCGGCTGCATCTTGTCCATCACGTCCAGGTAATGTTCGGCCACGGCGCGCACGATAGGGCGCCCGGTCAGCAGGCGCTCTTCGTCGACAATCGGGTCGCGCTGGGTGCTCGGCATGACGATTGGCTGACGGTTGTCGACCTCGATCGGCATCGTCGAGTCACGGCCCGGTTTCACCAGCAACCGCGCGGTGGATTCATACTTGGCCGGCAGCAGAAACGCCCCCAGCAAAATGATCACCAGCGCGGCAAGGGCCGCCAGTTTGAACTCGTGCTTGAAGATGAAGAACAGACGCAGAAGATCACGAAAAGAACGGATCTCGATCATGGGATGTCGCTCCTTTAGTGGTTCGTGGTGTAGCTGTAGCCCACACCAATGGATTTGGTGAAGGGAATCAGCTGGTTCAGGTAAGTGTCCACGCCTTGAATCCGTTCACCGACGTTGGATTTAGGTACAAACACCACGTCACCGCGTTGCAGCGCCACGGGCTTGCGGCCCAGTGCGCCGTTCTTCAGGTACTGGCTGAAATCCAGGAAGTAGGCGTGATAGATACCTTGGCCATCTTCACGCAACAGCGCCACCATGCTTGCGTTGCCCACCGGGCTGACGCCGCCGGCACCGAGAATCGCCTGCTCCATGGTCGGGGCCGTGGCGATGGAGATTGCCGACGGGTTGAACACCGCACCGCCGACGATCACCGTGTTGCCCGGTGCCTGGTTGATGTTCACCGTCACCCGGGGTTCGCGGTATACCGGAGCGAGCTTCTGGCTCAGTTCGGCGGCGACCTCTGCCGGCGTGCGCCGCGCCACCTGGATCGGCCCCAGGAAGGGATAGTTGATCTTGCCGTCGTTCTGCACGGTGTACAGCGTCAGCTCATAAATCGTGCTGACGTTGAACGCCGACAGTGTGGGCATTTCCCCGGCATCGCGGACAATCCGCAGTTGGTCGCCGATGCGGATCCGCTCCACCGCCGGCGGCAACTGGGCCATGCGATCAAGGGCCTGCTTGCCCTCGTTCACCGTCTTGCCATCGGGCGCGACGATGCGCGCCGGGGTATTGCAGGCGGCCAATGCCATCATGGCCAGGACGAGCAAGGTTCGTTTCATCAAAGGGGTCTTCCTGTAGGTCATGATGCTCACCTCCAATAACCGGGGAACATGCTGATGCGCCGCTTGAGGGCGAGGGGGAGCTGGCGCTCCAGATGGCCCAGCCGGTAGCCGAGCAATTTGAACGCGCTGCGCACCAGTACTTCGGGTACGCGGTGCAATGCACCGGCTTCGCGTAATGCTCGAAGCTCGGCCAGTACATAGCGTTTACCTTCAACGCCGGCATCGCCAAAAGCCTGGCGAATCCACGGCTCGCGGCCGTAGAACACGCCAATGTCGAAGTAGCGGTGAAACTCATCCATGAGGCGGTAATCGTGGGAGTGATAGACCAGGGCGCTGGCGGCGTAGCGCACCTTGTAGCCTTCCAGCAACAGGCGGGCAGCGACGTAGGCGTCCTCGCTGCCGATCACATCCGCGGGGAAACCACCGACGGCCTGCAGGGCACTGCGCCGGTACACCGAAAACGAATCCGAGCTGAAGCAGGTCTTGATCCCCAGTTCCGGCGCATCAGCCAGGCTTTTGCTGCGGCTTTGCGGCGGGTAGTTGAAGTGGCGTGACTGGGCGCCCAGCACACCGGCATCCGGGTGCGGCAGTTGGCGGCCATAGGCGACGCCGTTGAGCGGGTCCAGTTGCAATTCGCCCACCAGGTTGGCGAAGGTCTCGGGGGCGGCGGGGATCGCGTCCTGGGTCATCACGATCAGTGCGTCGCCGTCGACCTGTTCACTGGCCCAGCGGCGGGTGCCGCCATGATTGAAATCCTTGGCATCGATCACCTCGACCCGTACGCCGAACTCGCGAAAACGCGCCACCGTGTCATCGCTGGAGGCACTGTCGACCACCAGGGTTTCGTCCGGTTGCAGGGTTTGCATGCGCAGCGCCGGCAGCAGCCGGTCGAGGTGGCTGGAGGCGTTGCGGGTCGGGATGATCAGTGCGGTGCGCATATCAGGGCTTCACTTCTGCGGGCGCACGCCCGTAGATATCGTCAAAGCGCACAATGTCGTCTTCCCCCAGGTACTCGCCGCTCTGCACCTCGATCATCACCAGGTCGATGATGCCGGGGTTGGTCAGGCGGTGCTTGTGCCCGGCCGGAATGTAGGTGGATTCGTTGGCGTTGATCAGGAACTCACGGTCGCCGTTGGTAATCATCGCCGCACCGCTGACCACCACCCAGTGCTCGCTGCGGTGATGGTGCATTTGCAGTGACAGCGAAGCCTGGGGCTTGACCACGATGCGCTTGATCTTGAAGCGGCTGCTTTCTTCCAGCACGGTGTAGGTGCCCCACGGCCGGGTCACGGTGCGGTGCAGGCTGAATGCCGGATGGTCCTGGCGCTTGAGCTCGGCGACGATATAACGCACATCCTGGCTGCGGCGGGCGTCGGCGATCAGGATCGCGTCCGGGGTGTCGACGATGATCAGGTCGCTCACGCCCACCGCGCCCAACACGCGCTTGGGCGAGTCGATGTAGCAGTTGTGCACGTCGTGCAGGATCGCTTCGCCATTGACCTGGTTGCCGTTGGCGTCGCTGGGCGTGAGCTGGCGCAGCGCGTCCCACGAACCGATGTCACTCCAGCCGATGTCGCAGGGCACCACGGCCACTTGGGTGGATTTTTCCATCAGCGCCACGTCGATCGAGATGTCCGGCGCAGCACCGAACCCTTCGGCGTTCAGTTCACGCTGGCGGCAGTGGTTGTTATTCAGGCTGTGGCCGTGGTCGAGGGCAGCCTTGGCGGCGTCGAGTACGGCGGGGGCGTGCAGCGCCAGTTCCTCAAGCAGCGTGCTGGCCTTGAAGCAGAACATCCCGGCATTCCACAGGTGCTTGCCGCCGTCCAGGTAACCCTGGGCGGTGGCGAGGTCAGGCTTCTCGACGAAGCGCTTGACCCGGAAACCCTGGCCCAGTGCCTCGCCTTGTTCGATGTAGCCGAAGCCGGTCTCCGGGTGGTCGGGCTGAATGCCGAAGGTCACCAGGTAGCCGGCCTCCGCCAGGTCACGGGCTTGCGTGACGGCGTCGGCAAAGGCGCTTTCATCAAGGATCAAATGGTCGGCGGGCAGGATCAGCAACTGTGCCTCGCTGCCGAAACTCTCCTGCACATGCAGGGCGGCCACGGCGATGGCGGCGGCGGTGTTTCGACCGAATGGCTCCAGCAACAGGTCCAGAGCCAGGTGGGCCTTGTTGACCACGCGGTAGTCGTCAAGCGTGCGAAACAGCAGGTCGCGGTTGGTCACCGTCAACACGCTTTCCACCCCCGGCAAATGACTAGCCCGCAGGAAGGTCTTTTGCAGCAGGCTTTGGCCATCACGCATGCGCATGAAGGGCTTGGGCATGTTCTGGCGCGACACCGGCCACAGGCGAGTACCCGAGCCACCGGAAATGATGCAGGGAATCAAGCCGTTGAGGGTGTTCATCAATAGACTTCCTTGGTCGAAAGGACGGCCGGGACCGTCATGAAAACGATGTACAAATCGAACCACACCGACCACTTCGAGATGTACTCCAGGTCGTACTCGACGCGTTTCTGAATCTTGAACAGGGTGTCGGTCTCACCACGATAGCCGTTGATTTGCGCCCAGCCCGTGATGCCCGGTTTCACCCGGTGCCGCGAGCTGTACTCGCTCACGGCCACTTCGTAGGGCACCCCGGCAGCCTTGGTGGCAGTGGCGTGTGGGCGCGGGCCGACCATCGACATATTGCCCAGCAGCACGTTGAACAACTGCGGCAACTCATCAATGCTGGTCTTGCGAATAAACCGGCCCACGCGGGTGATGCGCGGGTCGCCGCGGGTGGTTTGGCGGTCGGCGTTGAAGTCGCTCATCTCGGTGTACATCGAGCGAAACTTGAACACCCGGATCACGTTGTCGTTGTAGCCAAAGCGGTTTTGGCGAAACAGCACCGGGCCTTTGGAGTCGAGCTTGATGACGATCGCCGTGATCAACATGATCGGCGACAACGCCACCAGGCCAAGGGCCGCCAGGATCAGGTCTTCGCAGCGCTTGATAAACGGCGACCAGCCCCGCAGCGGCACATGGGAGGTGTTGAACATCAGGATGCCGCCCACATCGGTGATACGGCTGTGGCCATAGCGCAAGGCGGCCATGTCGGGTACCAGCATCACGTTGACGGACATTTGGCGCAGGCGCTTCACCAAGCCGTTGATGCGCTGTTCGGCGGCCCAGGGCAGGGTGATCATCACCTGGTTGACCTGCTCGGAGCGGATCAGTTTTTCCAGGTCGCGGGTATTGCCCAGCAGCGGCAGGTTGCTCAATTCCTTGGGGATGCGTTCGGTGCGGTCGTCGATAAAACCGATCAGGCCTGAGCGGATATCGCCATTGCGTTGCAAGTGGTCAGCCACGTGCACGGCGGTGTCGGTGAAGCCGAGTATCACCGTGCGTTGCAGGTATTTGCCGTTCATCATCAGGTTGCGGAACAAGCGCAGCATCACCATCCGTTCCAGCCCGAAAAACGCGAGGCTGGTGATAAACCAGAACGCCAGGTTGCGTGGGCTCAACTGCGGGAACATCAGCAGGATCTGGTACATGAACAGCAAGATGCAAAAGGCCGAGGACCAGGCCACCAGCATGGTGCGAAACCGCAGGCGGTTGCTGAACAACTCCTCGGAGTACACCCCCATGGCCTGGAACAGGATAATCGTCAGGATCGCGAAGAACAGCAGCAGACCGAGAAAGTGGGCGCGCAGTTCAGGCGCCATGGGGTCTGGGTAAAATAGCAGGATCAGTGCCGGTAAAACGGCGGTGAGGCCGTGCATCAATTTTACGAAAACAACAAAAAACTCAATAAAGCCGGCCCGGGTCAAAAACAGGCTGTCGACTGACGACTTCTCACGCATAAAAACATCCCTCATTGCACACCAGGGCGTCCGTGTTCGGCTGCTCATCCATAAAGGCAGGGCTTGCTTTATAAGTGGCGCCAGACGAACGGCTTACTTCGCTGGGTAATACGCAATTACCTATCTATTTGCAGGGAATTTGCGGGGTACTGGCTAAATGAAGGTTCCGATTTTCTTGTTCGTCAAGGTTTTGACATTTTTTTAAGAGTGGCGTCCTAGACACTTCGGGTACTGTTCCGCGTGACAGTTTGTTGACTGTCTTGGTCGGATTCTCGGGTTCTTCGAGAACAAAATGCTGGCGTTTTGGAGTGTAGGAACAAATTTGGGAATTTTCCTGCAATGGAGGAAAACCTTTTTTTGACGGAGGCGGAATGCGGGGGTTTTGGGGGACAAGCGACGAGTGGTGAGGAGATGAATCCTTCACCACCTCGGCGCGGTACTAGGCTTCGGGGTTACCTTTCAAGCCTTGCGCAAGTGCAGGCACTCGATCGAGCGGTCTACCGTGGTCTTGGCAATTTCCAGCAGGTGCCACACCGCCAATAATTTCGCGCGCTCGGGGCTCTGCAGCAGTTCGCCGCAGTCGAGCGCGGTGGCCGAGGCGCTGCTCAGGAGGCTTGCGGTGTAGAGCAGGGAGTCTTCGAAGCTCAGGTCTTCGTTCACGGTGTGGAAGCCCTGGGAGGGCAGGTAGTGTTCAAGGGCGCGATTGAAGGCGGCGCGGTTTTTTAGCAGGTCGAGGGGTGGGTCGGGGACGGGTTTATTCATGGTGTAACTCCATATGTTTTAGGAGCTGACACCCGTCGCGACTAAACGAGGGTGGCGGCTATGCGCAGGTTAGTCGACCGGCCACATGGAAAACCTGCGCACCCGAAGGCGCCCTACGCACAGCCACCATAAAACTTCATGAGAACCATGCGCCATGTAAGATCCGGGCGACTAAACCCGTTCACTGATGAGCAGTGAAGGGACGAAGACTAGCCACCGGTTCCAACAGGCACAAGGCCGAAAGATTGTCTCGGAAACGTCCCGCAAATTAAAGGGATTTACCCTGCTGGCCCTTTATTTATATCCGAATGGCCTCGCGAATTTTCCCCAAGGCTAATCTCAACGTCGCCAAATCAATCGACCCCAGTGCCACCCGTAACGCATGCGGCACATGCGCCGTACAGGCAAACGGCTCGGCACTGGTGACACGCACACCCTGGCCCTCAAGCGCAGCCACCACCGCATCCGCCCGCAGACCTTCCGGCAACACCAGCCACAGGTAATACGACGCCGGATGCGCAATCACCTCGCAACCCTGCAAGACCTCCCGGGCCAGCGCCTGACGTTAGCGTGCATCCTGGCGCTTCTGTTCTTCCAACTCATCCACCGCGCCGGATTCTATCCAGCGGCACGCCAGGTTGACCGTGAGCGTCGGCGTGCTCCAGGTGGCGACGCGAATCGCCTGCTCCAGCGCCGGCACCCACGCCTTGGGCGCCACGATAAACCCCACCCGCAACCCCGATGCCACGCTCTTCGAAAGGCCAGACACATACACCGTGCGCAGCGGCGCATAGGTGAACAACGGCTTGGGCGCAGGCTCGGCGAGAAAGGCATAGGCGCCGTCCTCGATCAGTAAAAAATCGTAGCGCTCAGCCAACGCGGCAAGGCGCTCCCGGTCCGCTTCGCCCATCACCGTGCCCAGCGGATTGTGCAACGTGGGCATGCAATAAAACCCCCGCACCGGGCGCCGTTTGCACAAGGCCTCCAGCGCATCCAGATCCGTATGCCCAGCCGGTTGCGGCAGCGGCTCCAGGTCGATGCGTTGGGACTGGGCCAGGGTTTTCAGCCCGGGATACGTCAGCGCATCCACCGCCAACACATCCCCCGGTTGCAGCAGCGCCATCAGGCTGACGGCGAGGCCTTGTTGTGCACCGTTGACGATCAGCACTTGCTCGCCACTCACGCGAATCTGCCGATTGCGCAGGTGCCGTGCGGCGGTCTGTCGTTCATGGGCGCGGCCGCCCTGGGGGGCGGAATGCAGCAGCGCATCGAGGTCGCCCGAGGCGGCGATGGCGCGCAAACCGTCGCGCAGCATCTCGGCCTGGCCGGGCAGCGAAGGGTAGTTGAGGCTCAGGTCCACGGTGCCCGGTTGCATTGGCTGTTGCACCAGGCCCATGCCCCGCAGCAACGTGGTGTCGCGCACAAAAGTGCCGCGCCCCGGCTCACCCACCACCAGGCCGCTGGCCTCCAGTTCGCTGTACACCCGCAAGGCGGTGGCCAGGGCGATGCGATGGCTGTTCATCAGGTTGCGCACGGTCGGCAACTGAGTGCCCGGCGGCAATTTTCCGGCGCGAATCCGCGTAGCCAGTTCATCAACGATCAGTTTGTAGCGAACCTGAGCCATGGCGCGTTCCCGTGCAAAGCGTATCTAGATCAATTTTTTGTTTGTATCAGGTGAGCTGATTAATCTACAGGCTTTCCCGGTGGATGGCTTGAGCATGATCGACCTCGCAACCCTGGCTGTTTTCTCTGGGGCAGTCCTGCTGCTGTTGTTATCGCCGGGCCCAAACATGGCCTTCGTCATCAGCCACGGTGTGACCTATGGCTGGCGTGGCGGTGTGGCGTCGGGGTTGGGCATCAGCGTAGCGGACCTGCTGCTCACGGCCCTGACCGCGACCGGCGTCACCGCACTGGTTGCCAGCTGGCCGCCGGCCTTCGACCTGATCCGCTATGCCGGGGTGTTGTACCTGCTGTGGCTGGTGTTCAAGACCGTGCAAAAAACACCGGCCCTGGACACCGCCCACGTCACCCGCGTACCCCTAGGCCGGGTGTTTGTGCGGGCGATGCTCAACAGTTTGCTCAACCCCAAGGCGTTGCTGTTTTTCATGGTGTTCCTGCCGCAATTCGTCAGCCCCGAGGCGGGGCCGATCGCGCTGCAACTGGTGCAACTTGGGGTCATCCTGACGCTGATCAGCGGCGTATTTCATGCCGTGCTGGGGATTTTTGGCGGGGCGGTGAGCCGGTTTTTTGCCGGCAAACCGGGTAGCGCAGGTTTACAGAAATGGGGCCTGGCCACCGTGCTGATGGTGCTGGCCGTGCGGTTGGCGCTGATGTCTCGGCCAGCGTGATAAACCACTTATAAAAGGACGTTACCCATGTACATCGCAGCCTTTATCTACAAGCCCGGTGAACGGGATGACGAGTTCCAGCGCCTCACGGATTTGATCGACGCACTGGCGGCAAGGCTGCCGGGATATGTGGGGGCCGAGTCGTGGCGCTCGGCGGATGGCGGGTTGATCAACGCCAGTTATTACTGGCGCGATGAAGCGTCAATCCGCGCCTTTGCCAGCCACCCGACCCACCTGGAAGCCAAGCGCCTGTACCGCCGCTGGTACGGCGGTTATCACGTGGTGATTTCCAAGGTGGAACGGGCGTATGGCGACGGCACGATCGGGCATCTGGTGCCCGCCGACCGCCACGGGCACGCGAACGCTTAACCCAACCGCGCCGCCGCCCGGGCCACGATTTCGCCCCGCGTCTTACGCGACTCGGCAGTGCGTTTGCGGGCTTCCTCCAACACAGGCTGCGGCGCGGTTTCCGGCCGGCCTGCATTGAACGGCGGGGCCGGGGCATATTCGATCTGCAACTGCACCAGTTGCGCCGCTGCCTCGCCGTACAGCTCGGCTGCCAGGGTCAGGGCAAAATCGATCCCGGCGGTAATCCCGCCACCGGTCAGCAGGTTACCGTCACGCACCACGCGCTCCTGCACCGGGATCGCGCCAAGCGGGGCGAGCATGTCGTGGTAGGCCCAGTGAGTGGTCGCCCGACGCCCGCGCAGCAAACCCGCGGCGCCCAGCACCAGGGAGCCGGTGCACACCGACGTCATATAACGCGCGGTCTGCGCCTGGGCCTTGAGAAACGCCAGCGTTTGCTCATCCTCCATCAACGCCCCGACACCTGAGCCGCCGGGCACGCAGATCACATCCAGCCTTGGGCACTCCTCAAAGGTGGTGCTCGGTGTAAACACCAGCCCGGTACTGGAGGTGACCGCTGCCAAGTCCTTCCACACCAGGTGCAGCTGCACATCCGGCAGCGACCCCAACACGTCATAAGGCCCGGTGAGGTCCAGTTGCTGGATACCTGGGAACAACAAAAAGCCAATCTGCAAGGTCATGGGCAATACACCTGATAAAGGGATGGACGGCTTCACTCTAGTCACCTAGGCTTTGGCGTATACGCCATTGAGCCCACGAATTACGCCAATCATGCCCAAAATCATCAACGTGCTCGCGTTCCCCAATGTGCAGGTGCTCGACGTCACCGGGCCCCTGCAAGTGTTCGCCTCGGCCAATGACCTGGCGCGTCAGCAGGGCTTGCCGCTGCCCTATGTGGTCAGCGTGATCGCCGCGCAGGCAGAACCGGTGATGACCTCCGCAGGCCTGGCCCTGGTGGCCGAGCCGCTGCCGGCCGCCGACGCGCCCTGCGACACGTTGGTGATCGCTGGCGGCTGGGGCGTGTACGGGGCCGCCGAAGACCCGGCGCTGGTGGACTGGGTTCGCCAGAAAGCCACACAGTCGCGGCGCATCACCTCGGTGTGCACCGGCGCTTTTCTGCTGGCGGCCAGCGGCTTGCTCGACGGCTGCCGCGTGGCCACCCACTGGACCCGCTGCGAAGAGCTCGCGCGTAGATACCCACGGCTGACGGTGGAGGCCAACCCTATTTTCATCCAGCAGGGCAAGCTGTGGACGTCCGCCGGGGTGACCGCCGGCATCGACTTGTGCCTGGCGTTGGTGGAGGAGGATCTTGGCCGCGCGGTCGCCATGGAAGTGGCGCGCCACCTGGTGGTATTTCTCAAGCGTCCCGGTGGGCAATCGCAGTTCAGCGTGACGTTGTCCCTGCAAAAGGGCGGCAGCCGCTTTGCCGAGCTGCACGCCTGGGTCGCCGAACACCTGGGCCTGGATTTGAACATCGCCACTCTGGCGGCTCAGGCGGGCATGAGCCAGCGCAGTTTCGTGCGCCACTACCGCGCCGAAACCGGCCAGACGCCGGCGCGGGCGGTCGAACTGATCCGCGTGGAGACCGCCCGCCGGCAACTGGCTGATAGCAGCGTCTCGATCAAGCGCATCGCGGTGCACTGCGGTTTTGGCTGTGAAGAAACCATGCGCCGCAGCTTCCTGCGGGCGGTGTCGATCACGCCCCAGGTGTACCGCGAACGGTTTTCCTCGCCGCTTTTATCTGAACCTATTTGAACGAATGGATACGCTTTTGTATCAAGGTGCTATGTTACCCACAGCCCCTTGCGCAGTGACTTGATCCCAGGCCTCTACGTCGCGGTTTCGACCCTTCCGGCGTACGCACAGCTCATGAATGCACTTCCTCTTGTCATTGTCGAATTGCGCGCGGCAACCGCTGCGCTGCATCGACGCCTCGATACCCGGCTGCCTTTTTCCCGAATGGACCTGACGCTCTATCGCGAGCTGATGAGTGCTTATTACGGTTTCTACCAACCGCTGGAGCGCGCCCTGGCGCCGTGGGCCGAGGGTATCCCAGGCCTTGAATGGGCACGGCGCGGCAAAACCCCTTTCTTGCACGCGGACCTGGTTGCCATGGGCCTTGAGCCGGTGCAAGTCGATGGGTTGCCGTTGTGCCAGCAATTGCCTGCTTTCGAAAGCGTGCCGCAAGCATTCGGCGCACTCTATGTGCTGGAAGGCGCCACCCTCGGCGGCCAGGTGTTGCGCAACCTGATCGAGATCAAGATTGGCGTAGGTTCCACGAATGGTGGCGCCTTCATGAATGTCTACGGCACCGAGACCAGCGCACTGTGGCAGCGCTTTCTTGATAGCCTCTACCAACTGCAAACCCCTGCTGAACGCCTGGAGGCCGTTGACGTCGCGCAGTCGACCTTTCTGTGTTTCGAGCAGTGGCTGGCCCGCTGCGGGGTGCTGCGATGAGCGCGGTCGATACGCTGATAGACGATTGCGCCAGCGAACCCATCCACATACCCGGTTCGATCCAGCCTCACGGCGTGCTGTTGACGTTGAGCGAGCCGGCGCTACAGATCCAGCAGGCCAGCAGCAACTTCAATGTGGCGTCGGGCCCCGCACTGGCCAGCGTTCTCGGCGACAAAGCACTGGCGCAGGTGAGACTGGCCCTGGCAGACCTGGACGCCGATGAAGATGAGCCCCATCAACTGGTACTCGATGGCTGCACCTACGACATCCTGCTCCACCGTCATCAAGGGCTGTTGTTTCTGGAGCTGGAACCCTCCACCGCGGCCCGGCACGCCACAGGGCAACAGACAGCCCGCACGTTGCGTCGCCTGCAGTCGGCCAAGACCCTCGATGCGTTGTACCAGACGTGCGTCACCGAAATTCGTGCCCTCACAGGTTACGACCGGGTCACGCTGTACCGCTTCGAACAGGAAGGCCACGGCAAGGTCATCGGCGAAGCCCTCAGCGACGGCATGCAACCCTACCTGGGCCTGTGTTTCCCCGCCTCGGACATCCCGCCCCAGGCCCGCGAGTTGTACCGCCTGAACTGGGTGCGGGTGATTCCCGATGCCGAGTACCAACCGGTGCCGATCCTGCCGGCCCTGCGCCCCGACAACGGAGCGCCGCTGGACCTTGGCTTTGCGGTGTTGCGCAGCGTGTCCCCGGTGCATTGCCATTATCTGAAGAACATGGGAGTGCGTTCCTCCATGAGCATTTCACTGCTCAAGGACGACCAACTCTGGGGCCTTATCACCTGTGGCCACCGCGAGCCGTTGCGCGTGTCCCATGAGCTGCGCACATCGTGTACCAGCATCGGCCAGCTATTGTCGATGCAGATCACCTTGCTCCAGGAGCAACAGGAGCGCCGCCAACAGCAGGACAAAGCCACGATGATCGAGACGTTGGTCACGGCCATGGCGACGGACCAACACGATGTGATGGAAAGCCTGCTGCCCCATGCGCAGTCGTTACTGGCCCTGACCAGTGCCGGTGGCTTGGCGATTCTGGTGCAAGAGCGCCTGCATGTGTTTGGCATCTGCCCCACCCGCGCTGAAATCCACGCGCTGTACCAGTGGGTACGCGCTCAGGGCAAAGGCGTGGTGCACAGCCATCAACTGTCGGTGGATTTCGCCCCGGCGGCGGCCTATCAGGCCCATGCCAGCGGCCTGTTGGCCTTTTGCCTGCCAAAGCCGGTGGACAACGCGGTGATGTGGTTTCGCCCGCAGGTCAAGTCTACGGTGGAGTGGAGCGGCCAGCCGGTCAAGCATCGGGAACCCGGCACCGCGACCTTGAGCCCGCGCCTGTCGTTTGAACTATGGAAACAGCAGGTCGACGGCAAGGCGCTGTATTGGTCGCTGTCGGAGCTACAGGCGGTGGAGAGCCTGCGGCGCAACGCGCTTGAGCATGACCTGGCACGCCAGGTCATGCGTGAACATGAGGCTGTGCGGGCGCGCGATGAACTGGTGGCCGTGGTCTCCCATGACCTGCGCAGCCCGCTGACTATCCTGCTGATGCAGTGCGGCATGATGCGCAGCATGGTGCCCGCTGAAGACAACAAGGCCAATCGGCGCCTTGCCTGCGCAATTGAAACCATGCAAAACGCCACCTCACGCATGAACACGTTGCTGGAAGACTTGCTCGATATCTCGCGCATCGAGGCCGGGCGCTACAGCGTCTCGCTGCAACTGCTCGATGTGGCGGCGACTCAGGAGCAGATCTGCTCGATGTGGCAGCCGCTGGCGGCAGACAAGGGTGTCGGGCTGACCTGGCGCGCCGCCCCTGGGCTGTGTGTGCAGGCCGACCCGGAGCGATTGTTCCAGGTGTTTTCCAACCTGCTGGGCAATGCCCTCAAATTTACCCCGAAGGGTGGTGTGATCGAAGTGATTGCCGAGGCGGCGGGGGACGAAGTGCTGTTCCGGGTGTGCGACAACGGCATCGGCATTGCCCCGTCTCACCTGCCGCACATCTTCGATCGCTACTGGACCTCCCGCGAGGGCAACCCCACCGGCAGTGGGCTGGGGTTGTACATCTCCCACGGCATCATCGAAGCCCACGGCGGCACCCTGTGGGCTGAAAGCGTGGCGGGGCAGGGCAGCGTATTCAGCTTCAGGATCCCGGCTGGGGGTTGAGGCCCAGCAGTTCGAAGATCGCCTCAAGGGTGGCGTGGGGCGCTTCCTGGGGGATGTTGTGGCCCACACCGGCCAACACCTCACGCCGATAGAAACCGCTGAAATTTTCCAGGTCATCATCTTCCACCGGGGCTGGGCCCACACCGTCATCGGCGCCGCACAACGAGATGCTCGGCACCGAAATCGGCGGCGGCTGCACCAGTGCCTGCTCGATGCTTTCCAGTGCCGGGTCACCCGGTGCGTACATGAAGCGGTGACGGTAGGAGTGGACCACCACCTCGACAAAGTCCGGGTTATCAAACGAGGGCGCGGTTTTACCATGCAGGCTCGGCCCCTCGGCCCAGGACGGCGACCACAGTGCCCACAGCAACTGGCAGAACTCACGCCGGTTGGCGGTCAGCCCGTCGATGCCGCGTTGGGTGTGAAGGTAAAACTGGTACCACAGCCGATACTCTGTTTCCGGCGCCCGAGGCCGGGTAGACGCCGCAATATCCTGAATGTTGTAGCCATCGCCCGTGACCAGGCCGCGCACCCGCTCAGGCCACAGGGCTGCGACGATACAGGCGGCGCGTCCGCCCCAGTCATAGCCCACCAGCGTGGCCTTTTCGATGAACAGGGCATCCATGAAATCCAGCAAATCCCTGGCCAGCGCCGCCTGTTGGCCGGAGCGCATCACCTGGGCATTGATAAACCGTGTCGGGCCATAACCGCGCAGGTACGGCACCAGCACCCGGTAACCGCGCTCGGCGACCACCGGGGCAATCTCGTCATAGCCGCGAGGGTCGTAGGGGAAACCGTGCAGCAGGATGACCACTTCGCCGCCTTCCGGGCCATGGGCTTCGTAGGCGATATCGAGCATCGGTGTGCGAACGTGAAGGGTGGGCATGGAGGCTCCGGTGGTGCAGAGGAAGTGATGGAACTGTAGACCAGACCGATTACTGAACGTCGTCTGAAAGGCTGCAATTGCTTGACTTGTCTAGACCGGCCTGGCGCAAGCCGATGCAATTGCCCCATGGGTCGCGCACTTGGCACATCCACTCGCCGCCCTCGATTGCCATCGGGCCGCGATACAGCGTGGCGCCCAAAGCGACCAGGCGCTGAACCTCCTGAGACAGGTCCGCCACCCGCCAATACACCACCGACCCAGCCGCGCCGCTCGCGACCTTGTTGTCGGCATTCACGATTTCAATAGCCACGCCGTCTACGTCCAGATGACCGAAGTCATCGGGCACGTGGTAGACGCGGATAGCTCCAGGAAAGGCCTTGGCATACCAATCGGTGGCAGTGCGCCAGTCAGGGACGTGAATCAGGATGGAGATGATGGGAGTCAACCGAACAGTACCTGCTGCCAATGGGTTTCACTGATGATCGCGATCGGAATGCCGCTATTTCTCAGCTCGACGGCTTTTTTGATCTTCGTGCCATATGAGCTATGCAGCCACTGTTCGTTGCCAACACTCCCGACCACGAGGAAATGAACCTTCTTGCTGACCGAGTTGCCGATAAGGCCGCCGCGTTCGACGACCAGCGACTCACATTCCTTGCGGGGCCCATACGCCATGACACCGGTAAACAAAAAGGTCCGGTCCTGCCACTCCAGAGTCGGCGCCGGATGGTTCAGCGCAAGGCTGGTGACAGCCGAGGGGCGTTGAGGTGATCCCACCGAGACGCCGGAAAACTGATGCAGCATTTCTAACAGTTCTGCGGATTCTTCCGCGTCCAGAACGCCGTCAATCAGCATGCTGGCAAGGCGCTGATAAAGAATGTTTACCACCGGATCCTCCAGTTGGAGCAGGTGGGTTTCTATCCAGTGCTTAAGAAACTCGGCTTCCAACTGATTGATATTCCCGTCGGCGACCAATCCGGCGGTGACGCCAAGTAATGCGTCGGCAGAGCGTCGATCCATTCGCGCCTTGTGGAAGAAGTGACTACGTTCGAATTCCTGATGAAGATCAGTCATGCGTCCTTGCTCCTTACTCTTCGGTTTCGGTGGCCTGATTAAAATACTTCGTCTTGTCTGGAGTGAAGGTCACGATCATGTGGGTGCGTGAACAGGTCATCACTGTTTCCTCAGTCGGATCGATGTCAAGGTTCTCCCCGCGAAGGCCTTGCCACTGTGCCAAATAGATGAATGAACCGAATTTTTCGAGCTTTTTCAGGCTGCGGCTGACACCACCTTTCCACCCAAGTGACGGTAGCTCGCCAGCCAGGCAAGCCTGGGAAAGGTTGGGGCGTTTTTTCGCCAGTTCTCGGCCAACTTCCCAGCATTTGATTAAGCCTTTGTCGTGGCTTTCCCACATCTCGGTCCAGCTCAGGTGGGGTCGTGGGGTTGTGTCGATGCTTTGTTGTATGCGCTGGGTCATATTCCTTCCTTGAATATTGAGGGGGGCTGTAAACGTTGGGACCGATATAGGCATATCTTGTGATGTTTGCCAAATAACCTGTGGCGAGGGAGCAAGCTCCCTCGCCACGGTTGGGGGCTGGCTCAAATCTCTGCGTGGGTGATGACGTGTTTGAAGTGATGCCGCCACAAATCCGCGCCCAGTTTTCCCGAACGGTCCAGCGACGAACCCACGGTCAAATCGCTGATCAGCGTGGGCTGTAATCCCGCATCAAACAACGCAAACCCGGCCGCCAATACACATGTGTCGGTTTGGATGCCGCACACCAGTACCCGCTCTGGCGCGAGGCTTTTCAGGTGGCTGAGGGTCTCGGGCGTCGGGGCGTAGCCGTGTTTGATGAAGACATGGTCGGCGGCGATCAGGCTGTCGTCGTCCGGCGCCGGTTGCCAGCCGAGTTGGCGGGCGAAGGGGGTGATGCTTTCGTCGTGACGCTCGACGGTGGCCACTGACGGCATGCGGCCCAGCAGGGCGTTGATGCCGTTCACCAGCCAGCCGGGCGGGGAGAAGGAGGGTTGTACATCAATGATCAGCAGTACCTGGCGCATTGGAATCCTGGCTGGGATCGAAGGGCCACGCATTGTGCATCGGGAACACTTCGTCTCCAAGTCTGGCGCGGTCTTCGTGGGAGCTGGCTTGCCTGCGATGGCGGTGGATCAGCTCATGCATCAATGACTGAAACACCGCCATCGCAGGCAAGCCAGCTCCCACAGAGTTACTCACTTGCGGTCAGAGAGTGCTCGGCCTTACGGCTGCCAAACCGTTTTCTCCCCGCTCAACTTGCGGTCCAGAAACGTCGCCGCACTGATCAGCGCCAAATGGCTCAAGGCTTGCGGCGTATTGCCCAAGTGCCGTGCCTGGTTATCAAACTCCTCTGCATACAACCCCAGCGGATTGGCGTAGCGCAGCAACTGTTCAAATTCCAGGTGCGCCTTCTCCACTTGCCCGGCCCGGGCCAGGCATTCCACGTACCAGAACGAACACGCCGCAAACGCGCCTTCGGTGCCTTGCAGGCCGTCAATCTGGCTGTCGTCGTTGCGGTAGCGGTACACCATGCCGTCACGCACCAGGCTTTTCTGGATCGCTTCCAGGGTCGATAACCAACGCGGATCCGTCGCCGCGACGAAGCGCACCAGCGGCATCAACAGCATCGAACCGTCCAGCGCCGTGCTGCCGATATACTGCACAAAATGCCCGCGCTCTTCGTTCCAGAAGTTGCTCCAGATGTCCGCGTAGATCGCCTGGCGGGTTTGGTCCCAGCGGGCAAACGGCGCCGGCAGCGAACGCTTGGACGCCAGTCGAATCGCCCGGTCCAGGGCCACCCAGCACATCAGCCGTGAATGCAGGAAGTGATGCTGCTCGCCGCGCATTTCCCAGATGCCGACGTCTTTGTGGTTCCAGGTTTCGCAGACCTGGTCGGCCACTTCCACGGTGTGTCTCCAGCCCTCGTGGGAGATGGCTTCGCCGTATTTGTTGACCAGGTACACCGCGTCCATCAGCTCGCCATAGATATCCAGTTGCAGCTGGTTGTAAGCCTCGTTGCCGATGCGCACCGGTTGCGCGCCGCCATGGCCGCTGAGGTGGGTCAGTTCGGTTTCCGGAAGCTCCTGGCGACCGTCGATGCCATACAGAATATTGATTTTCATCGGCTGGTCGCAGCAGTCACCGACGCGGCCTTTCAACCAGCGCATGTAGCCGTTGGCTTCCTCGATAAACCCCAGGCGCATAAAGGCGTAGACGGTAAATGAGGCATCGCGGATCCAGGTGTAGCGGTAGTCCCAGTTGCGCTCGCCGCCGGGTGTTTCCGGCAGGCCGAACGTTGCGGCGGCGACGATTGCGCCGTGTTTTCGCGAGGTCAGAAGCTTAAGGGCAAGGGCCGAGCGGTTGACCATTTCGCGCCAGCGCCCACGGTAGTTGGACTGGGCGATCCAGCCGCGCCAGAATTTCAGGGTGCGGTCCAGGTACAGGTCGCTGCCCTCGTTTTTTACGCGGGGGTCGTCCGCCCCACCCAGGACAAATTCGGCACCTTCTTCCAGGCCCAGGTCGAAGGTGGCGACGGCGGCATCGCCGTCCAGTTGCATGGCGTGGCTGCCGATCAGGCGCAGGCCCGGTTGGCCAGCCGCTTCAAAGCACACGTCAGCGTCATCCAGCGTGGCTCGGGTAGGGGCACGGGCGTAGTCATGGCGCACGGCGCAACGCATATGGAAGGTGGCTTTGCCGCTGACCACCCGCACCCGGCGAATCAGCAGGGGCAGGTCGTCGATGTTTTCACTGATGGTCAAAAAGTCGGTGACTTCCACCACCGCCTCGTTGCTCAACCAGCGGGTTTGCAGCACGTTGGTGTCGGGCAGGTAGATCTGCTCTCGGCGGGCGTCGGGCAGGTCCGGCGTGAGCTGGAATATCCCGGCCGCTGGGGAGTCCAGCAGCGAGCAAAAAATCGACGGGCTGTCGAACTCCGGCCAGCAGAAAAAATCGATGCTGCCTTTGTCGTTCACCAGCGCCGCACTGCGCATGTCGCCAATGATGCCGTGGGCGTCGATGGCACTTTGTGGTTCGTTTTTCAGATCAACCATTGCCGCGAAACTCCGGATAAAGGCTCATGCCGCCATCAATGAACAGCGTGCTGCCCACCACGTAGTCGGAGGCATCACTGGCTAGCCACACCACCGCATTGGCCACGTCTTCGACGTCGCCCACGCGGCCATAGGGAATCAACTTGAGTAGCTCCACCTCGGCCGCGCCTTCGGTGGCGGCGCGGTTGATGGCAGTGCGAATCGCGCCGGGTGCAACGCCGTTGATACGGATGCGCTGCTGGCTGACTTCCTGGGCGAGGGTGCGCATCAGCATCTCGACGCCGCCCTTGGATGCGGCGTAATTCACATGCCCGGCCCAGGGGATCAGCTGATGCACCGAGCTCATGTGGATGATCTTGCCGGCGGCCCGGGACACCCCTTCGCGAATGCCCTGGCGATTGAAGATGCGCAACGCGGCGCGGGCGCAGAGGAACTGGCCGGTGAGGTTGACGCCGATTACCGCGTTCCAGTCCTCAAGGGTCATGTCGACGGCGGCGGCGTCTTTTTGCATGCCCGAGTTTGCCACCAGGATGTCCAGGTGCCCGAACGCCTCGAGGGTTTGTGCAAACAGCCGCTCGACATCGGCTTCTTTCGACACGTCGGCGCCAATCGCGATCGCCCGGCCGCCGTTGGCATTGATCTGTGCCGCCAACGCTTGTGCCGGCGCCGCCTGGGCGTTGTAGTTCAGCACCACGGCGGCGCCGGCCTCGGCCAAGGCCTTGGCAGCCCCTGCACCGATCCCGGAACTGGCGCCGGTGACCAGCGCTACTTGTTGCTCCAACGAAATGCGCATTGCCCACCCAACCTTTCTCAAAGAGCCCAATTAGCTGACTGATGGCGTGGGCCACAAGTTCACCGGCTGTCTTGAATGCGACGATGGCTGTCTATATCTATCGTTTTCGCCACGGGGCTTTTCGCTAGAATCAACCCTTGATTGATCCGAGCCTTTTGCCGATGAACAGCCAACCCCGCCCATGGCTTGAAGCCTACGCCGATAATTACCGCAATGACGACGTGGTGCATCCCCATTGCCATGCCCAGGCGCAGTTGATCCATGGGGTGTCCGGGGTGATGGTGGTCAGCACCGCCCAGGGCAGTTGGCTGGTGCCGTCCGGGCATGCGCTGTGGGTGCCGGCCGGCACCCCGCACGAAATCCGCATGGCCGGCGAAGTGCACATGCGTACGCTGTTCCTGATGCCCGAGGCCGAGCCGGGGTTGGGCCGCACCTGCCAGGTGATCGAAGTGTCGGCGTTGCTGCGCGAGTTGATTGTCGCGGCCACGCAGATTGCCGGGCACAACAGCCCGCGCCTGCAGGCAATGGTCGAGTTGATCCGCATGGAGTTGCTTGCCGCGCCAGTGGTGGCGATGCACGTGCCGGTGCCCGGCGAGGCGCGGTTGGCGAGGTTATGCACGCACTTCATCCGCAACCCTTCCGACGACAGCAGCCTGGAATCCTGGGCCGACAGCCTGAACATGAGCGCCCGTACCCTGAGCCGGGTGTTCCAGCGCGAGCTGGGCATGAGCTTCGGCGAATGGCGCAAACGCGCCAGGCTGGCCCTGAGCTTGAAGTCGCTGGCCCAGGGCGTGTCGATCCTGGAGGTGGCACTGGAGCACGGTTATCAGAGCCCGAGTGCGTTCAGTGCGATGTTTCGTCGCTCGCTGGGCTATCCACCCAGTCATTTTCGCCCGGGGGCTTAGTGTTGCGTCAGGTAACGCAATTGTCCGTTTAGCGACGATACATGGCCCTGACGCTGGCGAATCGGACAGGCCACCTGCCTAACCTGCAAGGCTCCTTCTTGAGCGAGCCTTGTGATGCACAGCCCTTCTTTTCATCCATGGATGCCCATCGCCCTGTTAAGCGTGCTGGCCGGGTGCAGTGGCGTGTCCGGCCAGCCATCCACCGTCACGGCGCAGCCCGCCCCGCGGCTCACGGCCGAATCCGCCGAGGCGTTGCCCGCCCGTTGGTGGCAGTTGTACCGCGACCCGCAGCTGGATGCGCTGGTGGCGCGGGCCCTGCGCCAGAACAAAGACCTTGCAGCCGCCGCGGCCCATGTCGATGCCTTGCTGGCGCGGCTGGAACAGGCAGACGGCGAGCGCCTGCCGGCCACGTCCCTGGACTACGGCCTGGCCTACGGTCGCAGCCGTGACGACCAGACCCTGGCCCAGGCCACCCGCAGTCATGCCGGTGCGCAATGGAGCCACACGCCTGAATTTTCCCTGAGCTACACCCTCGACCTGTGGGGTGAGGTGCGTTATCGCATTGCCGCAGCGCGCGCGGATGCCCAAGTGGCGCGGGCGCTGGAAGACGAGTTGCGGGTGACGGTGGCCGCGCAGACCGCCCGCGCTTACGCCCAGGCCTGCGTGTATGGGTTGCAGCAGCAGGTGCAAGCGCACTCGGTGCAGGTGCTGGAGCAAAGCGTGGCGCTCACGCACAAGCTGCAACAGGCCGGCGCGGCGACGGAGCTGGACCTGAGCCGCCTGCAAGGCCTGTTGGAAGAAACCCGTGCGCCCTTGCCGATGTTTGCGGCCCGGCGCAGCAGCGCGCTGTATGAGCTGGCCGTGCTCAGTGGTTTGCCGCCGGAGCAGGTCACCCCACGCAGCTGTGCCCAAGGCCCGCAGTTGCAAGCCCCGCTGCCGGTGGGCGAGGGCTGGGCGCTGGTGCAGCGCCGGCCAGACATCCGTCGCGCCGAGGGGCAGCTGCGCGCCGCCAATTCCACGGTGGGGCTGTCGCGGGCCGAGCTTTACCCACGGATTACCTTCGGCGCGATGCTTGGTTCGTCTGCCAGCAGCCTGGGCAAACTGGGGGACAGTTATGCAACGGTGTACTCCGTGGGGCCGCTGGTGTCCTGGCGCTTTCCCAACCGGCAAGTCGCCCAGGCGCACGTCAGGCAGAGCCAGGCCGAAGCCCGCCAGGCGTTGGCACAGTTTGACGGCACAGTGCTCACCGCGCTCAAGCAGGTTGAACAGGCCATGGCCTTGTACCAGGGCGAACAGCAGCGGCGCCAGGCGCTGGCCGCTGCCCTGGGCAGCAACCGCCATGCCTTTGACCTGGCCTCCCGTGGCTACCACGCCGGCGCGCTGGATGCGCTGCAACTGCTGGACAGTGAACGCAGCCTTGTAGGCCTTGAAGCCCGTGTGGCCGAGTCCGACCTGCGTTTGATCAACCGCCAGATCGACCTGTTCCAGGCCCTCGGTGGCGGCTGGCAGCGTGACGAACAAACCGCCCCCTTACCTATCGTTGCTGGAGCGAAGCCATGAACCAGGCTGTTGAACCCATTCGCCTGTCCGTTATGCAGCGCCATCGTCGCGCCCTGATAGCCACGGCCTCGCTCGCCACGCTGTTGGGGCTGGCAGCCTTTGCCGGGTATTGGTGGCAGTGGGGGCGCTTTCTTGAAGAAACCGACGACGCCTACGTGCGTGCCGACTGGGTCGCCATCAGCCCACGGATCGCCGGGTATGTGGCCCAGGTGCTGGTGGAGGATAACCAGCCGGTAAAGGCCGGTGACCTGTTGGTGCGTATCGACGACCGGGACTTTACCGAGCGGCTCAACAGCGCCCAGGCGCAATTGCAACAGGCGCAGGCGGCGGCGACGGCGCAACTGGCCTCGGTGCAAACCCTCGACGCACAAATGAGCGAGCAACGGCAACGTATTGCCCAGGCCCGCGCGGCCTTGAGCAGCGGCGAGGCCGAGGCCCGGCGCGCGGGGCTCGATTACCAGCGCTATCGTGAATTGGTCGCGCAACAGGTCGCCAGCGCCCAGCACCTGGAAACCGTCAGTGCCAGTAAGGCCCAGGCTCAGGCAGCGCTGGCACAAGCGAGCGCTCAGGTAGCGCGCCAGCAGGCACAGCTGCAGGTCGTGCAGGCGCGCCGTCAACAGGCACAGGCGCAAATCCTTGAACACCAGGCGCGCATCGGCGAAGCCCAGGCCAATCTGGCCCTGGCCCGCAACGCGCTGAAAGACACCGAGATCCGTGCGCCTTTCGATGGCGTGGTAGGCCAGCGCAAGGTCCGTCGCCAGCAATACGTGATGCCCGGCCTGCCGCTGCTGGCGGTGGTGCCGGTGGAGCAGGCCTATGTGATTGCCAACTACAAGGAAACCCAGTTGCAGCACATGTCGCCCGGGCAGTCGGTAGAAATCGCGGTGGACAGTTTTGCCGGTGCGCATTGGCGCGGCAAAGTGGAAAGCATCGCTCCCGGCTCCGGTGCGGTATTTGCGCTGTTGCCGCCAGACAACGCCACCGGCAACTTCACCAAGATCGTCCAGCGGTTCCCGGTGAAGATCCGCCTGGAGCCTGGTGAATCGCGGGTTTTGCCGGGCATGTCGGTCATCGCCACGGTCGATACCCGGCCCGGTAGCGCGCAGGAGCACGTCCATGGAGGTTGAAGGGCGTGTGCCGTTTCGCGCCTGGGTCGCGGTGATCGGTGGGCTGTTCGGCTGCTTCATGGCCGGGATGAACGTGCACGTCACCAGCGCGGCGCTGCCGGAAATCGAAGGCGCGCTGGGCGCAACGTTTGAGGAAGGCTCATGGATTTCCACGGCCTACCTGGTGGCGGAAATCATCATGATCCCCCTGACGGCCTGGCTGGTGCAGGTGTTCTCCCTGCGCCGCGTGATGCTGTGGGGCTCCGGGATATTTTTGGTGGCTTCGGTGGCGTGTTCGCTGTCGCCGAACCTGCAAGTGATGATTGTTATCCGGGTGGTTCAGGGCGCAGCCGGGGCGGTGCTGATCCCGTTGTCATTCCAACTGATCATCACTGAGCTGCCCGCCAGCAAGATCCCGCTGGGCATGGCGTTGTTCAGCCTGGCCAACAGCGTTGCCCAGGCGGCCGGGCCGTCGATTGGCGGCTGGCTGACCGACGCGTATTCCTGGCGCTGGATCTTCTACCTGCAACTGTTCCCGGGGGTCGCGCTGCTGGCGGCAGTGGCCTGGTCCATCGACCGCCAGCCGATGAACCTGAGCCTGCTGCGCCAGGGCGACTGGCTGGGTATCGGCTGCATGGTGCTGGGGCTGGGGGCGTTGCAGATTGTGCTGGAGGAGGGCGGGCGCAAGGACTGGTTTGGCTCGCCCTATATCGTGTGGATGACGCTGGTGGCGGTGGTGGGATTGATCGGCTTCGTTGCTCGTCAGTTATGGGGCAAGCATGCCTTTATCAACCTGCGACTGTTGGGGCACTACAACTTTGGCGTGGCCAGCGTGGCGATGTTTATCTTTGGCGCCAGCACCTACGGCCTGGTGTTTCTGGTGCCCAACTACCTGTCGCAATTGCAGCACTACAACGCCCGCGAAATCGGCGTGAGCCTGATTGCGTATGGGCTGGTGCAGCTGATCATGGCGCCGTTTCTACCGCGCCTGATGAAATGGGTCAGCGCCAAAATGCTGGTGGCGTCGGGGTTCGCGATCATGGCGTTGGGCTGCTGGATGGGCGCGCACCTGTCGGCAGACAGCGCCAGCAACGTGATCGTGCCCTCGATCGTGGTGCGCGGTATGGGCCAACCGTTGATCATGGTGGCGTTGTCGGTACTGGCGGTACATGGCCTGGCCAAGGCGCAGGCCGGGTCGGCCTCGGCGGTGTTCTCGATGTTGCGCAACCTGGGCGGTGCGGTGGGTACGGCGCTGCTGGCGCAATTGGTGGTGGTGCGTGAGCGCGTGCATTCGGCGCGCATTGGCGAGTCGGTGACGCTGTTCGACCCGGCCCTGCAGCAGCAACTGCCTGGTGGCGCAGTACTGCAGCAACAACTGCCGGAGCATCAAGTGGTGCTGAACCTGCTGGACCAGAGCATTCGCCATCAGGCGTTTTTAATGGCCTACAGCGATGCGTTCTTTCTGGCGTGTGTGGCGTTGGCCGCCTGTGCGGTGGCGGCGTTGCTGTTGCGGCGCACCTAGGCCGAGGGTTTCAAGCCACGCAGCAGCAACTCCAGCCCTTGCAAGGCTTCTTCCAGTCGCTCGCCCGGGTGTTCATCCTGGGCGATCCACAGCGATGCGCTCACCAGGCTGCCGTTGATCAGCCTCGCCAACGCCTGGCTGCAGGCTTGCTCGATAAGGCCCGCTTGCATCAGGTCATCAAGTAAGCTGCGCAGCGAATCCACACATTGCTGCTGGTCGGTTGCGCCCAAAACCGCCGGGGCATCCTGCAGCACAATGCGCTGGATCTCGGCATCCTGGGCCATGCGCAAATAGGCCCGGCAACGTTCGCAGAAGCCGTCCCAGGGGGTGTCGGCCTGTTCGGAGATACGGTGCAGGCTCGCGTCCATTTCACCGTCGAGCTGGGCAACCACCGCCGCCAGCAAGCCCTTTTTGTCGCCAAAATGATGGTACAACGCACCCCGGGTCAGGCCGGCGCGAGCGGTAAAATCGTCCATCGATGTCTGGGCGTAGCCGTGTGTGGCGAAGGCCTGGCGGGCGCTGGCGATCAGGCGGGCGCGGGTGTCTTCAATCATCTCGGCACGGGCTCGGCTCATGGGTAAGGCTCACAATAGGTGATTGACATACGGCGCGTATGTTACGCATGATTTGTCACATACGCACCGTATGTATTTTGCCCCGAAACTTGTGAATAGCAAGTTTCGGGGCGCTCAGGAAGAGGTTACACACCATGGCGAACCCCTACGCCGAGCTATTCCAGGCGCCTGGTTCCAGGGCTTTTGTATGGGCGGGCATGCTCGCCCGCATGCCGATCTCCATGACCGGGATCGGCTTGATCACTATGCTGTCGCAAGTGCATGGTGGTTATGGACTGGCCGGTGCGGTGACGGCCACCTTCGCGCTGGCCACGGCGTTCTGTGCGCCCCAGGTTTCGCGATTGGTGGACCGTTATGGCCAGGGGCGGGTGTTGCCGGTTGCGGCGTCCATCGGCGGCGGTGCGCTGTTGCTGTTGTTGCTCTGTACCCGCATGCAGGCGCCGAGCTGGACGCTGTTCATCTTCGCCGCCCTGGCCGGGTGCATGCCCAACATGTCGGCCATGGTGCGGGCACGCTGGACCGCGCTGTATCGCGGCCAGCCCAAGTTGCAAACCGCGTTTGCCCTGGAGTCGGTGCTTGATGAGGTGGTGTTCATTGTGGGCCCGCCGGTCTCGGTGGGCTTGTGCGTGCTGTTGTTCCCCGAAGCGGGGCCGTTGATTGCCGCGCTGTTCCTGGCGGTGGGTGTGACCGCGTTCGTGCTGCAACGCCAGACCGAACCGCCGGTGCATGAACACCACGCAGAGCATGGCCGGTGGCTGATCGCTTCGCCCTCGGTGTTGATCCTGATGGTGCTGTTGATGGCCATGGGCATCATCGTCGGCGTGGTGGACGTGGTCAGCGTCGCCTTCGCCCAGCATCAGGGCCAGCCGGCTGCCGCGAGCATTGTGTTGTCGGTGTATGCCATCGGCTCGTGCCTGGCCGGGCTGGCGTTTGGTGCCCTGAAATTGAAATCCCCGTTGCCTCGCCAGTTCCTGTACTGCGGCGTGGCGACGGCGATCACTACGCTGCCGTTGTTGCTGGTGACGAACATTCCCGGGTTGGCGGCAGCAATTTTCATCTCCGGCCTGTTCTTCGCCCCGACATTGATCGTGTCCATGGCCCTGGTGGAACAAATCGTCCCGCCGAGCCGCCTGACCGAAGGTATGACCTGGCTGATCACCGGCCTGAGCATCGGCGTGGCCATCGGCGCTGCCAGCTCGGGCTGGATGATCGACCACTTCGGCGCACCCAGCGGGTTCTGGGTGGCGCTGGCGGCGGGGGCGGTGGTGCTGGGGGCGGCGCTGTCGGGGTATCGGCGGTTGGGGTGATTACCCTGTCACCAGTGCGCCGCGATGTTGCAGGAATTCGTTCAGCGCTTGCCGCGTGAGATCGTTCAACGTCACTTTTTGCCGGGCTGCCGCGAGGGCAGCGGCCAAGTGGAGGTCATGGCCGACACGGACGTTGAACGAACCCTTGCAGGGCTTTTCCGGTGTTTGCCCAAGGGCCTGGCAGGTCTCGATGTAGTCGTTTACGGCGTGGCAAAAAGCCGTGTCCAACTCGGCGACGGTTTTTCCCTCGTAGCTGACCAGCGCCTTGATGAAAAGCAGCTTCCCGAACAGGCAGTTGTCTTCGATGCTGGCTTCGATGGAGCCGATGTAGCCTTTGTGTTTCAGCTGGTTGTTCACTGAATCAGTTCTCCTGATTTCAATTGTTCGATGACCTGGCGCCGAATGTAGTGTTTCAGTTCGTTGCCGGGGTGAGGCTTGTGCAGGTTGATCATTGCACTGGGGTCGCCCTTGTCGAACCTGACCCGGCTACCCGCCCCTTCGATTTGCGTGTAGCCCAGGCGCCGCAGCAGCGTGACGAGTTCGGACCAGGTAAAGGCCGATTGCTCATTGAACAGTTTGGCCAGCAGCTTTTCATTTTTCGACACGGCGATCCTTGCCTGTAACTAAATGTAGTTGCAAATGATGGGTTGCGTCAATGATAGGACAGCCTCGCCGAGCGACGCGGTGTTTGATGTAACCCTTGATGACACCGTGGTCTGCGCCCCCAATCCCCCGCTAATTTTTCCCCTCCGGATTCGTTTTATAGGGACGACGTGCCTTTGTGCTTCCTGCCTATTGCCCCGGATCCCAAGAAATGAACGCTGAAGACTCCTTGAAACTTGCTCGCCGGTTTATCGGGTTGCCCCTGGAAAAACGCCAGATGTTCCTCCAGGCGCTGCACAAGGAAGGGGTAGATTTTTCCCGGTTTCCGATCCCGGCAGGGGTGGATGCAGCCGACCGCCAGACGCTGTCCTACGCGCAGCAGCGGATGTGGTTTCTCTGGCAACTGGACCCGGCCAGTGGCGCCTATAACCTGCCTGGCGCGGTGCGGCTCAAGGGCGCGTTGAGCCTGCCGGCGATCGAGCAAGCGTTCGCCAGCCTGGTGGCCCGCCATGAAACCTTGCGCACGGTGTTCCAGCCCCAGGCAGACGAGCGCCTGTTGCAAGTGGCCATGCAGTCGCCGCTGGTGGTTGAACAGTTGGACTTCAGTGCCCTGGCACCCGCCGAGCGTGAGCAGGCGGTGATGCAGGCCGCCACCCGCCAGTCGCTGCTGCCCTTCGACCTGGCCAACGGCCCGTTGCTGAGGGTGCAATTGCTCAAACTGGCGGAGCAGGAGCACGTATTGCTGCTGACCTTGCACCACATCGTCTCCGACGGCTGGTCGATGAACGTGCTGATCGACGAGTTCATCCGCTGCTACGACGCCCATGAGCGCAATGAGCCGCCGCAACTGCCGGCCCTGCCGATCCAGTACAGCGACTACGCCCTGTGGCAGCGCCGCTGGCTGGAGGCCGGCGAGCAGGCCCGTCAGCTGGAATACTGGCAGGCACGACTGGGGGATGAGCACCCGGTACTGGAGTTGCCCATCGACCATCCGCGCCCGGCGATGCCCAGCTACCAGGGCACCCGGCATGATTTTGCGATTGACCCGGCGTTGGCCGCGCAGCTGCGCAGTTGCGCGCAAAAACACAATGTCACCTTGTTTATGCTGCTGCTTGGCGCGTTCAATGTGCTGCTGCACCGTTACACCGGCCAGGGCGATATTCGGGTTGGCGTGCCGATTGCCAACCGTAATCGCAGCGAAGTCGAAGGGCTGATCGGTTTCTTCGTCAACACCCAGGTGTTGCGCACCGAGCTGACCGGGCAAACCCGTGTCGACCAACTGCTGCAAAGCATCAAGGAGCACGCGCTGGGCGCCCAGGCTCACCAGGAATTGCCGTTCGAGCGCCTGGTAGAAGCCTTGAAAGTCGAGCGCAGCCTGAGCCATACACCGCTGTTCCAGGTGATGTACAACCACCAGCCGCAAGTGGCGGACATCGCTGCGGTCAACACCGCTTCCGGGCTTGAGTTGTCGCTGGTGCAATGGCAAGGCCGCACCACCCAGTTCGACCTGAGCCTGGACACCTTCGAAAAATCCGGCACCCTGCACGCTGCACTGACCTACGCCAACGACCTGTTCGACGCCGCCACCATCGAGCGCATGGCCCGGCATTGGCTCAACCTGTTGCAGGCGATGGTCGCCGATGGCAGCCAGCGCATCGGTGAACTGTCGATGCTCGAAGCCACAGAGCAGCACGTGCTGGTGCATGACTGGAACCAGACGGCCGCGACGTACCCGACCGAACGTGGCATTCACCATTTGATCGACGATCAGGTGCAACGCACTCCGCACGCCATTGCGCTGGTGTTCGGCGCGACGCAGTTGACCTACGTTCAGCTCGACGCGCGCGCCAACCAGTTGGCCCATGCCTTGCGCGAGCAGGGTGTTGGACCGGACGTACTGGTGGGGATCTGCATCGAGCGCTCCATCGAAATGGTGGTCGGCCTGCTGGCGATTCTCAAGGCCGGTGGCGCCTACGTCCCGCTGGACCCGGAATACCCCCGCGACCGCCTGGCCTACATGATCGAAGACAGCGGCATACGGTTGCTGCTCAGCCAGCACAGCCTGCTGGCGACCTTGCCGGTCGACACCATCAGCGTCATTGCCCTGGACCAGGCAGAAGGCTGGCTCGACGGCTACAGCGACGAATCACTGGTCGTCAACGTGGAGGCCCTGAACCTTGCGTATGTGATCTACACCTCCGGCTCTACCGGCAAACCCAAGGGCGCCGGCAACAGCCATCGCGCGCTGGTCAACCGCCTGTGCTGGATGCAGCAAGCCTATGGCCTGGACGCCAGCGACGCGGTGTTGCAGAAAACCCCGTTCAGCTTTGACGTGTCGGTGTGGGAGTTCTTCTGGCCGTTGATGAGCGGCGCACGGCTGGTGGTCGCAGCGCCCGGCGCGCATCGCGAGCCGGCACGCCTGATCGAGACCATTGGCGAGCACGCCATCACCACGCTGCACTTCGTGCCGTCGATGCTCCAGGCATTTATCCATGAGCCGGGCGTGCAGGCCTGCGCCAGCCTCAAGCGCATCGTATGCAGCGGCGAGGCGCTGGCGCTGGATGCGCAGCTGCAGGTATTCGCCAAGCTGCCCGGCGCTGGTCTTTACAACCTCTACGGCCCGACTGAAGCGGCCATCGACGTCACTCACTGGACCTGCATCGACGAAGGTGCCGACAGCGTGCCGATCGGCCGGCCCATCGCCAACCTGGGCACCTATGTACTGGACGCGCAACTGAACCCGGTACCGGCCGGTGTCGCCGGTGAGCTTTACCTGGGCGGCACCGGGCTGGCCCGCAGTTACCACCGTCGCCCGGCGCTGACCGCCGAGCGTTTTGTGCCATGCCCGTTCCTTGCGGGTGCGCGGCTGTATCGCACCGGCGACCGGGTGCGCCTGCGCGTCGATGGTGTGATCGAATACCTCGGTCGCCTCGATCACCAGGTCAAGCTGCGCGGCCTGCGTATCGAACTCGGTGAGATCGAGACCCGCCTGATGCAACACCCGCTGGTACGCGAGGCCGTGGTGCTGGTGCAGGGCGGTAAACAGTTGGTGGCGTACCTGGTGCTGGAAGGCGACGAGCCAACGACCCCATGGCAACCGGCGTTGAAAGCGTGGCTGTTGAACAGCCTGCCGGAATACATGGTGCCCACCCACCTGATGCCGCTGGTGAAGCTGCCAGTGACCGCCAACGGCAAGCTCGACCGCAAGGCCTTGCCGTTGCCGGACGCTGCACCGCAGCAAGCGTTCGTGGCGCCACAGGATGCGCTGCAAAAAGCCCTGGCGGCGATCTGGGAGGATGTGCTCGGCCTTGAGCGCGTGGGGCTCGAAGACAACTTCTTCGAACTGGGCGGCGACTCGATCATCTCCATCCAGGTGGTCAGCCGTGCGCGGCAGGCCGGCATCCGCATCAGCCCGCGTGACCTGTTCCAGTACCAGACCGTACGCAGCCTGGCACTGGTCGCCACCCTCGATAATCGCTCGGCGGTGGATCAGGGACCGGTGACCGGTGATGCCGTGCTCGGGCCGATCCAGCAGCATTTCTTCAGCCGCGGGATGCCGGTGCGCGAACACTGGAACCAATCGCTGCTGCTGACCCCGCGTGAGGCCTTGAATGCGCAGTGGCTCGATACAGCGCTGACGCACATCATCAATCACCACGATGCCTTGCGCCTGCGGTTTACCGAAAGCACCGAGGGCTGGCAGCAAAATCATGATGCTCCGGTGGCAAGCGCTGATCTGTGGCTACGCGCTGCCGAATCGGCTGAACACTTGAATGCCTTGTGCAACGAGGCGCAGCGCAGCCTAGACCTGCAAAGCGGCCCGCTGTTGCGAGCCTTGCTGGTCACGCTGGCCGATGGCAGCCAGCGCCTGGCGCTGATCGTTCACCACTTGGTGGTCGACGGTGTGTCCTGGCGCGTATTACTGGAAGATCTGCAACAGGCATACGAACAATTGGCGGCAGGCGGCGGCATTGAGCTGGCGCCGAAAACCAGTGCATTCCAGGGCTGGACTGCACGGCTCGAACAGCAAGCGCAGCGCTTCGATGAACAACTGATGTACTGGAAAACCCAACATCAGGATGTGAAGGACCTGCCGTGCGACCGACCTCACGCCAGCTTGCAAAATGCGCAGGGTGAAAAAATCGAATGGCGACTCGACGCCGAGCGTACCCGTCAGTTGCTGCAACAGGCGCCCGCCGCGTACCGCACGCAGGTCAATGATCTGCTGCTCACCGCGTTGGCCCGTACCCTCAGTCGCTGGACCGGTCAGGCGGGCACGCTGATCGAGCTCGAAGGCCATGGCCGCGAAGACCTGTTCGATGACATTGACCTGAGCCGCACCGTGGGTTGGTTCACCAGCCTGTTCGCAGTCAACCTCACCGCCAACGATGATCTCGACGGTTCGATCAAGTCGATCAAGGAGCAACTGCGCGCGGTGCCGGACAAAGGCCTGGGCTATGGCGTGTTGCGTCATCTGGCGGCCCCGGCAATACGCGCCGAGCTGGCGGCACTGGCGCCATCGCGGATCACCTTCAACTACCTGGGCCAGTTCGACCGTCAGTTCGACGAGGCGGCCTTGTTTGTGCCGTCTGCCGAAACCAGCGGTGTGGCGCAGGATCTGGCGGCGCCATTGGCCAACTGGCTGACGGTTGAAGGCCAGGTCTATGGCGGCGAACTGTCGATGAGCTGGGGCTTCAGCCGCGCGATGTTCGACAGCGCGACCGTGCAGCAACTGGTGGACCACTATGCCAGCGAACTGCACGCGCTGATCGAACACTGCTGCACCTTGCCGGCCGCGCAAGCCACACCCTCGGACTTCCCGCTGGCGCAGGTGACCCAGGCGCAACTGGATGCGCTGCCGGTGCCGGCCGGTCAGCTCGACGATCTCTATCCACTGTCGCCCATGCAGCAAGGGTTGCTGTTCCATACCCTGTACGAACAGGCGGCGGGTGAGTACATCAACCAGTTGCGCGTCGACGTGCAGGGCCTTGATCCCGAGCGCTTCCGCGCCGCTTGGCAGGCCACCGTCGATGCGCAAGATATCCTGCGCAGCGGTTTCGTCTGGCAGGGCGAACTGGCGCAACCGCTGCAGATCGTGCACAAGCAGGTGCAACTGCCGTTCGCCACACTGGATTGGCGCGCCCGCGACGATCAGCCGGCGGCCCTCGCGGCGCTGGCCGATGCCGAGCGAGCGCAAGGCTTTGACCTGGCCTGTGCGCCCTTGCTGCGCCTGGTGCTGGTGCAGACCGGCAGCGACCAATGGCACCTGATTTACACCCATCACCACATCCTGATGGACGGCTGGAGCAACTCGCAGTTGCTCGGCGAAGTATTGCAACGCTATAGCGGCCGCACACCGGCGAATGCCGGCGGCCGTTATCGCGATTACATCGCCTGGCTGCAACGTCAGGATGGCCAATTGAGCCAGGACTTCTGGAGCGAACAACTGGCCGCGCTGCAAGAGCCGACCCGACTGGCCCGCGCGGCCACCGCAGGCGAGCGCCAGAGCGGTCACGGCGACCATTACCTGACGCTGGATGCGCAACGCACCCAGGCGCTGGAAGCGTTTGCCCGCCAGCAGAAAATCACCGTCAACACCCTCGTACAAGCCGCGTGGCTGCTGTTGCTGCAACGCTATACCGGGCACGAAGCGGTGGCGTTCGGCGCGACCGTGGCCGGACGTCCGGCGGACTTGCCCGGCATCGAGCAACAGGTCGGTCTGTTCATCAACACCTTGCCGGTGATCGGCGCACCGCGTCCGGATCAAAGCGTTGGTCAATGGTTGCAAACGGTGCAGGCGCAGAACCTCAGCCTGCGTGACTTCGAACACACGCCGCTGGCGGACATCCAGCGTTGGGCCGGGCAGGGCGGTGAAGCGCTGTTCGACAATATCCTGGTGTTCGAAAACTATCCGGTAGCCCAGGCGCTGAACCAGGCCGGGCAGGGGCTGGTGTTTGGCGATGTAGGCAACCTGGAGCAGACGCATTACGCGTTGAGCGTGGCGGTGACCCTCGGCCAGCAGCTGGCGTTGCATTACAGCTTCGACCGCGGCCAATTCGCGAGTGAGGTGATCGAAGGCATCAGTGTGCATTTGCTGCAACTGCTTGAGCAATTTGCCGAGTCGGCAGAACGCAACCTGGGTGAAATCGCCCTGGCAAGCCGCGACGAACAGGCCCGCCAGCAAGCGCAGAACCACCCACAGCCATACCCGGTGGACATCGGCGTGCATCAGCGCATTGCCGCTCTGGCGGCCGAACGCCCACAACGCACGGCGGTGATTTTCAACGATCGGCATTTCAGCTACGGTGAAATCGACCAGCGCGCCAACCAACTGGCCCACGCGCTGATTGCCCGTGGCGTTGGCGCGGAAACCCGTGTGGGAGTGGCGTTGCCGCGCAGCGAGTCGGTGATTGTGGCGTTGCTGGCGGTGCTCAAGGCCGGCGGCGCTTATGTGCCGCTGGACACCCGCTACCCGCGCGAGCGCCTGGCCTATCTGATCGAGGATTCGGGGCTGGCGCTGCTGATCAGCGATTCGTCGGTGTCGGCGCAACTGCCGGTTGCCGAATCGGTCCCCTTGCTGGAACTGGATCGTCTTGACCTGCGTGAGCAGTCGATCAAGGCGCCGTCGGTGCAGCTCGACCCGCACAACCTTGCGTATGTGATCTACACCTCCGGCTCCACTGGCAATCCGAAAGGCGTCAGCGTCGCCCACGGTCCATTGGCCATGCATTGCCAGGCCATCGGCCAGCGCTATGAAATGCGCGACAGCGACTGTGAGTTTCATTTCATGTCGTTCGCCTTCGACGGTGCCCACGAACGTTGGCTGACCAGCTTGACTCACGGGGCTTCGCTGCTGATTCGCGACGACACGCTGTGGACACCGGAGCAGACCTACAACGCCATGATCAAACACGGCGTGACCGTGGTTGCGTTCCCGCCGGTGTACCTGCAACAACTGGCTGAACATGCCGAGCGCGTCGGCAATCCGCCGAAGGTGCGCATCTATTGCTTTGGCGGTGACGCAGTGCCGAACGCCAGTTTCGAGCGGGTCAAGCGTGCGCTCGATCCGGACTACATCATCAACGGCTACGGCCCCACCGAAACCGTGGTCACCCCGCTGATCTGGAAGGCCGGTCGCGAGGTGCTGTGCGGTGCCGCGTACGCGCCGATCGGCAGCCGCATCGGTGACCGCAGCGCCTATGTGCTCGACGCCGACCTGAACCTGTTGCCCCAAGGCATGGCCGGTGAGTTGTACCTGGGGGGCAGCGGCCTGGCCCGTGGGTACCTCAACCGACCGGGGCTGACTGCCGAGCGTTTTGTCGCTGACCCGTTCAGCACCGCTGGCGGCCTGCTTTATCGCACCGGCGACCTGGTGCGCCAGCGCGCCGACGGCACGTTCGACTATCTGGATCGTATCGATAATCAGGTGAAGATCCGCGGTTTCCGCATCGAGTTGGGTGAGGTCGAAGCGGCGCTGCAAGCCCTTGATGGCGTACGCGAAGCGGTGGTCGTGGCCCAGGAAGGCAACGCCGGCAGCGGCAAGCGCCTGGTGGCTTATGTGGTCGGCGATTCGGCCCGTGCGGGCCTCACCGAAGACCTGCGTGCGCAGCTCCAGGCCGCACTGCCGGCGCACATGGTGCCGGCGTATGTCTTGTCTTTGGAACGCATGCCGCTGACACCGAACGGCAAGCTGGATCGCAAGAACCTGCCCAAACCGGATGTCAGTCAACTGCAACAAGCCTACGTCGCTCCGCGCAACGCGCTGGAGCAGCAACTGGCGACGATCTGGCAAGACGTGCTCAAGCTTGGCCAGGTGGGTATCAGCGACAATTTCTTCGAGCTGGGTGGCGATTCGATCATGTCGATCCAGGTGGTCAGCCGTGCGCGGCAGGCCGGGGTTCGCTTCACCCCCAAAGACCTGTTCCAGCACCAGACCCTTCAGGCGCTGGCCATGGTCGTACAGACCGGTGAGACGGTACAGGCGATCGATCAGCAACCGGCGACCGGCACCACGGTGCTGTTACCGATTCACCAGCAATTCTTCGCTCAGGAAATTCCCGATCGTCACCACTGGAACCAGTCGGTGATGCTCAAGCCGGCGCAGGCACTGGATGCACACGCGTTGGAGCAGGCGCTGGAGGCGTTGGTGGCGTATCACGACAGCTTGCGTCTGGAGTTCGTCGAGCAGGCTGGCGGCTGGTCGGCGCACTATCGCGACCTCGCGCCGCACACGGATCAACCGCTTCTGTGGCACGTGGAGGTCGCGGACCTCGCAGCCCTTGAGGCACTGGGTGACAAGGCCCAGCGCAGCCTGCAATTGAACGGTGGCTCACTGATCCGCGCGGTGCTGGCGAACCTGGCGGACGGCACTCAACGGCTGTTGCTGATTGTCCATCACCTGGTGGTCGATGGCGTGTCGTGGCGGATTCTGTTCGAGGATCTGCAGAACGCCTACCGGCAGATCCTCTCAGGTGTAGGTGTGCAGCTGCCGGCCAGGACCAGTGCGCTCAAGGCCTGGGCGGCGGCATTGCAGGACTACGCCGCAACGCCTGCGCTGCAGGCCGAACTGGGTTTCTGGCAGCAGCAGTTGCAGGGCGCTTCGCCAGCCTTGCCGTATGACCGTCCGAACGGCGGGCAGCAACATGGTCAGGCCCAGACCCTTCGTAGCAAGCTGGACCGCGCCCTGACTCGCCAGCTGTTGCAGGACGCTCCGGCGGCCTATCGCACCCAAGTCAACGACGTGTTGCTGACCGCGCTGGCGCGCGTGATGGTGCGCTGGACCGGTGACGAGAATGCGCTGGTGTTGCTTGAGGGGCACGGTCGCGAAGATCTGTTTGAGCACATCGACCTGACCCGTACCGTGGGCTGGTTCACCAGCGTGTTCCCGGCGCGGCTGTCGCCGGTTGCGGATCTCGCTGGGTCGCTCAAGCAGATCAAGGAACAGCTGCGGGCGATTCCGCATAAAGGCATCGGTTTCGGCGCACTTGCGCACCTGGGCGATGAACAGGCCCGTGAGTCCCTGCAAGCCTTGCCGGTACCCTGCCTGACCTTCAATTATCTGGGTCAGTTCGACGCCAGCTTCGATGCCGCCGACGATGCCCTGTTTGTGCCAACCGGCGAATCCGGCGGTGAAGAAGTCAACATGCAGGGGCCGCTCGGCAACCCGCTGGCGCTCAACAGCAAAGTCTTCGGAGGGGAGCTGGATCTGAGCTGGACCTACAGCGGCGCGATGTTCGATGCCGCTACCATCCAGCGCCTGGCCGACGACTATGTGCAAGAACTGACGGCGCTGATCGGCCATTGCTGTGACCACGCCAACCGTGGCGTGACGCCGTCGGATTTCCCGTTGGCGCAACTGTCGCAGCCGCAACTCGATGCGCTGGTGCTGGAGCCGCAAGGTATCGACGACATCTACCCGCTATCGCCGATGCAGCAGGGCATGCTGTTCCACACCTTGCTCGAACACGGCAACGGCGACTACATCAACCAGATGCGCCTGGACATCGATGGCCTCGATCCGCAACGCTTTCGTGCGGCCTGGCAAGCCGTGGTGGATGCCCATGACATCCTGCGCACCGGGTTCTTCTGGCAGGGTGACCTGCCGCAACCGTTGCAAGTGGTACAGCGTCAGGTCGACGTGCCCTTCAGCGTGCTCGACTGGAACGGCAAGGCCGGGCTCGACGTGGCACTGCAAAACCTCGCCGACAAAGAGCGGGCACTGGGGCTGGACCTGACCTGCGCGCCGCTGCTGCGCCTGGTACTGGTACGTACTGCAGTCGATCATCATCACCTGATCTACACCAATCATCACATCCTGATGGACGGCTGGAGCAGTGCGCAGTTGCTCGGCGAAGTGTTACAGCATTACCGCGGTGAAGCGGTTGTGCGTCCGGTCGGTCGCTACCGCGATTACATCGGCTGGTTGCAGCATCAGGATGCGGCGGCTGCCCAAGCCTATTGGCTGGCGGCGTTGAATGACCTGCAAGAGCCGACGCGCCTGGCCGATGCCATCGCGCGTCCTGATGCGGGCTTGCCGAGTGTCGGTTACGGCGATCATTACCAAGTGCTGGACGCGGACCTCACCCTGCGCCTGGACACGTTTGCCCGGGCCTCGAAAGTCACCGTCAACACCCTGGTGCAAGCTGCATGGCTGCTGCTGTTGCAGCGTTACACCGGCAAGGATTGCGTGGCATTCGGTGCCACGGTCGCCGGGCGTCCGGCGGACCTGCCGGGGGTCGAAGCGCAGATTGGCCTGTTCATCAACACTTTGCCGGTGGTTGCTGCGCCGCAAGCACAGCAAAGCCTGGCGAGCTGGCTGCAAGGTGTGCAGGCGCAAAACCTCGCCTCACGGGAGTTTGAACACACGCCGCTGGCAGACATCCAGCGCTGGGCCGGGCAGGGGGGCGACGCGCTGTTCGATAGCCTGATGGTGTTCGAGAACTACCCGATTGGCGACGCGCTGGAGCGTGGTGCGCCGCAAGGTCTGCGTTTCGGCGCGGTGGCCAATCAGGAGCAGACTAACTATCCGTTGACCCTGCTGGTGAACATGGGCGCGCAACTGTCGGTGCATTTCAGCTACCAGTGCGAAAGCTTTGCGGCGGCCAGCGTGGCGCAGCTTGGCGCGCATTTGCAGCGCCTGCTGAGTCAGATGGCTGACGCAGACGGGCGTTCGCTGAGTGAGCTGAACCTGATCGAAAGTGTCCCGGGCGTCGAAGCCGTTTTCGTCACCGAGCTGTGCATCCATCAACGTATTGCCCTTCAGGTTGCGGCCACCCCGGATGCACTGGCCGTGACCTTTGCCGGCACACGGCTGAACTACGCTGAACTGGACGCGCACGCCAACCGTCTGGCGCACAAGTTGATCGAACTGGGTGTCGGACCGGAAGTACGGGTGGGCGTGGCGATGCCGCGTTCCGGGCAGTTGCTTGTCGCCTTGCTGGCGGTGCTCAAGGCTGGCGGTGCATACGTGCCGCTGGACCCGGATTATCCGGCGGATCGCGTCGCTTACATGCTCGAAGACAGCCGTGCGCGGGTGCTGCTGACCGAGCAGGCCGTCGCCGCGACCCTGAGTGTGCCGGGCGATACCCAAGTGTTACTGCTGGATCAGCTTGCACTGGACGTTTATCCGCACAGCGCGCCCGACACTGCAGTGCAACCGGACAACCTCGCCTACGTGATCTACACCTCCGGCTCCACCGGCAAGCCCAAAGGCGTGGCGATTGCCCATCGCAACGTCATGGCGCTGATCGACTGGTCAGCCAGGGTCTACAGCCGCGATGACATTCAAGGCGTGCTGGCTTCGACTTCGGTGTGCTTCGACCTGTCGGTGTGGGAACTGTTTGTCACCCTGGCCAACGGCGGATCGCTGATCATTGCGCGTAATGCGCTGGAACTGCCCCAGCTGCCGGCTCGCGATCAGGTTCGCCTGATCAATAGCGTGCCGTCGGCGATTGCCGCGCTGCAACGTGCCGGGCAGATTCCGCCGAGCGTGCGCATCATCAATCTGGCGGGCGAACCGCTCAAGCAAGGCCTGGTTGACGCGCTGTACGAACAAGCGACGGTCGAACACGTCTATGACCTGTACGGCCCGTCTGAAGACACCACCTATTCGACCTGGACCCGCCGCAGTGCCGGTGGTCAGGCACGGATTGGTCGGGCCCTCGATCACAGCACCAGCCATTTGCTCGATACCGACCTGCAAGGGGTGCCGCAAGGGGTTTCGGCGCAGTTGTACCTGGCGGGCGCCGGTATCACTCGCGGTTACCTGGGCCGTGCAGCGATGACCGCCGAGCGCTTTGTGCCCAACCCATTCGTCGGCAACGGCGAGCGGATGTACCGCACCGGAGACCTGGTGCGCCAGCGCGAGGACGCCGATCTGGAATACCTGGGCCGGATCGACCATCAGGTGAAAATCCGGGGATTGCGTATCGAACTGGGGGAGATCGAGGCGCGATTGCTCGCCCAGCCGACGGTGCGCGAAGCGGCGGTGCTGGCCGTCGAAAGCGTGACCGGCGCACAACTGGTGGCCTACGTGGTCGCCGCGCAACTGGATCTGTACGACGGCGATGCGCAGCGGCGGCTGCGCGACGGACTAAAGACTGCCCTCAAGTCTTCGTTACCTGACTACATGATTCCCGCGCACCTGCTGTTCCTTGAGCAGTTGCCACTGACCCCCAACGGCAAACTCGACCGCAAGGCCCTGCCCGCAGTGGATGTCAGCCAGATGCAGGCCGCGTATGTCGCGCCGCACAGTGAGCTTGAGCGGCAGGTCGCGGCGATCTGGCAGCAAGTGCTTACCGTGGAGCGCATCGGCCTGAACGATCACTTCTTCGAACTGGGTGGGCACTCGCTGCTGGCGGTCAACGTGGTATCGCGCATTGCCCTTGAACTGGGCCTGACGCTGACCCCGCAACTGTTATTCCAGTGCCCCGTACTGGGGGATTTTGTCGCTCGACTCGATACAGGAGGCGGGGCAATCAACGAACAGAAACTGAGCAAGCTGGAAGCCCTGCTTGACGATATGGAGGAAGTCTGATGGACAAGAGTGTTGCTTTGAGGGTAGCCAAGCGCTTTATCACTCTGCCGCTGGACAAGCGTAAGCTTTACCTGGAAAAGATGCTCGAAGAGGGTGTTTCTCCGGCCAACCTGCCGATCCCGCAAACACGCTCCGGGTTTACGGCGATTCCTCTGTCATACGCTCAGGAACGTCAACTGTTCCTCTGGCAAATGGATCCGCACAGCACCGCGTATCACATCCCCAGCGCCTTGCGCCTCAAGGGCCGGCTGGATGTCGCGGCGCTGGAGCGCAGCTTTAACGCGGTGGCGGCGCGTCACGAAAGCTTGCGCACCACTTTCGCAGAGCACGGCGAAACCTTCTGCCAGGTGATTCATCCGCAGCTGCCGTTGAGCGTCAACTTGACGCCGCTGGCCGAAGGCCTCGACGTCGCGAGTGAGGACGCTGCGATCAAGGCGTTCGTCGAGAGCGAGACTGCGCGCCCGTTCGATCTGCAACAGGGCCCATTATTGCGGGTGTCGCTGCTCGAAGTGGCGCAAGACGATCACGTGCTGGTGCTGATCCAGCACCACATCATCTCCGATGGTTGGTCGATCAAGTTGTTGGTGGGCGAGCTGATCCGGCATTACGCCGCCGACACCGCCGGGCACTCGCTGAACCTGCCGGAACTGACGGTGCAATATGCCGACTACGCGATCTGGCAGCGCCACTGGCTGGAAGCCGGTGAGCGTGAGCGGCAACTGGCCTATTGGATCAACACCTTGGGCGGCGAGCAGCCGGTGCTGGAGTTGCCGATTGATTTTCCACGCCCGGCAGTACAGAGCCTGCGCGGGGCGCGGCTCGAACTGAACCTGCCGGCAGCCCTCGGCGATGCGCTCAAACAACTGGCTCAGCGCGAAGGTGCGAGCCTGTTCATGGTCTTGCTGGCCTCGTTCCAGGCGTTGCTGCATCGCTACAGCGGCCAGGCGCAAATTCGCGTCGGGGTGCCGACGGCCAATCGTAACCGGGTCGAGACCGAAGGGCTGATCGGCTTTTTCGTCAACACTCAGGTGCTCAATGCCGACGTCCACGGACAACTGCCGTTCAACGAGTTGCTGGCCCAGGTCAAGCAATCGGCGATGGACGCCCAGGCGCATCAGGACTTGCCGTTCGAACAGTTGATCGAGGCCCTGCAACCGGAGCGCAGCTTGAGCCACAGCCCGGTGTTCCAGGTGATGTTCAACCACCAGGCCAGCCGTGACCAAGGCCTGCGCTTGGCGCAATTGCCGCACTTGAGCGTCGAGGACGTGCAGTGGGAAGGGCGCACCGCGCAGTTCGACCTGACCCTCAATACGTATGAGTCCAGCGACGGCCTTGCCGCCGAACTGACCTACGCCACCGATCTGTTCAAGCCCCAGACTGTCGAGCGTCTGGCTCGTCACTGGCAGAACCTGCTGCACGGCATCATCGCGGCACCGGCCCGGCGTATCGGCGAATTGCCGTTGCTGGAAAGTGCCGAACACGCTGTGCTGTTGCAGGACTGGCTGCGCGTCGCCGATCGCACTGCGCGAGCAGAATGCGTGCATCAGGACTTTGCCTTGCGTGCGCAGCAAGACCCGCACTCCAGCGCGCTGATCATCGGCGAAGATGTGTTGACCTACGGTGAGCTGGATGTTCGGGCCAATCAGCTGGCGCACAGGTTGATCGAGGCCGGTGTCGGCCCCGATCGGTTGGTCGGGATTGCCGTCGAGCGCAGCGTCGAAATGATTGTCGGCCTGCTGGCGATCCTCAAGGCCGGTGGCGCTTATGTGCCGCTGGACCCGGCGTACCCGGAAGATCGCCTGGCCTACATGATCGAGGACAGCGGCCTGCAATTGTTGCTGACCCAATCGCACTTGCAGGTGCAGTTGCCGATCCCGGCGGGCGTACAAACCCTGTTGCTGGATCAGCCACAGAACGAGCTGTCGTCGTATCCGCCGACAGCGCCGCAGGTCACCGTCAGCGGCGAGCACCTGGCCTACACGATCTACACCTCCGGTTCCACCGGAAAGCCCAAAGGCGTGATGGTGCGTCACGCGGCACTGAGCAACTTTGTCGCGAGCATGATCAGGCAGCCGGGGATCGCTGCGGCAGATCGCATGCTGTCGCTGACCACGTTTTCCTTCGATATTTTCGGCCTGGAAATCTACGGCCCGCTGCTGGCCGGCGCCTGCGTGGTGCTGACCGGCAAGGACGTGCATCAAGACCCGCAAGCGGTACTCGACCTGATCGAGCGTCACGCCGTGAGCGTATTGCAAGCCACGCCGTCGACCTGGCGCATGCTGCTCGACAACGAACATGCCGCAGTCCTTCAAGGCCGCACTTTCCTCTGCGGCGGCGAAGCGCTGTCCCAAGAACTCGCACACCGCATGCTGGCGTTGACGCTGAGCGTGTGGAACCTTTACGGCCCCACCGAAACCACCATCTGGTCGGCGCAACATGCGTTGAGCGCCGACAGTCACCGCCCGTTCCTCGGTACGCCGATCGACAACACTGCGCTGTATATCCTCGGCAGCGACCTTGAGCTCAACCCGCTCGGTGCCTCGGGGGAACTGCTGATCGGCGGCGACGGCCTGGCCCGAGGTTACTTCCAGCGCCCGAGCCTGACGGCCGAGCGTTTTGTGCCGGATCCCTTCTCCAAAACCGGTGCGCGGCTGTACCGCACCGGCGACCTGACCCGCTACCGTGCCGAAGGCGTGATCGAATACGTCGGGCGGATCGACCATCAAGTCAAGATCCGTGGCTTTCGGATCGAACTGGGCGAGATCGAAGCGCGCTTGCTCACACTCGATAGCGTGCGCGAAACCGTCGTGGTCGCGCAGGACGGTCCGACGGGCCCGCAACTGGTGGGCTACGTGGTGCCTGCCAGCGGCGAAACCCTTGATGCCGATGGCGAGGCCGCATTGCGCGCTGCACTCAAGGCCCGCCTCAAGGCCGAGTTGCCGGAATACATGGTACCGGCGCACCTGCTGTTTCTCACGCAACTGCCACTGACCCCCAACGGCAAAGTCGATCGCAAAGCGTTGCCGGCCCCGGATGCCAGCCTGTTGCAAGCGACGTACCGCGGGCCACAAACCGTCACCCAGCACACGGTCGCCGAGATCTGGCAAGCGGTGCTGAAACTGGATCGCGTGGGCTTGAGTGACAACTTCTTCGAGCTTGGCGGCCATTCGTTGCTGGTGACCCAGGTGGTCTCGCGGGTGCGCCAGGCGCTGAACGTATACGTGCCGCTGCGTACGCTGTTCGAACACAGCGTCCTGGAGGATTTCGTCGCCGCCCTTGGGGTCGGGCAGGCACATCAGGAACCGCCAATCGTCGCGTTGCCACGCCTGCAACCGCTGGCACTGTCCTATGCCCAGGAACGCCAATGGTTCCTCTGGCAACTGGAGCCGACCAGCACCGCTTATCACGTGCCGGCCGCGCTGCGCCTGCGGGGTGACCTGGACCTGTCGGCGTTGCAGCGCAGCTTCGATGCGCTGATTGCCCGTCACGAATCCCTGCGCACCTGTTTCGTCGAGGAACAAGGACAGACCCTGCAACTGATCCAGCCCGACGTTACGCTGGCGCTTGACGTGCAGAGCGTCGCGGCGGATGTGGATGAGGCCGTGCTGCAAGCGCTGGTCGCCGAAGAAACCCTGCACCTGTTCAACCTGCAGCAAGGGCCGCTGTTGCGGGTCAAATTGCTGCGCCTGGCCGCCGATGACCATGCGCTGATTATTACGCTGCACCACATCGTTTCCGATGGCTGGTCGATGAGCATCATGGTTGACGAGCTGGTTGCGCTGTATGCCGCGTACAGTCAGGGTCAGGTTGCGCAATTGCCGGCGCTGGCGGTGCAATACGCCGACTATGCCGTGTGGCAAAAGCAATGGATGGGCGCGGGTGAGCGCGAGCGTCAATTGAGTTACTGGACTGCACAATTGGGCGGCGGTGATCAACCGTTGCTGGAGTTGCCGACGGATCGTGCGCGGCCACCGGAGCAGAGCTACCGCGGGGCCCGTCGCGATATCCCTGTGAGCCCCGAACTGGCAACGGCGCTCAAGCAGCTTGCCCAGCGCGAAAACGTCACCCTGTTTGCACTGTTGCTGGCGTCGTTCCAGACCTTGTTGCACCGCTACAGCGGCCAGGCCGATATTCGTGTCGGCGTACCAGTGGCCAACCGTAGCCGGGTGGAAACCGAGGGCCTGATCGGCTTCTTCGTCAACACCCAGGTACTCAAGGCTGAATTCGACAGTCAACAGTCGTTCCGCAGCCTGTTGCAGCAAGTGAAAAATACCGTGCTCGGCGCCCAGGCCCATCAGGACCTGCCGTTCGAACAACTGGTCGATGCGTTGCAACCGCAACGCAGCCTCAGCCACAGCCCACTGTTCCAGGTGCTGCACAACCACCAGAGCCAGACCCGCCAGGCCCAGGGCGCAACGCGCTTGCCGCGCATCGAAATCGAAGGCCTGAGCTGGGCCTCGAACACGGCGCAGTTCGATCTGACCCTCAACACCTTCGAGTCCACCGATAGCGTCTGGGCCGAGCTGACCTACGCCACCGATCTGTTCGACGCTGCGACGATTGCGCGCCTGTCGCAACACTGGACCAACCTGCTGCAGGGCATCGTTGCCGACAGCGGGCAGCGCATCGCCGAGCTGCCATTGCACGACGCCGCCGAACGCCAGGCCATGCTGTTGCAATGGAACCCGGCGGTCGTCGACTTTGCGAGCGAGCAGTGCCTGCATCAAATGATCGAAGCCCAGGCGGCGCGCGCGCCACAAGCGATTGCCGTGATCTGTGGCGACCAGGCCCTGAGCTATGGCGAACTCAACGCCCGTGCCAACCAACTCGCCTACAAGCTGATCGACTGCGGAGCAGGGCCGGACGTGCGTGTCGGCCTGGCGGTTGAGCGCAGCCTGGAAATGCTCGTCGGCCTGCTGGCTATCCTCAAGGCTGGCGGCGCTTATGTGCCGTTGGATCCGACGTATCCGCAAGAGCGCCTGAGCTACATGATTGGCGACAGCGGCATCGGCCTGCTGTTGACCCAAAGCCATTTGGTCGGACGTTTGCCGGTGCCGGACACCGTACGCAGCCTGATGCTCGACCAGCAGCGTGACGGCCTCGAAGGCTACAGCGACAGCAACCCGCACGTGCGCATGAGCCCGGACAACCTGGCTTATGTGATCTACACCTCGGGTTCTACCGGTCAGCCCAAAGGCACCTTGCTGGCGCATCACAACGTGCTGCGCCTGTTCAACGCCACGAATGCGTGGTTCGACTTCGGCGCCCAGGATGTCTGGAGCCTGTTCCATTCTTACGCGTTCGATTTCTCGGTCTGGGAAATCTTCGGTGCGCTGCTGTACGGCGGAAAACTGGTGGTGGTGCCGCATGAGGTCAGCCGCTCGCCGGAAGACTTCTTCGCCTTGCTCTGCCGTGAGCAAGTCACCGTGCTCAACCAGACGCCATCGGCATTCAAACAACTGATGCAGGTCGCTTGCGCACCGGAGCACGCAAGCCGGCAAACGGCCCTGCGCTATGTGGTGTTCGGTGGTGAGGCGCTGGAGGTCAAGAGCCTGCGTCCGTGGTTCGAGCGTTTCGGCGATCAGGCGCCCCAACTTATCAACATGTACGGCATCACTGAAACCACGGTGCACGTGACCTACCGCCCATTGTCGATGGCCGACCTTCAGCGTGACGCCAGCAGTCCGATTGGCGAACCGATTCCCGACCTGTCGTGGTACTTGCTCGACGCTGATCTGAACCCGGTATCCAAGGGCTGCATCGGTGAGCTGTATGTCGGGCGAGCCGGTTTGGCACGGGGTTACCTGAACCGCGCCGACCTGACGACGTTGCGCTTCATTCCCGACCCGTTTGCGGCCAACGGCGCTCGTCTGTATCGCACCGGCGACCTGGCGCGGTATCGCGCCGACGGCACGATCGAGTACATCGGGCGTATCGACCATCAGGTGAAGATTCGCGGCTTTCGCATTGAGCTGGGTGAAATCGAAGCGCAGTTGCTGGAACAAACCGCGATCCGCCAGGCAGTGGTGCTCGCGCAACCGGGCCCGAGCGGTCAGCAACTGGTGGCGTACCTGGTGCCGAGTGATGCGTCATTGCTTGAAGCCAGTGCAGTCGCGCAAACGCAATGGCGCGATAGCGTGCGTGCCGAACTCAAGGAAAACCTGCCGGACCACATGATCCCGGCGCACCTGTTGTTGCTGGCCCAACTGCCGTTGACGGCCAACGGCAAACTCAACCGCAGCGCGCTGCCATCGCCGGATGCGAGCCAGGCTCAACAGGCTTATCAGGCGCCGCAAAGCGATCTGGAACAGCGGCTGGCTGAAATTTGGCAGAACGTGTTGAAGCTGCCGCAAGTGGGGCTCAACGACAATTTCTTCGAACTGGGCGGTGACTCGATCATCTCGATTCAGGTGGTCAGTCGTGCCCGTCAGGCCGGGATCCGTCTTACTCCGAAAGACTTGTTCCAGCACCAGACCGTGCAGCGATTGGCGCTGGTGGCGCAGGTCGGCGAGAGCGAAATCAGCATCGACCAGCAAGCAGTGACCGGTGCAGCGCTTCTGTTACCGATTCAGCAGCAGTTTTTCGAGGATGAAATTCCCGAACACCATCACTGGAACCAGTCGGTGCTGCTCAAGCCGCGCGAGCCGCTGGCTGCGGACACGCTCGAACAGGTGCTGCGCGCACTGGTGGTTCACCATGACGCTTTGCGCCTGAGCTTCAGCCAGCACGATAACACCTGGCAAGCCGGGCATCTTGCGGTCGACAATCTGCCAAAAACCTTGCTTTGGCAGGAGCATGTCGCCGAGGCGGCAGAACTCGAAGCGTTGGGTAATCGCGCCCAGCGCAGTCTCGATCTGCACAACGGGCCGCTGCTGCGCGCGGTACTGGCTAACCTCGCCGATGGCAGCCAGCGTCTGTTGCTGGTGATCCACCACCTGGTGGTCGACGGCGTGTCATGGCGGATTCTGCTCGAAGACCTGCAAAGCGCTTATCAGCAAGTCATCAACGGTGAGGCACTGAGCCTGCCGGCGAAAACCAGTGCCTTCAAAGACTGGAGCGAGCATTTGCAGCGTTACGCCAACGGCCCGGCGTTGCAGGAAGAGTTGGCTTACTGGCAAGCCTGCCTGAGTGACGTCAGCACCGATTTGCCGTGCAAGCGTATGGACGCCGGTCAGCAAAATCGTCTGGCGCACACCGTACAGACCCGACTCGACCCTGAGCTGACCCGGCAATTGCTGCAAGAAGCGCCGGCGGCTTATCGCACGCAGGTCAACGACCTGCTGCTGACCGCGCTGGCCCGGGTGATCGGGCGGTGGAGCGGTCAGTCCTCGACGCTGATCCAGCTCGAAGGCCATGGCCGTGAAGAGTTGTTCGACGGCGTCGACCTGACCCGCACCGTCGGGTGGTTCACCAGCCTGTTCCCGGTGCGCCTGACCCCGGCGGCAACGCCAGGCGATTCGATCAAGCAGATCAAGGAACAATTGCGTTCGATCCCCGATAAGGGCATTGGCTTCGGCGCGCTGCGTCATCTGGGTGATGCTCGGGCGCAGCAAAGCCTGCGCGCACTGCCGACACCGCGTATCACGTTCAACTACCTTGGCCAGTTTGATGGCAGTTTTGAAGGCGATGACGGCGCGCTGTTTGTTCCGGCGCAGGACAATGCCGGCGTCGATCAGAGCCCGGATGCACCGCTGGGCAACTGGCTGACGCTTAACGGGCAGGTATATGGTGGCGAGCTGCGCGTCGGCTGGACGTTCAGCACCGAGCGTTTCGACAGCGCCACCATCGAACATCTGGCCCGGGAATACGCGGATGAACTGGCGGCACTGATTGCTCATTGCCTGACCACGGGCATCGAAGGCCTGACGCCATCGGACTTCCCGCTGGCCGGCCTGACCCAGGCGCAACTCGACAGTCTGCCGCTGGCAGCGCGCCAAGTCGCCGATATTTACCCGTTGTCGGCGATGCAGCAAGGCATGTTGTTCCACAGCCTCTACGAACAAGCCACCGGTGATTACATCAATCAGGTGCGGCTCGATGTCGATGGCCTTGATTCGCAGCGTTTCCTCGCGGCCTGGCAAGCGGCGGTGGACAATCACGACATCCTGCGCACCAGTTTTGTCTGGCAGGGGCAAGTGGCGCGGCCGCTGCAAATAGTGCACAAGCAACTGGACATGCCGTTCAGCGTCCTCGACTGGCGCGCCCGCAGCGATTGGAAAACTGCGCTGGATACGCTGGCCACCGAGCAACAGGCACAGGGTTTCGACCTGAGCCAGGGGCCGCTGCTGCGTATGGTTGTGGTGCGCCTGGACGATCAGCGCTGCCACTTGATCTACACCAACCATCACATCCTGATGGACGGCTGGAGTAACTCGCAGTTGCTCGGCGAAGTGCTGCAACGTTACAGCGGTGTGGCTCAACCGGCGCCGGCCGGGCGTTATCGGGACTACATCGAGTGGCTGCAACGCCAGGACGTGCAAGCCAGTGAGCAGTACTGGACGGCGCAACTGGCCGATCTGCAAGCACCGACGCGTCTGGCGCAGGCACTACAGGCCCAGCGTGGCGACGCCCCCCGCCATGGCCATGGCGAATATCTCTACCGGCTTGATGCCGCACAGACCCAACGGTTGGGGGCGTTTGCCCGGCAACAGAAGGTCACGCTGAACACCGTGATCCAGGCCGCATGGCTGTTGCTGTTGCAGCGCCTGACCGGTCAGCAAAGTGTGGCGTTCGGCGCCACGGTGGCTGGTCGTCCGGCCGAACTGCGCGGCGTCGAGCAACAGATCGGCTTGTTCATCAACACCTTGCCGGTGATCGCCAGCCCACGCGCGGAATCCAGCGTCGGCCAGTGGTTGCAGAGCGTGCAGGCGCAGAATATTGCCTTGCGTGAACATGAACACACGCCGTTGTTCGATATCCAGCGTTGGGCCGGCCGCAGCGGTGAAGCGCTGTTCGACAACATCCTGGTGTTTGAAAACTACCCGGTGTCCGCGGCGCTGGAGCAGGGCGCGCCCCAAGAGCTGCGCTTCGGCGAGGTCAACAATCACGAGCAGACCAACTACCCGTTGACCCTGCTGGTGCATTTGGATGATGAACTGTCGATGCACTTCAGCTATCAGTGCGACAGCTTTGCAGCCGCCAGCGTGGAACAACTGGGCGCGCATTTGCAGCGTCTGCTCAACCAGATGACCGTAGCGGGCCAGCGTTCGCTCAGCGAGTTGAACCTGATCGACGTCGCCGCCTCGACCGTCGACACGGACTTTGTCACTGACCTGTGCATCCATCAAGGCATCGCCCTTCAAGTGGCGGCCACGCCGGATGCGCTCGCCGTCACCTTCGCCAACACGCAGCTGACTTACGCCGAGCTGGATGCCCGAGCCAACCGTCTGGCGCACAAGCTGATCGAGCGGGGCGTCGGCCCTGAAGTGCGTGTGGGTGTGGCGATGCAGCGTTCCGAGCAATTGCTTGTCGCGTTGCTGGCAGTGCTCAAGGCCGGTGGCGCCTATGTGCCACTGGACCCGGATTATCCGGCCGATCGCGTGGCCTACATGCTTGAAGACAGTTGCGCTCGCGTGCTGTTGAGCGAGCAAGCCGTTGCTGCGACCCTGACGGTGCCGGGCAATACGCAAATAGTGCTGATGGATCAGGTTGAGTTGAGCGGTTACCCGGACAGCGCGCCGCAGACGTCGGTGACTGCGGACAACCTGGCTTATGTGATTTACACCTCGGGCTCCACCGGCAAGCCCAAAGGCGTGGCGATTGCCCACCGCAACGTCATGGCGCTGATCGACTGGTCAGCGAAGGTCTACCGGCGCAGCGATATTCAGGGTGTATTGGCCTCGACGTCAGTGTGCTTCGATCTGTCGGTGTGGGAGCTGTTTGTCACCCTGGCCAACGGCGGCTCGCTGATCATTGCGCGCAATGCCCTGGAGCTACCGCAGTTGCCGGCCCGTGACCAGGTGCGACTGATCAACACCGTGCCATCGGCCATTGCCGCGCTGCAACGCGCCGGACAGATTCCGCCGAGCGTGCGGATCATCAACCTGGCCGGTGAGCCGCTCAAGCAAGGCCTGGTGGACGCGCTGTATCAACAGCCGACCGTCGAACACGTTTACGACCTCTACGGCCCGTCGGAGGACACCACCTATTCGACCTGGACCCGGCGCACCGCAGGGGGGCAGGCGCGTATCGGCCGGGCACTTGACCACACTGCCAGTCATTTGCTGGATGCCGATCTGCACACAGTGCCGCAGGGCATTTGTGCCGAGCTGTACCTGTGCGGCGCGGGCATTACCCGCGGCTACCTGGGCCGCGCAGCGATGACCGCCGAACGCTTTGTGCCTAACCCGTTCGCCACCCATGGCGAACGTCTGTACCGCACCGGCGACCTGATCCGCCTGCGTGAAGAGGGTGAGCTTGAGTACATGGGCCGCATCGACCATCAGGTGAAGATTCGTGGCTTGCGTATCGAGCTTGGTGAAATCGAAGCGCGCCTGATCGCCCATTCGGCAGTACGTGAAGCGGTGGTCGTGGCCAGTGAGGTGCTGGGAAGCCAGCAGTTGATCGCTTACCTGGTGCCAACTGACCCGGCGGCGCTGGACGCCAGTGATGTGCAGCAGCGCGAACGGTACGACCAACTCAGCGCCTGGCTGGGTGCAGTGCTGCCGGATTACATGGTGCCCACGCATTGCCTATGGCTGGCGCACATGCCGTTGAGCCCCAACGGCAAGATTGATCGCAAACGTCTGCCGGCGCTGGAACTTTCGGCGGCGCAACTGCATGTCGAACCGGCCAACGCCACCGAGCAGGCGCTGGTGGCTATCTGGAAGGACGTGCTGGGGGCTGAACAGATCAGCACCACCGACAGTTTCTTTGCCTTGGGTGGCGACTCGATCGTCTCGATTCAAGTGGTCAGCCGAGCCCGCCAGCAAGGTATTGAGTTGAGCCCCAAAGACCTGTTCCAGCAACCGACCATTCAGCAATTGGCGCTGCGTGTTCAAACCACGTCGGCGACCCGGTCGCCGGCTGCGGTATTGGTCGATGTGCCACTGCATGGTTTGAGTGAGGCGCAAGTCGCCGGGCTGCCGTTGCCGGAAGGACGACTTGACGGTCTGTATCGCTTGTCGCCGATGCAGCAGGGCATGCTGTTCCTGGGCCTGAACTCGCCGGAGTCCGATCTCTACATCAACCAACTGTGCATTCCGGTACAGGGCCTTGAGCCTGCACGTTTGAAAGAAGCCTGGGAAACCGTCAGCCGCCGGCATGACATTCTGCGCACCGGTTTCCTCTGGCAGGACATGGCCGAGCCGCTCCAATTCGTGCTTGGCGATGCGCAATTGCCGATCAGCCTGCTTGACTGGCGTGATCAGGATCATTCGGCACAAGCCCTGCAGAACCTGGCCGATGCGGAGCGGGCCAAGGGCTTCGAACTGGATCGTCCGCCGCTGCAACGCCTGACGCTGGTGCAGGTCGGCGAAGGCAGCTATCAGTTGATCTGGACCTATCACCACATCCTAATCGACGGCTGGAGCAGTTCGCAGTTGATCGGTGAAGTGTTGAGCCAGTACTCCGGACAACGTCTGGCCGAAGCTGTGCCGTATCGTCGTTACATCAACTGGCTGCAACAGCAGGATGCCAATGCAAGCGAAGGCTTCTGGCGCCAGCACCTGGCGTTGCTCGACGAGCCCACCTACCTCGCCGACGCGGTCGCCCGCACCGGCAATGGCCGTGGTCACGAAGCGCTGTACAGTCGTTTGGGCGAAACCCGCACCGAACAGCTCAAGGCCTTCGCGCAATCGCAGCAGATCACCCTCAACACGCTGGTGCAAGGCGCGTGGCTGATGCTGTTAAGCCGTTACAGCGGCCAGCGCTGCGTGGTGTTCGGTGCCACCGTGGCCGGGCGCCCGGCGAGCCTGCCGGCGTCGGAATCGATTCTGGGCCTGTTCATCAACACGCTGCCGGTAATCAAGGAAGTGCCGGCCGAACAGGCGGTCGGGCAGTGGCTGCGCGACTTGCAGGATTTCAACCTGGAAATGCGCGAGCGCGAATACACGCCGCTGACCGACGTGCAACGTTGGGGCGGGCGTGCGGGTCAGTCGCTGTTCGACAGCATCATCGTGTTCGAGAACCATCCGATTGATCAGGCGTTGCGCGAGTGGCGCGATGACTCTTTGACGTTTGGCGAAATCAACGCCGCGGGCCTGACCAACTTCCCGATGGACTTGATGGTCACCCTCGAAGACGGTCTGGTGATCGAGTACATGTTCCTGCGTGAGCATTTCGACCTGGCGACGGTTGAAGGCATCCGCAGCAACATGGAAGGCTTGCTCACGGCGTTGTCGCAAGATGCCGGGCAAGCGCTCGGTTGTATCGGTCTGCCGACTGCGCAGGTGCCTTTGGCGGCAGTTGCCGAGGCATCGGCCGAGACTCAGCCGGTTCACCGGCGTATCGAACAATGGGCCGTTCAGCACGGCGGGCAAACGGCGCTGATCTTCAAGGGTGAAACGTTCAGCTACGGGCAGATCGACGCCCGGGCCAATCGCCTGGCCCATGCGCTGATCGCGCAAGGTGTTGGCCCTGAAGTGCGGGTGGGTGTCGCGTTGCCGCGCAGCGAGAACATGATTGTGGCGTTGCTCGCGGTGCTCAAGGCCGGTGGCGCCTATGTACCGCTGGACGCGAGCTATCCGCGTGAGCGCTTGAGTTATCTGATGCGTGACTCCGGCATTGCGTTGTTGCTCAGCGATTCGAGCTTGCGCCAGGTGCTGCCGACGCAGGACAACCTGCATGTGCTGGAACTGGATCACCTTGATCTGACTGCCCAGCCGGGCAGCGCGCCGAATGTGCCGGTGCAGCCGGACAACCTTGCCTACGTGATTTACACCTCCGGGTCCACCGGGCAGCCCAAAGGCGTGGGTGTGGCACACGGGCCGCTGGCGATGCACTGCCAGGCCATCGGCCAGCGTTATGAAATGAGCGCAGCCGACTGTGAGCTGCACTTCATGTCGTTCGCTTTTGACGGTGCTCATGAACGCTGGTTGACCACATTGACTCACGGGGCGCGTCTGTTGATTCGTGACGACAACCTGTGGACCGCCGAGCAAACCTACAACGCACTGCATGAGCATGGCGTGACGGTGGCGGCGTTCCCGCCGGTCTACTTGCAACAACTGGCCGAACACGCCGAGCAACATGGTAATCCGCCGGCAGTACGCATCTACTGCTTTGGTGGCGATGCGGTGCCGGTGGCGAGTTACGAGATGGCCAAGCGTGCGCTGAAACCGCACTACATCATCAACGGCTACGGTCCGACCGAAACCGTGGTTACGCCCCTGATCTGGAAAGCCGGGGCTGAGGATGAGTGTGGCGCCGCTTACGCACCGATTGGTAGCGTGGTCGGCGAGCGCAGCGGCTACGTGCTCGACAGCGACCTTAACCGTTTGCCGGTCGGCATCGCGGGTGAGTTGTACCTGGGCGGCGCGTTGGCGCGTGGTTACCTGGGGCGTGCCGGCGGCACCGCCGAACGCTTCGTGGCGAACCCGTTCAGTGCCGACGGCAGTCGTCTGTATCGCACGGGCGATCTGGTTCGCCAGCGCGAAGACGGCACCGTCGACTACCTCGGGCGGATCGACCATCAAGTGAAGATTCGCGGTTTCCGTATCGAACTGGGTGAAATCGAGGCACGTCTCAAGCAGCAGCCGGGTGTGCGTGACGTAGCAGTAGTGGCGCGTGAAGGTGCCAGCGGCAAGCAGTTGGTCGGCTATGTGCTGGCCAATGCCGACGGGGCTGTGGACGGTTTGTGTGAGCGCTTGCGCGAACAGCTCAAGGCCAGCCTGCCGGATTACATGGTGCCGGCGCACCTGATGCTGCTCGAATGCATGCCGCTGACCCCGAACGGCAAGCTCGACCGCAAGGCCCTGCCAAACCCTGACGCCGAACAGCGCCAGGCGTACGTGGCACCGGCTACCGAGCTGGAAAAAGCCCTGGCGAAGATTTGGCAGGACGTACTGAAAGTCGAGCGAGTGGGCCTCACCGATAACTTCTTCGAACTGGGTGGCGACTCGATCCTCAGCCTGCAAGTGGTGGCCCGCAGCCGCGTGCTCAAAGCCCAGGGGCTGGGCCTGAAACTGCGCGACCTGATGCAGAAACCGAGCATCGCCGAACTGGTGGCCAGCGTTCAGGGCGTGACGGTAAAAGCCTGCGGGGTGTTGGCGATGAACGCCGAGGTCAAAGGCGTAGCGCCGCTGTTCTGCATTCATGCAGGGTTCGGCACCGTATTTGACTACGAGCCACTGGCCCGGCGTTTGAGCGGTCAACGCCAGGTATTGGCGATTCAGTCGCGGATGTTGCTGGACCCGGCCTTCAACGATGAGTCGTTGCCCGGCATGGCAAGCGATTACGTGGCGCAGATTCGCGAGAAACAACCGCAGGGTCCGTATCACCTGCTGGGCTGGTCGCTCGGCGGTACGCTGGCGATGCTGATGGCCGAGCAGTTGGAGCAGGCCGGGCAACAGGTGAAGTTTGTCGGCCTGGTGGACAGCTTCGTGCCGTCGGCCAAGGTCGACGCCGGGGCTGCGGATGACTGGCAAGCCGATCTGCGGGATTTCCTGCGAGTCACGTTGCCGGATGCCGCGCCCGGTTTGAATATCGACGGCGAGGAAACACCGCCTAACCTGCGGGTGGTGTTCAACGCCGCCATGAGTGTCGAGCGTGGGACTTCAACCTATGTCGCATTGGGCGCTGATGAGCTGGCCCATGTGTTCAGTGTGGCCCGGCGACTCAAGCAGCTGTCGCTCAAGCTCAAGCGTTGTGGGCCGTTGCGGGTCCACCCGGTTTGCTGGTGGACATTGGGCCGGGAAGAGGAGGCGGGCGAACTGGCCGCGCAACTCGAACAGCCAGGCATGGGCGGCGAATGGCTTGATTGCGGGCACTTCCAGATCCCGCGGGATGAAACTTTCCTGTCGCAGGCTGAAGAAATGCTCGGCGAGATCGTTGAACCAGTAGCCATGTCCTGAACCTGAACACCGTCAGGGCGTTGCAAGACGCCCCGGCGGCCTGGAGATTTGAATGTCGTTGAACCCTGATATCGCCGCATTTCTGCAACTGGTGGGCAACGGTCGCGCCAGCGGCAAACGCGTCGGCATGCATGAGTTGAGCCCGCAGCAGGCCCGCGAACAATTCGATCAGTCGTCCTTGTTGATGGACGCTGGCGGTGAAGCCTTGGAAGTGGTGGATGAACTGCAATTGCCCGTGCGCGATGGCACGCGCCTGAACGCGAGGGTCTATAGCAATCACGCGGTGCAGGCAGGCGCCGGACGTCCGGCCCTGCTGTACTTTCACGGCGGCGGTTATGTGGTCGGCAGCCTTGATTCCCATGACTCGCTGTGCCGCGCGCTGGCCTCGATGGCCGATTGCGTGGTGGTGTCGGTGGCCTATCGCCTGGCACCGGAGTTTCGCTTTCCGACTGCCGCCGAGGATGCGCAGGACGCCTGGGACTGGCTGGTTGCCAACGCGCAACGCCTGGGTATCGACGCCACGCGACTGGCGATTGCCGGTGACAGCGTCGGCGGCAGCCTGGCCACGGTGCTCGCCGCGCAACTGGCAAACGCTGCAGTGCAGCCGCGTTTGCAGGTATTGATCTACCCGGTCACCGACGCCAGCCGCCGTACGCCGTCGATTGAGCGTTTCGGTGAGGGGTATTTGCTGGAGAAGGATTCCCTGAGCTGGTTCTATGAGCACTATCAGCGTGACCTCAACGACCGCCTCGACCCGCGCTTTTCACCGTTGCTGGCCGATGTTGCGCCGAACGTGGCGCCGGTGTTGCTGGTGCTGGCCGAGTGCGATCCGCTGCATGACGAGGGTGTGGCGTATGCGCGTCATCTACAAGCGTCGGGCGTATCGGTGGAGTTGAAGGTATATGAAGGCATGACCCATGACTTCCTGCGCATGGGCGCGATCATCGATGAGGCCGAAGAGGCGCAGCAGCATATTGCCGAGCGGCTGGCGCAGGCGTTTGCGCGGGGGTAATTGATGGAGTAAAAAAAACGCCGGCAAATGCCGGCGTTTGTTTGAGCGCTGAACGTGTTACCAGTTGTAGGTCACGTCGGCGGTCATGGTACGGCCTTCGCCGTAGTAGCAGTCCAGCGTACTGTTGCAGCCCGACACGTATTTCTCGTCGGTGAGGTTCTGCAGGTTGGCTTTGAGCTTCACGCCTTTGACGTGCAACGGCGATTTTTCCAGGTCGTAGGAGACCATGGCGTCATACACGGTGTAGGACGGGATCTGGAAGGAGTCTTCCACGTAGTCCGAGCCATAGCTGCTGCGCACGTAGCGGGCGCCCAGGCCTACGCCGAAACCGGCGAGGGCGGTGGAGATGTCGAAGTCGTAGTTGATCCACGCCGAAGCGGTCAACGGCGGCGCCATGGCCAGGGTGCGTCCCTGGCGACCATCGTTGCTGCTCTCCCACTTGATCTGGTTACGCGACACGGCGGCCAGAACGCGCAGGTTCTGCGTGACGTTGACCTTGCCTTCCAGTTCCACACCGCGGGAGCGCACGGTGCCGCTCTGGATGCTGAAACCCGGGTTGGCGAGGTCGGTGGTGAGCATGTTGTCCTGGTCGATCTGGTAGGCCGACAACGTGATGAAGCCGTCGATGGCCTTCGGCTCGTACTTGATGCCGACTTCGTACTGCTTGCCGGTGGTCGGTTTGAACGCGCCGCCGCTGACATCGCTACCGGTTTGCGGCAGGAACGATTCGGCGTAGCTGACATAGGGCGTCATGCCGTTGTCGAACTCGTAGCCCAGGCCGGCCCGGCCAGTGAACTTCTCGTCCTTCTGGTTGGAGTGGCCGCCGCTCAACGGTTGCTTGTTGTCGGTCTCGGCAAAGTCATAACGACCGCCGAGGGTCAGGAACCACTGGTTCCAGCGCAGTTGGTCCTGGGCATACAGGCCGGTCTGCTTGATGGTGTTGTCCCACTTGTATGGCGCGCGGAAGTTGAATTTGCTGCCATACACCGGGTTGTACAGGTCGATGCCCGGGCCGGGGTTGTCATAGAGGCCGAGGAACTTCGAGTTGAAGTGGTAGTAGTCCACGCCCAGCAACACGGTGTGATCGATATCGGCAGTCTTGAACTTGGCCTGGGCGATGTTATCGATGCCGTAGACCTTGTTGTGCTGCGACCAGTCCACGCCATAGCGGGTCTGGTAGCTTTTGTCGTTGAGACCGGTGACCGGGTTGGTCTGGAACGCGTAACCGTGCAGCGGCGCGACGTACTGGTCGTTGACGTCGGCGTAGCGCGCGTTCTGTTTCAGGGTCCAGACGTCGTTGAGTTCGTGGGCGATTTCGTAACCCACCACGAACTGCTCGCGGTGGTACTTGTTCACGTCCGGCTCGCCGAGGAACAGGCTGCGACTGATGCGCCCGTTCGGGGTGCTCTTGACCGTGCCGTAGGCCGGCAGGCCCTGGGCTTCCGGTACGTCGTGGTCTTTCTGGTACTGGCCGAACACCGTGATGGTGGTGCGGTCGTTCGGCAGCCAGGTCAGGCTCGGCGCGAGCATCATGCGGTTCTGGCTGGCATAGTCGATGGCCGAGCTGCTGTCGTTGACCACACCGGTCAGGCGATACAGAAATTCGCCCTGGTCATCAATCGGGCCACCGAGGTCGAAGGCGCCGTATTTGCGGTCATAGCTGCCGCCCCCGAGCACCACTTCGTGCACCGGGGTAGCGGTCGGGCGCTTGCTGACCATATTGACGATGCCGCCCGGCTGGTTCTGGCCGTAGAGCACCGACGCCGGGCCTTTGAGCACTTCAACGCGCTCCAGGGTGTACGGGTCGATCTGCAGCGAGCCGCCGGTGCTGCCGCCGCCGTAGGGCAAGTGCAGGCCGTCTAGGTACAGTGGGGTAGGGGTGAAACCACGCGAGGTCGGTTCGTCGAAAATCTTCACCCGTTCGGCAAAGCCGCCACCGGTAATGCCGGGTGTGTAGCGCAGGGCTTCGGTGACCGATTGCGAGCCACGCATCTTGATTTCGCCTTGGGTGACGACGTTGATGGTCTGCGGGATTTCCTTCAGCGCGGTATCGGTCTTGGAGCCGCTGGCGCTGCGTTTGGCGACGATCCCGTCAACCTTGCCCCAGGCCGATTCCTCGGCGGCGGAAATGTTGGTGGGTGCCAGGTTCAGGCTGCCGTCGCCGCTGCTGCGCGAACGTAATGCGATATTGTTGCCCTGGACGTTGTAGGCAATGTCGGTGCCTTGAAGCAACTGGGCGATGGCCTCGGTGGGTTCCAGGTTGCCGCTGACTGCGGCGCTGCGCAGGCCGCTGACTTCATCCGGGCTGTAGAGCACTTGCAGATTGGTTTGGCGACCGAATTCCTGCAACGCGCTCCCCAGCGACTGAGCAGGAATATTGATCGAGACTGTGGCGGCTTGTGCATGGCCGATCATCGTCAACGTCATGGCCATGGCACAGACGGCCGGCAGGGTTGAACGGAAGGAACGGCGGATCAGCAGAGCCTTGGCGAGCGGGTTGAGTCCGTGCGGTGCGGGCATTGTTCTTCTACTCTTCAAAGTGTTGACTGAGAACTATTTCTATTAACTATAAGTAAGACGTTGAGCCTTCTGAAAACCAGAAAGGCTCAACGCTTTTTTTTTACAGTTTTTTCACAATCAGGCAGGTTGCAGCTCGCTGACCACTTTTCCGGCGTTCATGCGCACCAGCTGGTCCGCCACATCGAAGTAACGATCGTCGTGGGAAATGACGATGATGGTTTTGCCCAGGCGCTTCAGGTCCGGTAGCAGTTCGGTGTAGAAAATCCGGCGGAAGGTCGGGTCCTGATCGGCCGCCCATTCGTCGAACACCAGCACCGGGCGCTCTTCCAGCCAGGCATTGACCAGTGCCAGGCGCTTGCGCTGGCCGGTGGACAAGTCGGTGGTGGTAAAGGAGCCATCGCGCACGCTGACTTTGTGGGCAATCTCCAGGCGTTGCAGGTAGTTGTTGGCGTCATCCGGAATATGCGTGTCGCCTTGCACCACGTCATCGAACAGGTAGTAGTCGGCAAAGATGGTGGTGAACAACTGACGGTAGTCGTCGCGGGTGAGCGCGGTGACCACCTGGTCATTGAGGCGGATCTCACCCTGCTGCGGCGCATACAAGCCAAGCAGCAACTTGATCAGGGTGGTCTTGCCGCATCCGTTTTCGCCGACGATGAAAATAATGTCGCCTTGCTCGATCTTCAGGTTCACCGGCCCGAGACGGAACGGCGTGGCGCCCTCGACAGCCGGGAAGGTGTACGACACATCGGTCAGTTCCAGGCTATGTACCGGTGTCTTCTGATGGCCCTGGTCGTTGAGCAGCAGATGCGGTTCTGGCGACGAGAACTGCTCGGACAAATCGGCAATACGGCGGAACGCGATTTGTGCGCGGCTGACAATCGGCAGCGTGCCGATGATGTGTTCCAGCGGGCCTTTCATGTACAGGAGCACCAGCACGAAACCGCTCATCACCGCTTTATCGGCACTCGGCCACAGCGATTGCAGGCAAAGGGCCAGACCGATCACCACAAAAAACAGCATTGAGCCCAGGGTTTTGGCCACGACGAAGATATTGACCGAGCGCACCTGGGTTTCGCAGATTTTGTCTGCGGTGGCTTCTATGCCCGAGACGAACATGCGGTGCCGGCGCGGGCGGTGGATGCGCAGCTCTTTCGCGCCTTCGGCGACCGCATGGTAGTGCTTTTGCAACTCGTCTTCATGTTCGCGGGCGCGCATGAAACCTTGCATGCCACGTCCGCGGGCAATGTATTGAATGACAGTGCCGATCATGATCGCCACGACCATCATCAGGAACATGGGCCAGGAGAGCATTGCCAGGTAGCCCATGCAACCGAGGGTAACGGTCATGGAAATAGCCAGCGGTGCGAAGGCGAAGGCGAAATCGCTGATAGTGTCGACGTCGTGGGTCAGCACCGGGATCAAGCGATGGCTGCGATAGCGTTCGATTTGAGCGATGGGGGCCGACAGCACTTTTTCGCCCAACTCTTTACGCAGTTTGGCGATGATGTGTTGGCCGACATAGTTGGTGCCGATGTCGGAGAAGATCGAACTGGTCAGCGCCAGCAGGCACAGGCCGGCGAACACCGCGACCATGGTGTTGCTCAGGTTGCCCTCGGAGTGCAGCACGTTATTGATGGTCGCCAGCAACGCCGTGACGCTCAGGCCGCCGACCATGCCGAGCAGGATCGAGCCGGTAACGATCAGCCGAAAGGGTTTGAGCAGGGCAAACAATTCATTGATCACCCCGCGTGTTGGTTTGCTCATGGAGGTTCCCTGCTTGAAAGAGCGGCGAAGGCCGGGGTCGGTCGCGGGCTTGGCCTGGGTGACGTGGAGGGCGCAAGCGCGCCGGCATGCGTTGCATGGCCGGATCGCGCTCATCTGTAAAACGACTGGAGAGGTGGTTAATTTAGTCGGGCGGCGGTGCTACAGATCCCGGGCGACACGCAAGCCAAGCCAGTCGCCGCGGGTGTCGGTATACGTTGCGTTGCGGTTGCCCGAGCGCGAGAACACCGGTGCTTCACCCCAGTCATTGCCGCGGATCTGGCGAACTTCGCACTTGCCGGTCAGCCGGGCGCTGCCATCGCTTGGCGCGCCGACATAGCTGTCGTTGTAGCAATCGGCGGTCCACTCATAAACGTTGCCGTGCATGTCATAGACGCCGAAGGCATTGGCCGGGAAGCTGCCAGCCGGCGAGGTGAAGTTGTAGCCGTCGGCAGCGCCATAGGTGTTCGCATGTTGGGCGATGCTGTATTCCTTGCCCTCATCGAACGGGAAGGGGAATGAACCGGTGCTGCCAGCCCGGGCGGCGTATTCGCGCAGGGACTCGCTGACCAGTCGATAATGCTTGCCGGTCTTTTTCGACAGCCATGCCACGTAAGCCTCGGCCTCGGGGAAGTCCATGCACACCGCCGGATGTTTGTCGGTGTATTGCTTGCTCGGGTCGCTGCCCTGGTAATCAGGGATGCCGGCCTTGCACGCACGGCCCGGGCGGGTATCGCCGTCGGGCATCCGGTAGCCGGTGTCTCTGAGGTAGGCAAACCATTCACGCTTGAGCACCTGGAAGCGGCTGATGGCCAGCGGTTTGGCGAAGGTCACCGGGTGCAATGGGCCTTCATCGGGTTCACGGCCGACTTCGTTTTCCGGCGTGCCCATGGTGAAGGTGCCGGTGGGCAGCACGACCATTTCCGGGCAATCCTTGCAGTCTTTGAACACCTTGCCCGGCTTGCTGGTTTCGGCTGCCTGCGCAAGCCCCGGCAGCAGGCTGGCGAGCAGGCCGGCGAGGGCCAGTGACTTCAAGGAAAAGCTACGCAGCTCACTGTTCATCATTTCTCTCGATAACAGGTTGAAAAGGAATGTGCGGTGTCAGGCAGCTCTAAGCTGCGTGCCAAGCAGCGCCATGAAACGGTCGATTTCCTGCTCGTTGTTCAGCAGGCCGGGGGCCGTGCGAATCACCGGGCCCACATCACGATGGACGGCGTCGGCGACCACGCGGTTTTGCATCAGGTAGGCGGCGACTTTGTCACTGTCCTTGTGCTTGATCCGGAAGAAGGTAAAACCGGCAGAAAGCTCTGGGCTCAACGGGGTAACCAGCTCGATTTGCGGGTGCTCCAGCAAGCGCTTTTTCAGATAGCTGTTGAGTGCATGAATGCGCGCCTGAACCTCGGCCTTGCCCAGTTCCAGGTGCAGCTTGAACGCCTCGTCGAGCGCCCAGCGATGCTCGAACGAGTGGTAGCCGCCGGGCGTCATGGTGGTCGAGAAAGCCGTGGCTTCGGAGAAGGTCGGGATGATCGGAGTCACGTATTTGACCTCTTCAAATCGGCTGCAGACGATGCCCGTGCCACGCGGGCCGAACATCCATTTATGGGTGCCGGCGATGAAGAAGTCGCAGTTCATCGCGGGGAAGCTCAGGTCGTCGACGCCGAAGCCATGCACGCCATCCACCACGTAGAGGATGCGATCCGCATCGCTGCGGCCGCGGTTGTGCTTATCCACCAGCGCACCGATGTCGGCGATTGGCAGTTTCACGCCGCTACCCGAATGCACCCAGCACATGCCCAATACACGGGTTTCGGGGCGAATGCTGCTGTCGATGGCCTCAAGGATTTCGGTTTTGGTGGCGGTTTGCGGGTCTTTGAACAGGCGGATTTTGCGCACGTGCGTGCCATCGCGTTCGGTGCGCAGGGCGAGGATGGTGTGGGTGGCGTAGTGTTCGTGCTCGGTGGTGAGAATTTCCTGATCGGGACGCACGTGTACGCCGCCGTAGATCATCGCCAGCCCTTCGGTGGTGCTGCCGGTAAGCGCTATCTGCCTGGCATTGGCTTGCAGGTAGCGCCCCGCCCAGGCCCGCACCTGCTCTTCGCGTTCTTCGATCACGCCCAGGTCCCAATCCATCGCCAGCCCCGGGTTTTTATCGAGGGCGGCGCGGTGCTTTTCGATGGCCTCACGCACCGGTTTGGGATGCGTGGTGATCAAGAAGTTGGAGAAGTGCAGGTAATCCGGATCCTGATTGAACAACAGGCGCAGTTGCGCCCATTTGTCCCGAGGCGCAGGCGCCTGTGGCGTCGCGTGTGCCAAGGCGGGCAAGCTGGCGGTCAGTGGCAGGCCGGCGGCGAGAATCCCGGCCTGCTTTAGAAAGGCTCTGCGGTTGCTCATGGTTTGCCAGCGCCCTGCTGCGAAACCAGCGCAGGCTTCGCGGCGTTCTGTACCTGATCCCAGACCCTGAGGAAGTTGCCGCCCCACAGTTTGGCAATGTCTGCTTCGGAGTAACCGCGTGCAAGCAACTCAGCCGTGACGTTGGGAACGTCGCCGACGTTTGCCCAACCCTTGACGCCGCCGCCCTCATTGAAGTCCGAGCTGATGCCGACATGGTCGATGCCGATCTTGCGCACGGTGTAGTCGATGGCGTCGCCATAGTCCTTGAGGGTGGCTTTCGGCTCTTCTTCAAGAATGCCGTAGAGTCGGCCGGCGTATTGGCCGAATTTTTCTTCGCTCCAGGCAGCAATGATCGGGTCGCCCGGCATCAGTGCCATCGCGAGGTTCGGCAGTGGAGGCAGGCCGAATTCCTTGCGCAGGTCGTTGAGCCTGTCCTGGGTCTTCTGGGTCAGCGGGCGCAGGTACTGGGAGAACCCCACCACCTGCACCACGCCACTGCTGTTTTTGATCAGTTGCATTTCCTTGTCGGTGAGGTTGCGCGGGATATCCACCATGGCGCGAGGCGCCGAGTGCGAGGCGACCATCGGCGTGCGGCTCAACTGCGCGACTTGCTCCAGTGCCTGGGTCGACATCTGCGAGACATCGATGATCACGCCCAGGTCGTTCAGGCGTTTGACGGCTTGCTTGCCCAGGTCGGAGAGGCCGCCGAGTGCGTCCGGCGAGTCATTGAAAAAGGGTAATGGGCGCGACGAATCGGCCCAGTCGTTGTTGCCGATGTAGCTGAAGCCGAACATGCGCATGCCGCGCGCCGTCCACAGGTCCAGTTGATTCAGGTCGTGGCCCAATGGGTAGGCGTTGAGCATGCTGATGAAAATCGCGAACTTGCCTTCGCCGTGCAAGCGGCGGAAGTCGTCCGGGGTGTAGGCAATGGCGACCTGGTTGGGAAAGTCGCGCACCATGCCGGAGATGATTTTGTAGCGGATCTCCTGCTGGTTTCGGGCCTCTTCGACGAACCCGGCGGTAGGTTTGTGCGGTGCGTTGGCACCGTTCCACAATTCCGGCCAGCCGAAGATCGTCAATGCCGCGCCGGACAGTCGGCCACGGTTGGCCTTGACCAGGTCGAACTGGCCCGTGCCGTCCTTGTCGGCTTCGTTGCCGTCAGTGCCGAAGTTCTGCATCAGGCTGACGTGGCTGTCGAAAGAAAGCATGCGCTCGTGCAGTTCACGGGCTTGCTCGACCACTTTGGCCGGGTAGCCGAGATCATCCTTGAACCAGATATCCCAGGCAGCGAAGCCGGCAGCGGCGCTGATTGCCAGGGCCAACGGCAGGCCAATATAAAGAGCCTTTTTTGAACGGGGTTTTGTCATTGCCATCTCGGTCAGGTTCGCCATCGAGGTTCAGGCGCGGGGCCTTTGCTATCTGGGATGAACGAGTCATCGGCTGAGGAATTTAGGCGGCGATCTTTTCCATGCCGCATAAATTTGTGTAACCAGCAAACGTTCTAGCTTGGATAAAGCCTGCTTCATGGCTGACACAGGTAGGGCAATGAAGATTTCTCGACGATGGTTCATGGCAGGCCTGGCGCTGACGGGCGCCGCCGTGCCTGCGGCTTATTTTGGGCATCGTGAATGGACGAAGCCGGATCCGACGATCACTCCCGGCGAGGCCTCGTTTGACGTCGCGGACGTGGCCGGGCAGCGCCTGGCGAATGCCTTGCGCGGTGTTTGGGACATTCGTTTCGAAGGCCGTGATGCAGGCCTTGAGGGCTTGCCGCTGAATGGGTTGCAGGTGTTGCTCGACATTGGTCAGAAAGGCCGTGGGGTGTGCGGTTTTCTCGATACGCCCGAGCGTCTGCGTTCCGGCGAAACGCCACGTTACCGAATTTTGGGCGATCTGGCCGGCGGCGATGGGGCGAAACTCAGTTGGCGCCTGATTGGGGCCAATGGCCATATCGACTATGAACTGGACATGATCCTGGATGAGGTCTGGGCCGACTTCGGCAATGCCGGCAGCGGTACCCTCAGTGGTCGCGCCTCACGCCTTGATCGTCCGCTGGCCTTGCCGGTCCAGGACAACCGTTTTATTGCGGTCAAGCCTCTGTTTCCCGAGGCGCGTGAGCGCACGCCACTGAATCCGACACTGCTGGCCTGGCTGATTTCGCCCGAGCACCGTCTGTTTCACCAGGTGTGGCATGCCACGCGGGACAAATGGCACAAGCTGGCCGAAGACAAGCGTGATGCCCTGCGTGGCATCGGCTGGCAGCCCGGGCCGCGCGACAAGGAGCGTGATGCCCGTGGGCCGCGCAAGGATCGCAACGGTTCGGGAATCGACTTCTTCTTCATGCATCGGCACATGCTCGGCACCGCACGCTCGATGCAGGATCTGCCGTCCTGGGAATATTTCCCGCTGCCACAGCCGGAGCTGATTCGCGACCGTGTCGGCTTTGCCCGTTATTTCGACAACCACGACGGCACTTCACTGCCGCCGACCTGGCTGGCCGCGGGTGATGACGCGTTCAGTCAATGGGTCAGCGACATCAAAACCGCCGAGACTTATCAGAGCAATTTCCAGGTATGGGAGTCGCGCTACCGCGATCCGGCGTATCTGGCCAAGCTTAGCCTCGGGCAGTTTGGCTCCGAGGTGGAACTGGGTCTGCACGACTGGCTGCACATGCGCTGGGCGTCAGTGCCACGTGACCCATCCAACGGCCAGCCGGTACCATTCGCTCGCGACCCCGCGGATTTCGCGGCGCGTTGGTATGCGCCGGAAAACGACTTTCTCGGTGACCCGTTTTCATCCCATGTGAATCCGGTGTTCTGGCATTTCCATGGCTGGATTGATGACCGGATCGAAGACTGGTTCCGCGCGCATGAGCGCTTTCATCCGGGTGAAGTCAGCCGGATGACGGTCAACGGCGTTTCGTGGTTTGCCCCGGGGCGTTGGGTCGAGGTCGATGATCCGTGGCTGGGGCCAACCACTCACGGTTGCAGCACCACGCAGGGTCTACAGGTTGGCAAGTCGGTGGAAATGGACCCGGAAACCATGAAGCTGGCGCTGCGCGTCACCTTTATCGACGACGAGAAAAAACTCGCCGGGTTGTTCCGGCGCGTGCCGCAACGACCGTGGTACGCGCGCCACATGAAGGCCAGGACCGAGCCGGCCTAAGGTTCAATCGCGGGCAAGCCCGCGATGCTTTTTTGCATGAGCCAGCGGCTTACAGCGTCTGCCACCCGCCACCGAGTGCCTTGTACAACGCGATGCTCGCCTGCAAACGTGACAGGCGCAGTTGCACATTCAGATTCTGCGCCGCATACAGCGTGCGCTGGGTTTCCAGGACCGTCAGCAGATCCTCGGCGCCAGCCTGATAGCGGCTCTGGGCGATATTGAACGCGCTCTGTGCCTGATTGAGCTCTTCGGTTTGCCACTGGCGTTGCTCATCGAGGCGGCGAATGCTGTTCAGGGCTTTTTCGACGTCGGCGAAACCATTGATGATCGCGCCGCGATAGGTCTCCAGCAGTTCTTCCTGGCGAGCTGTGGCCTTGTCGCGTTCGGCAGCCAGTCGACCGTTGTTGAAGATCGGCGCGGCCAGCCCGGCGGTGAGGTTGTAGAAGGGGTTTCGGATCAGTTCATCGAACTGATTGGCGCCCGAGCCGAGGCTGGCGGTCAGGGTAAGTTTGGGCAGCATGGCCGCACGGGCGACGGTGACATCGGCCTGGGCGGCGGCCAGTTGCGCTTCGGCGCGGGCGATGTCCGGTCGGCGGGTCAATAGATCGCTGGGCAGGCCGGCAGCAATCTGCGGCCACTGCAGTTGATCGAAGGTTTCCAGGCTGCGGGGCAGGTCCTGTACCGGCCGGCCGAGCAGCGCCGCGAGGCTGATCGTGGTGTCCTGGGCCTGTTGCTGGACCAGCGGCAGTTGGCGTTGCTGCGCCGCCACCAGGCTCTTCTGTTGGGCCAGTTCCAGGGCTGTAGCAGAGCCGGCATTGAAGCGGGTCTGTACCAATCGCAGAACGTTTTCGGCGTTGGCCAGGTTCAGCCCGGCGATCCGGCTCTGCTCGCGCAGGGACAGAACCTGCACGTAACTGTTGGCGACACCACTGAGCAGGGTCAGCTCCACTGTGGCCTGGTCGAATTCACTGGCCTGGAGGGAAAATTGCGCGCTATCGCGGGACGCACGATTGCCGCCCCAGAAGTCGATCTCGTAGCTCGCGCTGAGGTTGGCGTCGAAATAGTCCACCGCCTTGTTGCTGCTGTCGGCGTCCAACTGGCTGTAGCCATTGCCGCGCAGCAGTTTCTGGCGATTGGCATTGAGACCGGATTTGATCTCGGGCAGCAATGTCCCGCCGGCAATTACCGTGTCGGCCTGGGCCTGGCGCACCCGGGCGATCGCGGCGGCCAGGTCATGGCTGCCGGTTTGTGCCTGTTTGATCAGCTCATCGAGCTGCGGGCTGGAGAATCGTGTCCACCATTGCAAATCGTCGCGGGCGAGATCGTCCTGGTGCGGCGATTGCCAGGTGGGCGGGGGTTGCACGCCGCTGTCCGGGCGCTGGGCGGGCGTGCCGCAGGCGCAGAGCAACAGGCACGCGGTCAACAGGCTGAGGCGCGGTTTCATAGATCTGTCATTCACTGGTAAGGGCCGTGACCGGGTCGAGCCGGGCGGCTTTGCGGGCGGGCATGAAGCCGAAGACAACGCCGGTCACCAGCGCGCAGCTGAAGGCGCCGAGAACCGCCATCAAGGAAAATGCCACGGCGACTTCGCTGAGAATCAGCACGCCGCCGACGATCAACGCCAGGGCGATCCCGGCAATACCGCCGACCACCGACAACATCACGGCCTCGGTCAGGAATTGTCGCAGGATGTCGCGCTGGCGAGCGCCAGTGGCCATGCGAATGCCGATCTCGCGAGTGCGCTCGCGCACGGTCATGAGCATGATGTTCATCACGCCGATGCCGCCTACCAACAGCGAGATCGCGGCAATCGAGCCGAGCATCAGCGACAGGGTGTTCTGGGTGCGTGCCTCGGCCTGGATCATCGCGGCGTTGTTGGTCAATTGAAAGTCATGCTTATCGTTGTGCAGGCGCAGCATCAATTGCTCGATGGCGTGCTCCGCATCCTTGACCTTGCGCGCATCTGCTGCCGCGATGGCCACGTACTCCGGATTGCGTGTGCCGAACAGTCGGAGGCTGGCGGCCGAGTACGGTATGGCGATACGGTTGTCGCTGTCCGAATCTCCGGAGCTGGCGCCTTTTTCCGCGAGGACACCGACCACCTGAAATGGCACATTCTCGATCAGGATGTACTGGCCGATGGGGTGGGCGACATCCTTGAGCAGTTTGGTGCGTACCTTGTGGCCGATCACCGCAACCGCTGCTGCATTGCGCTCGTCGTCTTCGGTGAAGTAGCTGCCCTCGACCACTGGCCAATTGAAGATCGCCGGGAAGTTGGTGTCGTTACCGCCGACGTAACTCAAATGGTCGGCATTGCCGAAACGCACGCCGGCCTCGGCGCCGTTGACCGGCATGATCCGCTGTACTTGTGGCAGGCTGGCGAGTGCGTGGACGTCGTCGAGGGTGACGATCCCCGCCGGCGTGCGCGGGTTGGGCGCCGAACCGCTGAGGTAAATGATATTGGAGCCGAACGCGCCCATTTGTGCCATGACCTGACGTTTACTGCCTTCGCCGACCGCGAGCATCACCACCACTGACGCAACACCGATGATGATCCCGAGCAGCGTCAGCGCGGTACGAAAACGGTTGATCCACATCACCCGCCAGGCGGCGTGCAGGGCATCGAGCAGTTCACCTTTCCAGGCACCGGTGGCCTCGGCCCCTTCGCTCAGGCGATTGCGCAGATCCACCGCTTGCAGGGCGCCGGGATTGGCGCCGGGCCCGGCATCGGGCTTGTCACGGGCGCTGTCACTGATAATCAGCCCGTCGCGTATCTCGATGATGCGGTTGGCCCGCGCCGCCACTTCGCGGTCGTGGGTGATCAGGATCACCACATGGCCCTGGCTGGCCAGTTCGTCCAGCAGGGTCATGACCTCGGCGCCACTGTGGCTGTCGAGGGCGCCGGTAGGTTCGTCGGCGAGGATGATATGCCCGCCGTTCATCAACGCCCGGGCAATCGAGACCCGCTGCTGCTGGCCGCCGGAAAGCTGGTGCGGGCGGTTGGCGGTACGCTCGGCCAGGCCCAGGCGCGTCAGCAGGGCCTTGGCGCGGGCATGGCGTTCGGCGGCGCTGATGCCGGCATAGATCGCCGGCATCTCGACGTTTTCCTGGGCCGAGCCGGAAGGGATCAGGTGATAGCCCTGGAACACGAAACCGAACGCCTCGCGGCGCAGCCAGGCGAGTTCATCGCTGCCCAGTCGGGCGACGTTTTCCCCGGCGAACAGGTAGTCGCCCTCGGTGGGGCGGTCGAGGCAGCCGAGGATGTTCATCAGCGTGGATTTGCCGGAGCCCGAGGCGCCGACAATCGCCACGAATTCTCCGGCATGGATCGCCAGGTCGATGCCGCGCAGCACATCAACCTGTGGCGTGTCGCCGCCGCCGTAGGATTTGCGGATACCCTTGAGTTCGATCAGTGGGGTCGACATTCAACCCCCGCTGCCATCGGCCGGGCCGATCAGCAGGTGATCGCCTTCGTCCAGGCCTTCCAGCACCTGGACTCGCAGGCGGTCGCTGAGGCCCAGGCGAATTTCGCGCTGTTCAATGCTGCCGTTTTTCGCCACCACGCGGGCAATCTGTCGGTCGGCGCCGAGGCGTCCTTGCAGGGCGGCGACCGGCGCGGTCAGGGTGTCCCTGGCCTGGCCCGCGACGAAGAATACCTGGGTGGTCATTTCCGCCATCAAGGCGTTATCGGTGTTGTCGACGTCCAGCAGCACCGTGTATAGCACCACTCGCCCGGTACCGTTTTTGCTGGCGCTGCTAGGGCTGCCACCGCCCTGGCTGGTTTCGTTGAGCGGCTTGGGCGGGATCGGCAAAATCTGCCGTACGGTGCTGGTCCAGCGCCGCCCACCGCCGCTCAAGGTGGTGAAGTAGGCGGTCATGCCGGGTTTGACATGGCCGATATCGGCTTCCGACACTTCGGCCCATACGGTCATCGGCGAAAGCTTGGCGATCCGCAGGATCAGCGGCGTTTGCTGCTGGGCGTTAAGGGTCTGGCCTTCCCGGGCGTCCACTGCGACCACGGTGCCGCTCATCGGCGCATAAATGCGCGTGTAGCCCAACTCTGCCTCGTCACTGCGCAGGCTGGCCTTGGCCTGGCGGATCTGCGCCAGGAACATGTCGACCCGCGCCTGGGTGGCGCTCAGTTCGGCTTTGGCGGTTTGCACGTCTTCTTCACGGGTGGCGTTATCGGCCTCCAGGCGCTGCTGGCGCTGGTACTTCTGGCGAGCCAGTTCGTGCTGCGCGCGCTGCTCCTGCAACTGGGCCTGCAGGTTCTCGATGGCAAAGCGGCTCGCGTCGAGCCTGGCTTTTTGCGTCGAGGGGTCGATCTCTACCAACAGTTGGCCTTCCTTGACCTGGGCACCGGCCTCTACGTGAATCTTCTGGATCTGTCCGGACGCCTGGGCGCCCACGTCGACGTAGCGCCGGGGTTGCAGGGTACCCAGGGCCGTGACGCTGCTTTCGATATCGCCACGCGTCACAGTGACGGTCGCCAGCTTGTCCCGGCCCGGCGGCAAGACCTGCCAGGCAGCTAAAGCGATGACGGGGATCAGGCACGCGACCACAAGCAGGGCGCGTCGGGCAGGTCGAGGACGTTTCATGCAGAGTTCCAGCCAGGAAAGATCGGCCCGCAGGAGCGGGAAGCTGACTGGTAGACGAGGACATTGTCCGGGGATTTAGGCCGTTACATATGCCGTTACAGGTGTGTCAGGCAAAATAATTGGCCGGCGTTGCAAGTCTTGTTTAAAACTAGATGAGAATTACTATAAATTACACGCACCTCAAACTGCCATCATCGAGCTGCATCACCGAATCGGCCGTTATCTTCGTAATCAAAGGACCTAATGCCGCCTTCAGGCGGTCGGGAGTCATGTTGGAAAACTACTATCGCGAGCTGGTGTGTTTCCTCAACGCCAAGCTGGGCAACCGTCAGGTGGCCGAAGATGTGGTGCATGACGCTTATGTGCGGGTGCTGGGGCGCGCCAGTGAGGTCCCGATCGACCAGCCCCGGGCGTTTCTCTATCGCACGGCGCTCAACCTGGTGATCGACGGTCATCGGCGCAACGCCCTGCGCCAGGATGAACCCCTGGAAGTACTCGACAGCGAGGAGCGCTTTTCGCTTTCCTCGCCCCACCACAGCCTGGACCACGGGCAGCGCCTGGAGATGCTTGAGCGCGCACTGGCCGAACTGCCGGCGCTCTGCCGTGACAGTTTCCTGCTGCGCAAGCTCGACGGTCTGTCCCACCCGCAAATCGCCGAGCGCCTGAGTATTTCCCGCGCGCTGGTGGAAAAACACATCGTCAATGCCATGAAGCATTGCCGGGCGCGCATTCGTGAGTGGGATGTGCACTGAGTCCAGCGATAGCTAAATTTTATTTCATTGTCCTCGTCTCCTATCAACACACGACCTGTTGCTGTGCCTTCAGGTCTCTGAGGCTTTCCCGCCCCACTGCCACGGGGCTTATCCAGAGGACACTGGAATGACACAGGCAATTGCATCGCCCGCCGTTCACGACCTGATCGGTATCGGTTTCGGCCCTTCGAACCTGGCGCTGGCCATCGCCCTGCAGGAACGCGAGAAAGCCCAGGGCAAACTGGACGTGCTGTTCCTCGACAAGCAGGCCGACTACCGCTGGCACGGCAACACCCTGGTCACCCAGAGTGAATTGCAGATCTCCTTCCTCAAGGACCTGGTGACCCTGCGCAATCCCACCAGCCCGTATTCGTTCGTCAATTATCTGAAAGCCCACGGGCGCCTGGTGGACTTCATCAACCTGGGCACCTTTTATCCGTGCCGCATGGAGTACAACGACTACCTGCGTTGGGTCTCCGCGCAGTTCCAGGCCCAGAGCCGTTACGGCGAGGAAGTGCTGGCCATCGAGCCGATCCTGCATCAGCAGCAGGTCGAGGCGCTGCGGGTGATCTCCCGGGATGCCCAGGGTGAGCAGCACGTTCGCACCACCCGCTCGGTGGTGGTCAGTGCCGGTGGTACGCCGCGTATTCCGGCCTCGTTCAAGGGGCTCAAGGATGATGGGCGGGTGTTCCATCACTCCCAGTACCTGGAGCGCATGGCCCAGCAACCGTGTGTCGACGGCAAGCCGATGCGCATCGCGATCATCGGGGGTGGCCAGAGCGCGGCCGAAGCCTTTATCGACCTCAACGACAGCTTCCCGTCGGTGCAGGTCGACATGATCCTGCGCGGCTCGGCCCTCAAGCCTGCCGATGACAGCCCGTTCGTCAACGAAGTGTTCTCGCCGGAATTTACCGACCTGGTGTTCCAGCAGAACGGCAGTGAGCGCGAGCGCCTGGTCAACGAGTACCACAACACCAACTACTCGGTGGTGGACCTGGACCTGATCGAGCGCATCTACGGGATCTTCTACCGGCAGAAAGTCTCCGGTATTGCCCGTCACGCGTTCCGCACCCTGACCACCGTGGAAAAAGCCACGGCCGGGCCGTTGGGTGTCGAGTTGGCGCTGCGCAACAACGCCACCGGCGAAACCAGCCTCAACCACTACGATGCAGTCGTGCTGGCCACCGGGTATGAGCGCCAGATGCACCGCCAGTTGCTGGCCCCGTTGGCAGACTACATGGGCGACTTCGAGGTCAGCCGCGACTACCGCATCGTCACCGACGAGCGCTGCAAGGCCGGCATCTACATGCAGGGCTTCAGCCAGGCCAGCCATGGCTTGAGTGACACCTTGCTGTCGATTTTGCCGATTCGTGCCGACGAGATTGCCGCGTCGCTGTACGAGCATGATCGCAGCCGTGGCAAAAGCCGTTCGGTGCAGGACCTGCTGCTGGCCACCGCCAGCTGACAGGCTGTACTTGAACCTCGGGGCTTGCTGCTTATACTGTACAAAAAACCAGTATCGGTAGAAGCCCCATGCAGTTGATCGAAAAACTCAGCATCCTCGCCGACGCCGCCAAGTACGACGCCTCCTGCGCCAGCAGCGGCGCGCCCAAGCGCAGCTCGGAAGGCAAGGCGGGGCTGGGTTCCACCGATGGCATGGGCATCTGCCACAGCTACACGCCCGACGGTCGCTGCGTATCCCTGCTCAAGGTATTGCTGACCAACTTCTGCCTCTACGACTGCCAATACTGCGTCAACCGCCGCTCCAGCGACGTGCCCCGTGCACGCTTCAGCCCGGAGGAGGTGGTGACCCTGACCCTCGACTTCTACCGGCGCAACTGCGTCAGCGGGCTGTTTCTCAGCTCCGGCATCATCCGTTCGGCCGACTACACCATGGAGCAGTTGGTGCGGGTTGCCAAACTCCTGCGCGAAGAACATGACTTTCGCGGCTATATCCACCTCAAGACCATTCCCGAAGCCGACCCGGCGCTGATTGCCGAGGCGGGGCGGTATGCCGATCGCCTCAGCGTGAACATCGAGTTGCCGACGGACAAGAGCCTGCAAACCCTGGCGCCCGAGAAGCAGATCGTCTCGATCAAGCAGGCCATGCAAACCATCTATACCGGTGAACAGACCGTGCTCAACGAGCCCCGCGCGCCGCGTTTCGCGCCGGCCGGGCAGAGCACGCAGATGATCGTCGGCGCCGATGACACCGACGACAGCACCATCCTCCATAGCGCCGAGGCGTTGTACGGCAATTTCAAATTGCGCCGGGTGTATTACTCGGCGTTCAGCCCGATACCCAACAGCCCTAAAAGCGTACCCCTGGCAGCGCCGCCTTTGATGCGCGAGCACCGTTTGTACCAGGCGGATTTCCTGTTGCGCAGTTATGGGTTCAGCGCCAACGAATTGTTAGAAGGGCCCGGCGACCTGGCCCTGGATATCGACCCTAAATTGGCGTGGGCGCTGGAGCACCGCGAGGTGTTCCCGCTGGACCTGAACCGCGCCGAGCCGACGCTTATTGCGCGCATTCCCGGGATTGGCCTGCGCACCACCCAACGGCTGGTGGACCTGCGCCGCCAGCGCAAGATCCGCTTCGAAGACCTGGCGCGCATGCGCTGCGTGCTGGCCAAGGCCAAGCCATTTTTCATCACCAGTGACTACCACCCGCAGCAGGCGGAAAGCACCAGCATGCTGCTGCGCGAACAACTGCGTGACCGGCCGCAGCCGCAGCAAATGGGGCTTTGGGGATGATCAGCCTGGAATGCGACAACCTGTTCGGCACCTGGCGCGAGCAGGCGCGCTGGTTGCTCAGTCATCAGATTGACCCAAGCCATGTGAGTTGGGGCGTGGCCGAAGTGGCGGACCTGTTTGCCACGGACGAGCAGTACCCGGCCGAATGCGGGCCGTTCCAGGCGCGGATTCCCAAGGCACTGCTGGAGCTGCTGGAATCTGCCGCGTGTTACCACGGTGAACAGCGCTGGAGCCTGTTGTATGAAGTGTTATGGCGCGTAAGCCATGGTGACCGCACAGCGATGATGTCGGGGGACAAGCTGGGCAGCGAGTTGCAGCGGCGGATCAAGCAGGTGCAGCGCGAGGCCCATCACCTGCATGCGTTTGTGCGGTTTATCGCATTGCCGGCAGAGGCGGGGCCGCAGTTGCCGGAGTATGTAGCGTGGCATGAGCCGGCCCACGATATCTTGAAGGTGGCCAGCCAGCATTTTGTCGGGCGCATGGGGCGCCATCGCTGGATGATCGCCACGCCTTTGGATGGGGTTTATTACGATGGGGAGCGGTTGATCCATCAACGGCAATGCCCGGCGCAATGGCAGGCGTTAGCGCAGAATGTCGAGGACCCCCACAGTGCGATGTGGCTGACGTACTACAGCCATATCTTTAACCCGGCGCGGTTGAACCCCAAGGTAATGGAAGGGCATTTGCCGAGTCGGTTCTGGAAGAATCTGCCGGAGGGCAAGTTGATCCCGGGTTTGATCAGCGAGGCGCGTACGGGTAAGCAGCGCGATGGGCAGGCGAAGTTGATTGGGGCCAGGCCGGGCAAGCGAATCTCAAGCGGACCCGGTTAATGTAGGAGCGGGCTTTTGTGATGAGCGGGCTTTTGTAGTGAGCGGGCTTGCCCCGCGCTGGGCTGCGAAGCAGCCCCAATAAACTCACCGAGTTCTTTCAGACGGAACCGGAGCGCAGGTTTTAGGGCCGCTTCGCAGCCCAGCGCGGGGCAAGCCCGCTCACCACAGTAATGTGTGTGGTTTTAGCAGGTGGTGTTCAGGCCAGTTCCGTAGCGGTATTTTTCACCACAGCCAACTCCGGGTGCGCCACCAGTTTATCGATGTGCAATTCATCGTTGTTCAACCAGGTTTCCGTCAACACCCGGTAGTGCTCCATGTCCCGGCAGCGCATGCGCAAACTGTAGTCGAAAGGCCCGCTGATCAACTGGCATTCGAAGACTTGCGGGCAGGCTTTGACGCACGCCTCAAACGCCTTTTGCGCCGAGCGCCCGCTCTGGTTGGACAGGGCCACCAGCACCAGCAATGACAACCCCGGCGAAACCAGCTGCACATCGATGATCGCCCCGTAACCCCGGATGACCCCACGTCGCTCCAGCTTGCGCACCCGCTCCAGGCATGGCCTGGGCGTCAGGTGCACCAGCGACGAGAGTCGTTCGTAGGTGATGCGGCCCTGGTGCCGCAACACGTCGATGATGGCTTCATCGATGCGGTCCAGTGCAGGGGAGGCGTTTGGTCCGGTGGCCTTGGTATCCATGGTGTCTGGTGTTCACTTCAATCGGTTGGAAAGAAATTGCTGCAAGCGTTCGCTGTTTGGCTGATCGAGGATCTCGGCTCCACCTTGTTCCTCAACACGGCCCTGGTGCAGAAACAACACTTGGCTGGACACCTGCCGGGCAAAGCCCATTTCGTGGGTGACCATGAGCATGGTACGACCTTCCTCAGCCAACGTCTGTATGACTTTAAGCACTTCTCCTACAAGTTCCGGGTCGAGCGCCGAGGTGGGCTCGTCGAACAGAATAATCTCCGGCTCCATCGCCAGGGCCCGGGCGATGGCCACGCGCTGTTGCTGGCCACCGGAGAGGAATGCCGGGTATTGGTCGGCCACACGGCCCGGCAGGCCTACCTTGTCGAGGTACAGGCGTGCACGTTTTTCGGCCTCTGCGGCGCTCACGCCCAACGCCCGGCGCGGGGCCAGGGTGATGTTTTCCAGCACCGTCATGTGGCTCCACAGGTTGAAATGCTGGAACACCATGGCCAGGCGGGTGCGCAGGTTCTGCAATTGCGCCTGGTGCGGTGCGCGGGTGCCGGCGCGGCCTTGCTGCATTTCGATGCTGATGCCGTCCAGGGTGATGACCCCGGCGTCCGGCTGTTCGAGGAAGTTGATGCAGCGCAGCATGGTGCTTTTGCCGGAGCCGCTGGCGCCGATCAGGCTGATCACGTCGCCGTTGCGTGCGTTGAGCGAGACGCCCTTGAGCACCTCATGTTCGCCATAGCGTTTGTGCAGGCCTTCGACCTGGAGTTTGATGTTGGCGTTTTCGGCCACGGCCACCGGTTTGGCGGCCGGGCGTACATCGGTGGGGTAAGCGGCCAGGGCCTGCGCGGACTGATTCATGGGTTAGCCTCGGGTAGGAACAAGAAAACGCATCCAGCGACGTTCGGCCAGTCGAAACAGGCCCACCAGTGCAAAGGACAGCAGCATGTACAACAGGGCCGCGATACCGAATGCCTGGAACGTGAGGAACGTTTCGGCGTTGGCATCGCGGGCCACTTTCAGGATGTCGGCGATGGTGGCGGTGAACGCCAGGGAGGTGGCGTGCAGCATCAGGATCATTTCGTTGCTGTAGGCCGGCAGTGCGCGGCGCAGTGCAGCGGGCACCACCACAAACAGGTTCAGGCGCCAGCCGTGCAGGCCGTAGGCCTTGGCGGCTTCGATTTCCCCGTGAGGGATGTTGCGAATCGCCCCTGCGAAGATTTCTACGGTGTAGGCGCAGGTGTTCAGCACAAACGCCAGCAGCGTGCAGTTCAGCGCATTGCGGAAAAACTGGTTGAGCAGGGCGTTGTCCTGCACCACGTCGAGGCCGTAGAGGCCGGTGTAGCAAATCAGCAACTGGATATACAGCGGCGTGCCGCGAAACAGGTAGGTGTAGACCTCCACCGGCCAGCGGATCCAGAAGTGTTCCGATACCCGTGCGATCGCCAGCGGGATCGACAGGAAGAAGCCCAGCACCACCGAGATAATAAATAGCCACAGGGTCATGGCCACGCCGGAAAAGCCGTTGCCGTCGGTGAACAGGTAGGCCAGGCCGTATTGCTGGATCAGTTCGATCATCGCGCCATCCCCTTGATGCCCACGTTGTAACGCCGTTCGAGGCGTTTAAAGATGCGGTTGGAGAGAGTGGTGATCACCAGGTACACCAGGCCCGCGAGGATCAGGAAATACAGCGGGTCGTTGGTGGTCTTGCCGGCGTTCTGCGCGGCCTTGACCAGGTCCGACAGGCCGATGATCGACACCAGCGCCGTGGACTTGAGCAACACCAGCCAGTTATTGCCCAGGCCCGGCAACGCGAAGCGCATCAGTTGCGGGAACAGCACCAGGCGAAAGCGCTGCCAGCGGCTCAGGCCGTAGGCGGTCGCAGCTTCCAGTTGGCCAGCCGGCACGCTGAGGATCGCCCCGCGAAAGTTCTCGGTGAAGTACGCACCGTAGATAAAACCGAGGGTGATGACACCGGCGGTAAACGGGTCGATTTCGAAGTAGGCCCAGCCAAGCATTTCGCTCAGGTCGTTCAGCCACAGTTGCAGGCTGTAGAAGATCAGCAGGATCAGTACCAGGTCCGGCACGCTGCGGATCAGCGTGGTGTAGAGCGTGGCCGGAACCCGCAGCAGCTTGACGCTGGAGAGTTTGGCACCCGCCGCGATCAGTCCCAGGGACAGGCTCAGGAGCAGCGCCAGGAACGCCAGCTTGACCGTCATCCAGGCACCCTGGGCCAGCAGCGGGCCGAAGCCCTGCAAGTTGAGGAGTTCATTCATGGAGGGGAGATCTCTGTGGGGCTCAGACGTCCCCTGTAGGAGCCGGCTTGCCGGCGATGGGGCCGTCGAGTTCAGCGCAATGCTTCAGGCAGCCATCGCTGGCAAGCCAGCTCCTACAGGGGCGAGGTGGATATCACTCGTTGTAGATATCCTGATCGCCGAAATATTTCTTCTGGATCTGTGTGTAGGTGCCATCGGCCTGGACGGCGGCGATGCCTTTGTTGATCAGCTCCACCAGGTCCTTGTCGTTCTTGCGCAAGCCCATGGCGATGTCGAGCGGCAGGGTCGGGTCCTTGAAGGCCGGGCCGGTCTTGAAGTCGGCGCCTTCAGGCTTGGACAGGAAGTTCAGCTGGGCTTCGAGCTTGTCGGTGAGGGTGGCGTCGAGGCGACCGTTTTGCAGGTCGGCGTAGTTCTGTTCCTGGGACTGGTACGCCTTGATCTGCGCGCCGAGCCTGGCCAGGTGCGCACGGGCGTAGGCTTCTTGCAGCGAGCCTTGCAGCACGCCCACCTGTTTGCCTTTCAGCGATTCGGGGGTGTCGCCGAAGTCGGCGCTTTTGCGGGTGATCACCGAGGTCGGGCTGAGGAACAGCCGGTCGCTGAAGTCGATGACTTTCTGGCGGGCCGGGGTCACGGCCATGGAGGACATGATGGCGTCGAACTTGCGTGCGCGCAGGGCCGGGATCATGCCGTCGAATTCGTTGTGGACCCACACGCATTTGACTTCCAGCTTGGCGCAGATGGCGTTGCCCAGGTCGATGTCGAAACCTTGCAGGCTGCCGTCGGCGGCGACGGATTCAAACGGTGGGTATTCGGGGAAAACCCCAAAGCGGATTTCTTTCCATTCCTGAGCCTGGGCAGCGGTTGCGGCCAATGGCAGGAGCAGCGCAGCGAAAAGTGATCGGAGCGGAGTCATGTGTATTCCCTATATTTTGTAATTGATGTCAGGGCAGTAGAAAAGTTGAAAGCTAAGGCGAGCTGGCTTTTGTGGCGAGGGAGCTTGCTCCCGCTGGGCTGCGCAGCGGCCCCAAAATCCCGGGAGCGCTACGCACTCCAGCGGGAGCAAGCTCCCTCGCCACATTGGGCTGCCTCACTACATTGGGCTGTTTGTTGTCAGAGAGAATGCTTCAAGATGGTGCGTTTTTTGTGTCGTTTACCCCCGCTGCGGCGCGCGGAATGTGCTGTTAAAACGCGGGCCACAGCGGAAACGGCTGGGGTACCCGCTAAATCGGCTTGTGGACCGGGCTTTTTCGGTCTGCCCCTCACGCAAAGCGGCAGGCCAGAGCGGTCTCAGGCGCGCTTTTTGTGCTGTGCGGCCGGTGGCTGGGCCAGGCGGGCAAACAGGTCTTTGGGGTCGGCGAGGTCCGGCACCAGTTCCAGTTCGCTGCCCACGTCCAGCGCCTTGGCCACGTCCAGCACGTAACGCAATGCCGAGTAGTCTTCGATGGCAAAACCCACCGAGTCGAACAGGGTGACCTGGCGCGCATTTTCGCGGCCCGGGGCCTGGCCGTTGATCACTTGCCACAGTTCGGTGACCGGCGAATCTTCCGGCATGTGCTGGATTTCGCCTTCAATGCGGCTTTGCGGTTCGTACTCGACGATCACGCGGGCACGTTCGACGATTCGTCGGTCCAGTTCGGTCTTGCCGGGGCAGTCGCCGCCCACGGCATTGAGGTGCATGCCCGGTTCGATCATCTCGTTCGTGAGGATGGTGGCGTAGGCCTTGTCGGCGGTGACGGTGGTGACGATGTCGGCACCTTTCACGGCTTCGGCCACGCTGCCTGCCAGGATCACTTTGATCGCCGGGAAGGCTTTCAGGTTGGCCGCCAGTTTGGCGGTGGCCTTGGCGTCGATGTCGAACAGGCGGATTTCATTGATGCCCAGCATCGCGTGGAAGGCCAGGGCCTGGAACTCGCTTTGGGAACCGTTGCCGATCAGCGCCATGCTGCGGCTGTTGTCCCGGGCCAGGTAGCGCGCCACCAGGGCCGAGGTGGCGGCGGTGCGGATCGCGGTGGTCAGGGTCATTTCGGCCAGCAGTACCGGTTTGCCGGTGTCCACATCGCCGAGGGCACCGAAGGCCATTACGGTGAGCATGCCGCTCTGGGTGTTTTTCGGGTGGCCGTTCACGTATTTGAAGGCGTACAGCGAGGCGTCGGACACCGGCATCAGCTCGATCACGCCCTCGGGGGAATGGTTGGCCAGGCGCGCGCATTTTTCAAAGTCCTGCCAGCGCAGGTAATCGGCGCGGATGTACTCGGCCATCTCGGTGATGCAGGTTTGCAGGCCTTTTTGCGAAACCAGGTAGCTCAAGTCGTTGACGTCGATATAGCGGGTCATGGGAGGACTCCTTATTGAAATGAGGGGCGGGCGGGCAGATGCACTTCGGCCAACATGCAGCGCGCACTGCCGCCGCCGATGCGTTCGATGTTGTCGATGTTCACCACCACCGGGCGGGTGTGACGTTCCACATGCTGGCGCTGGGCGGGCTTGAGCGAGCCCCAGGCGCTGGCCGACATCACCAGCAGCGGCTGGCCGTCGCGGTCGTGGACTTCGAGCATGTTGCCGGCGAAGGCTTCCAACTGTTCGAAGTCCAGGGCGACGATGTCTTTTCCGGTGCCGCGCAGGGAGCCTTCCAGGGCCTGGCGCTCGTGGTCGTCGGGCAGCGCTTGCAAGCACACCACGGAGAGGTCGCGGCCGACGCTCATCATCACGTTGCTGTGGTAGATCGGCGCGTGGTGGCGGTCGACGGCATGGAACACGCAGACCTGGTAGCCCAGGCGTTCGGCGAACTGGCGCAGGGCATCCTGATGCGTACGCCCCGAGTGGCACGCATAGCTGATGCGGTGCTGGCGGTCGAGGACCATGCTGCCGGTGCCTTCGAGGAACATGTTCTGTTGTTCGAGGTGGCTGAAGTCGATGGTGTCTTTGATCGCGAAACGCTGCTCCAGCACTTGGAGCACACCTTTGTCGCGCTCCAGGCGGCGGTTCTGGCCTTCCATCGGGTACAGCACCAGGCTGCCGTCGGCGTGGCTGCTCCACCAGTTGTTGGGGAAAATCGAATCCGGGGTGTGGGGAGCGGGGGTGTCTTGAACCACCAGTACTTCCACGCCGTGATGGCGCAGGGTGTCGACGTAGCCGTCGAACTCTTGCAGCGCTTTGTGCTGTGCCGCCAACGGATCGAGGGGCGCGCGCTGGAAGCGGTTGTTGATCGCGGTGTCCGGGTTGAAGGCGAAGTGCGCCGGGCGGATCATCAAGACGGTATTGGTGGTTTGCATGGGGGCACGGGTCCATGGGGTTGGGCAGTGAGGCTATTTTGTGCGGTGTGAAGGAAGAATCCCGGCTGAAGTGAGGGGGCGGCCCAGCCGGGAAAGCTGAAAAGCGCGGTGTGGCAGCCGAATCGGCTGCTGGGTGCGGTTGAAGGAATAAAGCTGATCAACTGTGGGAGCTGGCTTGCCTGCGATAGAGGTCTGTCAGTTGATACTTGATTGGCTGACAGACCGCTATCGCAGGCAAGCCAGCTCCCACATTAGTATGGGGGGCTGCAGGAATTGAGTCCGTCATTAAGGAGTGCCCATGCCCACTGAAGTTCGTCTCGCCCAAACCACTGACGCCGAGGGCATCAGCCAGGTCATCCTGGCGGCCCTGCATGACAGCAACGCCCGGGATTATCCGGCGGATGTGATTGCGCGGGTGGCGAGCAACTTTACCCCCGAGGCTGTCGTGGGGTTGCTGGCGCGGCGAACGGTGCTGGTGGCGACCCAGGATGACGTGATCGTCGCCACTGCCGCGCTGGATGCCAATGTGGTGCGCTCGGTGTTCGTCAATCCGGCGCTGCAAGGGCAGGGCATCGGGCGTTTGTTGATGATTGAAATCGAGTTGCGCGCCCGGGAAGCCGGGGTGACATCGCTGCATGTGCCGTCTTCGCTGACCGCGGAGCCGTTCTATACCAAGCTGGGGTTTCACACGGTGCGCGACGTTTACCATGGCAATGAGCGCACGCTGGTGATGGAGAAGGCGTTGTCATCGCGCCATCCCATCGGCGTCTACCGCGACCGGGCGCATCGGGCGCAGGTGGTGGCGCTATGGCAGGCGGCGTTTGGTTATGACGCAGCGCATAACACGCCGGGCCTGGCGATCGACAAGAAGTTGGCGGTGAACGATGGGTTGTTCTTCGTGGCCACCGACAAGAAGGCGGTGATTGGCACCATCCTCGCAGGCTACGACGGGCATCGTGGCTGGCTGTATTCGGTGGCGGTGCATGACGATTATCGGCGACAGGGCTTGGGCGCTTCGCTGGTGCGGCATGCGGAGCAGGCGTTGACCGTCTTGGGCTGCATGAAGATCAATCTGCAGATCACCAGCGGCAATGATGCGGTGATGGGGTTTTATGAGGCGCTGGGTTATGGCGCGGAGCCGCGGATCAGCATGGGCAAGAAGGTTCTGGGGAATATCCCGGGGGATAAAGTCTGAACCTCGGTTTTCCAGACGCAGGAAACCAAATGTGGGAGCGGGCTTGTTGTGGTGAGGGGGTTTGTTCCCCGTTGGGTTCACTACAGATTGATGGGGCTGCTTCGCAGCCCAGCGCGGGGCAAGCCCGCTCACTACAGCAAGCCGGCTGCCACATTGGTTTTGTGGTGTTGCTGGCAGCCGTGTGCTTAGACTTTGACGATCCAGCCTTCAGGCGCTTCGACGTCGCCGGATTGCACGCCGGTCAGCTCTTTGTAGAGCTGCTGGGTGACCGGGCCGACTTCTTTTTCGCTGTAGAACACGTGCAGCTTGTCTTTGTACTCGATGCCGCCAATCGGGGTGATCACGGCTGCGGTGCCGCAGGCGCCGGCTTCCTTGAAGTCCGACAGCTTGTCGATCAGCACGTCGCCTTCAACCACTTCCAGGCCCAGGCGCGATTTGGCCAGCTCGATCAGCGACAGGCGGGTGATGCCCGGCAACACCGACGGTGAGTTCGGGGTGACGAACTTGTTGTCGTGGGTGATCCCGAAGAAGTTGGCCGAGCCGACTTCTTCGATCTTCGAGTGGGTGGCCGGGTCGAGGTAGATGCAGTCGGCGAAGTTGGCTTTTTTCGCCAAAGAACCAGGCATCAGGCTGGCGGCGTAGTTGCCACCGACCTTGGCCGCACCGGTGCCGTTGGGAGCTGCACGGTCGTAACCGGAGATCAGGAAGTTGTGCGGGGTCAGGCCGCCCTTGAAGTAGGCGCCTACCGGGATGCAGAAGATCGAGAAGATGAACTCCGGCGCAGTACGCACGCCGATGTTGTCGCCGGTGCCGATCACGAACGGGCGCAGGTACAGCGCGCCGCCAGTGCCGTACGGCGGGATGAACCGCTCGTTGGCGCGGACCACGTCCTTGCAGGCTTCGATGAAGGTCTCGGTCGGCACTTGTGGCATCAGCAGGCGGCCACAGCTGCGCTGCATGCGCGCTGCGTTCTGGTCCGGGCGGAACAGGTTGATCGAACCGTCCTTGCAGCGGTAGGCCTTGAGGCCTTCGAAGCATTGCTGGCCGTAGTGCAGGGCGGTGGAGCCCTCGCTGATGTGCAGCACGTTGTCGTCGGTCAGAGTGCCTTCTTGCCAGGCGCCGTCTTTCCAGGTCTGGAGGAAACGCTTGTCGGTCTTGATGTAGTCAAAACCCAGCTTGTCCCAATTGATGCTTTCGTTACCCATGACACCCTCTATCTTTGGTCAACCGCCTGGTCGAAGGCAGGCTTATGGTTTATTTCTGGATGGGCGCAACAATACTTCATTCTTGGCTTGTGTGGGAGCGGGGTAGGTGGACCATTCGGCATCCTGGTCGGCCGATCCACCGTCATCGCGGGCAAGCCCGGCTCCCACATTCGACCGTGTTGCCCTGTCGAATGCCGATCCCTTGTGGGAGCTGGCTTGCCTGCGATGGCGCTACCGCGGTCTCAAAGGTGCAATGCATGCCCCAGGGCCCGTAGCGCCGCTTCTTGTACCGCTTCGCCGAGGGTCGGGTGGGCGTGGATGGTGCCCGCCACGTCTTCCAGGCGCGAGCCCATCTCCAAGCTCAGGCCGAAGGCCGTGGACAATTCCGAGACGCCCACACCGACCGCTTGCCAACCGACGATCAGGTGATTGTCGCGCCGCGCCACTACCCGCACGAAGCCGGTTTTCGACTCCAGGGTCATGGCCCGGCCGTTGGCGGCGAACGGGAAGCTCGAGACGATGCAGTCCAGGCCTGCGGCCTTGGCTTCGTCCGGGGTCTTGCCGACCACCACCAGTTCCGGGTCGGTGAAGCACACGGCCGGGATCGCGGCCGGGTTGAATTCGCGGGATTTGCCGCTGATCAGTTCGGCGACCATCTCGCCTTGGGCCATGGCGCGGTGGGCGAGCATCGGCTCACCGCTGAGGTCGCCGATCGCCCACACGTTGCGCATGCTGGTCTGGCAACGGCTGTCGATCTTGATCGCCGAGCCGTTCATGTCCAGGTTCAAGGTTTCGAGGTTCCAGCCCTGGGTGTTGGGTTTGCGACCAACGGCAACCAGCACCTGGTCGGTTTCAAGCGTCAGCGTCTCGCCGCTGGGGTCACGCACTTGCAGGGTGTTGTGCTCAAAGCCGGTGACGCTGTGTTTCAAAAATACCTTCACTCCCAGTTGCTTGAGGGATTCGGCCACCGGTTGGGTCAGTTCAGCGTCGTAGGCCGGCAGGATCCGGTCCTGCGCCTCGACCACGCTGACCTCGGCGCCGAGCTTGCGATAGGCAATCCCCAGCTCCAGGCCGATGTAGCCACCACCGACCACGATCAGGCGTTTAGGGATGCGCTTGGGCGCCAGGGCTTCGGTGGAGGAGATGATCGGCCCGCCAATCGGCAGCATCGGCAGGTTGACGCTTTTCGAACCGGTGGCCAGCAGCAGGTGTTCGCACTGGATGCGTTGGTCGCCGACGTCGACGGTCTTGCCGTCCACAACCTTGGCCCAGCCGTGAATCACCTGGACCTTATGCTTTTTAAGCAGCGCGGCGACGCCGGTGGTCAGGCGGTCAACGATGGCGTCTTTCCATTCAACGCTTTTGCCGATGTCCAGGGTCGGCACATCGACCTCGATGCCCAGCGGTGAACCCTGGCTGTGGTGCACGGTTTGCTGGAATTGTTCGGCGACATGGATCAGTGCCTTGGACGGAATGCAGCCGATGTTCAGGCAGGTGCCGCCCAGCGACTGGCCTTCCACGAGAATGGTCGGGATACCCAACTGGCCAGCGCGAATCGCTGCTACATAACCGCCAGGCCCGCCGCCGATGATCAGCAGCGTGGTGTGCAATGTTTGAGACATGGGTTACTCCAGGAACAGGCTGGCGGGTTGTTCGAGCAGGCCACGGATGGCCTGGATGAATTGCGCCGCGTCCATGCCATCGACCACCCGGTGATCGAAGGAGCTGGAGAGGTTCATCATCTTGCGGATCACGATCTGGCCCTTGATCACCATCGGCCGCTCGACAATGCGGTTGACCCCGACGATGGCCACTTCCGGCAGGTTCAGCACCGGTGTGCTGACAATCCCGCCCAGCGCGCCCAGGCTGGTCAGGGTAATGCTTGAACCCGACAGCTCATCGCGACTGGCCTTGCCAGTGCGCGCAGCGTTGGCCAAGCGGTTGATCTCTTCTGCCGTGCCCCACAGGTTGCGGGCTTCGGCGTGACGTACCACCGGCACCATCAGGCCGATATCGCTCTGGGTGGCGACGCCCACGTGCACGGCACCGAGGCGGGTGATGACCTGGGCTTCGTCGTCGTAACGCGCGTTGATCTGCGGGTAGTCGCGCAATGCGACGACCATGGCCCGTACCAGGAACGGCAGCAGGGTCAACTTGCCACGGGTGGCGCCGTGTTTCTCATTGAGGTGCACGCGCAACTCGTCGAGGGCGGTGACGTCGATCTCTTCCACATAGCTGAAATGCGCGGCGCGCCGGGTGGCGTCCTGCATGCGCTGGGCGATCTTGCGGCGCATGCCGATCACCGGAATCTGCTGCTCGTCGTTGCGTTCGGCGTAAGGGTTGGAGGCACTGGAATTTTGCGCCGGACCCTGGAGCAAGTAAGCGTCCAGATCTTCATGCAGAATCCGGCCGGCTGGGCCGGAACCCTGCACCAGTCGTAGCTGGATGCCAGCATCCAGCGCATGTTTGCGCACGGCCGGGGAGGCCAGCGGGCGGTCGTCGACCTCGCGGGCCACGGGCGATTGCGTCGCTGCTACTGCAGGCTTGGCGGCCGGTTTGGGTTCAACCACCGGCGCGGCCTTGGCTTCAACTTTCGTGGCCGGAGCAGGTGCAAGCTCTTCAACCACTGCAGACAATGCCGATTCTTTGGTATTGCCGGCGCCTTCCACTTCGATACTGATCAAGACGCTGCCAACCGCCATGACTTCGCCGGGCTCGCCGCCGAGGGAAATCACCTTGCCGTGCACCGGCGAAGGAATGTCCACCATGGCCTTGTCGGTCATCACATCCGCCAGCACCTGGTCTTCTACCACCAGGTCGCCGACCTTGACGTGCCACACCGACAATTCAACTTCTGCGATGCCTTCGCCAATGTCCGGCATCTTGATAACGTGCGTGCCCATTCAGACCTCCATAACCCGATGCAAAGCCGCGCCCACTCGGGTCGGGCCAGGGAAATACGCCCACTCTTGCGCGTGCGGGTAGGGGGTGTCCCAGCCGGTGACGCGCTCGATCGGCGCTTCCAGGTAGTGGAAGCAATGCTCCTGCACCAGCGCCACCAGCTCGGCGCCGAACCCGCAGGTACGGGTGGCTTCGTGAACGATCACGCAGCGGCGGGTTTTCTTCACGGAGTTGACGATGGTTTCCAGGTCCAGCGGCCACAGGCTGCGCAGGTCGATGACTTCGGCATCGATGCCGGTTTCTTCAGCGGCGACTTGCGACACATACACGGTGGTGCCGTAGGTAAGGATGGTCACGTCCTTGCCTGGGCGGGCGATGGCAGCCACGTCCAGTGGCACGGTGTAGTAACCGTCCGGCACTTGCGCTTGCGGGTGTTTCGACCACGGGGTTACCGGGCGGTCGTGGTGGCCGTCGAACGGGCCGTTATACAGGCGCTTGGGTTCGAGGAAGATCACCGGGTCATCGTTTTCGATGGAAGCGATCAGCAGGCCCTTGGCGTCGTAAGGGTTGGACGGCATCACCGTACGCAGGCCGCAGACCTGGGTGAACACCGCCTCAATACTCTGGCTGTGGGTCTGGCCGCCGTAGATGCCGCCGCCGCACGGCATGCGCATGGTCAGCGGTGCCGTGAACTGGCCGGCCGAGCGATAACGCAGGCGTGCGGCTTCGGAAATGATCTGGTCGGTGGCGGGGTACACGTAGTCGGCAAACTGAATCTCGGCCACCGGCCGCAGGCCATAGGCGCCCATGCCCACCGCCACGCCGACGATCCCGCTTTCGGAGATCGGCGCGTCAAACACCCGCGAGGTGCCGTACTTGTTCTGCAAACCCTCGGTGCAACGGAACACGCCGCCGAAGTAACCGACGTCCTGGCCGAACACCACCACGTTGTCGTCGCGCTCAAGCATCACATCCATGGCCGAGCGCAAGGCCTGGATCATGGTCATGGTCGTGGTGGTCATGGCGGTTTCCAGCTGGATATTGTTGTTGTGATCGTTCATGTCAGACCCCCAACTCTTGACGCTGGCGCTTCAAGTGCTCCGGCATCTCTTTATAAACGTCTTCGAACATGGTCGCGGCGCTTGGAATCTGGCCACCGGCCAGGGTGCCGTACTGTTCGGCTTCTTTCTGGGCCTTGATCACTTCAGCTTCCAGCTCGGCACTGACCGCCGCGTGTTCCTCTTCGGACCACTGGCCAATCTTGATCAGGTGCTGCTTGAGGCGGGCGATCGGGTCGCCCAGCGGGAAGTGACTCCAGTCGTCGGCGGGACGGTATTTGGACGGGTCATCGGAGGTGGAGTGCGGGCCGGCGCGGTAGGTCACCCACTCGATCAGCGTTGGCCCCAGGTTACGGCGGGCGCGTTCGGCGGCCCAGGCAGAGGCGGCGTACACCGCGACAAAGTCGTTGCCGTCGACCCGCAGCGAGGCGATGCCGCAACCCACGCCGCGTCCGGCAAAGGTGGTGGCTTCACCGCCGGCGATGGCCTGGAAGGTGGAGATCGCCCACTGGTTGTTCACCACGTTGAGAATTACCGGCGCGCGATACACGTGGGCGAAGGTGAGGGCGGTGTGGAAGTCGGATTCAGCGGTGGCGCCGTCGCCGATCCAGGCCGAGGCGATCTTGGTATCGCCCTTGATGGCCGAGGCCATGCCCCAGCCCACGCCCTGGACGAATTGGGTGGCGAGGTTGCCGGAAATCGTGAAGAAACCGAAGTCTTTTACCGAGTACATGATCGGCAACTGGCGGCCCTTGAGCGGGTCGCGCTCGTTGGACAGCAGTTGGCAGATCAGGTCTACCAGCGGCACTTCGCGGGCCATCAGGATGCTTTGCTGGCGGTAGGTGGGGAAGCACATGTCGTCGATGTTCAAGGCCAGGGCCTGGGCGCTGCCGATGGCTTCTTCGCCGAGGCTTTGCATGTAGAACGACATTTTTTTCTGACGCTGGGCGACCACCATGCGGTTGTCGAAGATCCGCGTCTTGAGCATGGCGCGCATGCCCTTGCGCAGAATCTCGACTGGCACGCCTTCAGCCCATGGTCCGAGGGCCTGGCCCTGATCGTCGAGCACGCGAATCAGGCCTTTGGCCAGGTCGGCAGTGTCGGCGGGTTCTACGTCAATGGGGGGTTTGCGCACCAAGCCTGCGTCGGTGAGGCGCAGGTAGGTAAAGTCGGTCTTGCAGCCTGGGCGGCCCGAGGGTTCGGGGACGTGCAGGCGCAGTGGTTCATACTGCTGAGTCATGGCTTTCTACGCTCTATCTTGTGAATTTCTTGTAGTGGGCGCGGTCGCTGACAGTCCGTCTTCGGGTAGAAGAAATCTTGTCCTACAACAATCATAGGCTCGGCTCAGGAGAATATTTATCTCTGTTTCGTTGCGTTGGAGATCATTTGGGGATAAAAAAACTGCATAAACATAATAAACAGGTGGTTTTGTCTCATGCGCAAACTGGACCGTATCGATATCGGCATTCTGAACGCCCTTCAGGAGAACGCCCGCATCACCAACGCCGACCTGGCCCGCTCGGTCAACCTGTCGCCCACGCCGTGTTTCAACCGGGTCAAGGCGATGGAAGAATTGGGCCTGATTCGCGACCAGGTAACGCTGCTGGACGCCGACCTGCTGGGGCTGCACGTCAATGTGTTCATCCACGTCAGCCTGGAAAAGCAGAACGAATTGGCCTTGCAGCAATTTGAAGGGGCGATTTCGGATCGCCCCGAAGTGATGGAGTGCTACCTGATGGCCGGCGACCCCGATTATCTGATTCGGGTGCTGGTGCCGACCATCCAGTCCCTGGAGCGTTTCATGATGGACTTCCTGACCAAAGTCCCGGGTGTCGCCAACATCCGCTCCAGCTTTGCCCTCAAGCAAGTGCGCTACAAAACCGCGCTGCCGCTACCGGCCAATGGCATCAACCTCGGTTAATACCCCACCGTCCCTGTAGGAGCTGGCTTGCCAGCGATAGCGGAGTATCGGCCACCAGATGCGCTGTCTGAAACACCGCCATCGCTGGCAAGCCAGCTCCTACAATGGGTAATGTATTTCAAAGTTGATTAAGCGGAATCTTCAGGTAAACCACCCCATTCTCCTCCGCCGGCGGCATCACCCCGGCCCGCACATTCACCTGAATCGCCGGCAGCAACAATGTCGGCATGCCCAACCCGGCATCCCGCGTGGTACGCATCTCGACAAACGCGGCCTCATCCACCCCGTCATGCACATGAATATTGCCCGCCCGCTGTTCCGCCACCGTGGTCAGGCACTTGGCCGCGCGGCCTTCAGGCGGGTAGTCATGGCACACATACAACCGGGTTTGCGGCGGGAAGGCCAACAACGTGCGCATCGACGCGTAAAGCTGGCGCGCATCACCACCTGGGAAATCGCAGCGCGCCGTGCCCACATCCGGCATGAACAGCGTGTCGCCCACTAGAATCAGTTGGTCTTCAATCAGGTAAGCCATGTCCGCCGGCGTATGCCCCGGCACATGCAGCGCCTGGGCCTTCAGGTTGCCGATATGAAACACCTCATCCGGCGCAAACAGCTGGTCGAACTGCGACCCGTCCACCCGAAACTCCGGCTCCAGGTTGAACAGGTTCTTGAACACCCCCTGCACCTTGCTGATGGACTGGCCAATTGCGATCTTGCCGCCCAACTGACGACGCAAATACGGCGCCGCCGACAGGTGATCCGCATGGGCATGGGTCTCAAGCAACCACTGCACCTGCAAACCATGCTCGCGCACAAACGCGATCACCTGGTCAGCCTGGCCAGTACCGGTACGCCCGGAGGCCGGGTCGTAATTGAGCACCGAATCAACGATGGCACACTGGCCACCGTCCGTTTCATAGACGACGTAGGTGTAGGTCGACGACGCCTCGTCCAGAAAGGATTGAATCAACGCTGACATGACGGGTTTCCCGGATAGCTAATGGCGGCTTACATTCAGTGGGTTTTCCACATAACCTTGCGAGCTTAAGTGAATTGAATGACCCGAGGCAAAGGATGGCATCGTGGTGGCAAACAGCTGGGGCGTGATGCCATACGGCAACGACCCTTGCGTGCATTAACCAAAAAAAGGCCATAGACCATGAACGACCAACACTGGGGACCTACCATCAGTGGCGATATCGTTGTCATCGGTGGCGGCTCGGCAGGCATCGGCCTGCTGGCCAGCCTGCTCAAGCGCGACCCGCACCTGAACATCATCCTGATCGAGCCGAGCGACCACCACTACTACCAGCCGGCCTGGACCCTGGTGGGCGGCGGCGCCTATGACGTTGCCAAAACCGTACGCCCCATGGCTGATGTGCTGCCCAACGGCGTCACCTGGGTCCAGGCCGCGGTCAGTGAGCTACTGCCCGACGAGCAAACCCTGGTGCTCGACAGCGGTCAGCGCGTTACCTGGAAAAACCTCATCGTGTGCCCGGGCCTGCGCCTGGCCTGGGAAAAGATCGAAGGCCTGCCAGAGACCCTCGGCCAGAATGGCGTGACCTCCAACTACAGCTACGAACACGCCGCCTACACCTGGAAGCTGGTGCAGCAACTCAAGCACGGCAAGGCGCTCTTCACCCAGCCGGCCATGCCGATCAAGTGCGCCGGTGCCCCGCAAAAGGCCCTGTACCTGTCGTGCGATCACTGGCTCAAGCAGGGTGACCTGAAGAACATCCACGTTGAATTCAACCTGGCCGGCGCCGCGTTGTTCGGCGTGCCGACCTTCGTGCCGCCGCTGATGAAGTACATTGAAAAGTACTCGGCGCAACTGGCGTTCAACTCCAACCTGGTCAAGGTCGACGGCCCGGCGCGCAAGGCCTGGTTCGAAATCAAGGACGCTGAAGGCAACGTACGCGTCGAAGAGAAAACCTTCGACCTGCTGCACGTCGTGCCGCCGCAAGTTTCCCCGGACTTTATCCGCCAAAGCCCCCTGGCCGATGCCGCCGGCTGGTGCGAGGTGAACCCCCAGAGCCTGCAACACCTGCGCTATCCCCACATTTTCGGCCTGGGCGATGTGTGCTCCACCACCAACGCCAAGACCGCTGCGGCGGTGCGCAAGCAAATCGTGGTGGTTGCGCAAAACCTGCTCGCCCTGCGCAAACAGGCGCCGCTGCCCCTCAAGTACGACGGCTACGGCTCCTGCCCGCTGACGGTGGAAAAGGGCAAGGTGGTGCTGGCCGAGTTCGGCTATGGCGGCAAGCTGCTGCCGACCTTTCCCCTCGACCCCACCGTGGCGCGACGTTCGGCGTGGTTCCTCAAGGCGCGCTTCCTGCCATGGTTCTACTGGAACGGCATGCTCAAGGGCCGCGAGTGGCTGACCCGTCTGGCCAAGGTGGATTGAGGCAACCCTATGCTGCTGGCAAGTTTTCTGGGCGTATTGATGGGGCTGGTCATGGGCTTGACCGGGGCCGGGGGCGGCATTCTGGGCGTCCCGGCGTTGGTGTTGGGGCTGGGGTTGACCATGACCCAAGCCGCGCCGGTGTCATTGTTCGCCGTGGGCGCGGCCGCCGCCGTGGGGGCCGTCGACGGCTTGCGCCATGGCCTGGTGCGTTACCGCGCGGCGCTGCTGATTGCGCTGCTCGGCGCACTGTTTTCGCCGCTGGGAGTGTTCTTCGCGCACCAGATGCCGGAGAAAGCCCTGATGGGCCTGTTCAGCGCGCTGATGGTGCTGGTGGCCTGGCGCATGCTGCAGCGCGAGAAGCGTGAGGCCGGGCCGAGCGACCACGGCAGCGCGTCCTGGGGCCAGAAGAACTGCATGCTCGACCAACAGACCGGGCGTTTTTCCTGGACCGCCAAATGCACCGCCACCCTGGCGGCCCTGGGTGCGGTGACCGGTGCGGTATCGGGTTTGCTCGGCGTGGGCGGGGGCTTTCTGATCGTACCGGCGTTCAAGCAACTGACCGATGTGCAAATGCGCGGCATCGTCGCCACCTCGCTGATGGTGATCAGCCTGATCTCGTTGATCGGTGTGATCGGTGCGTTTCACGCCGGGGTGAGTATCGAGCCGATGGGCTGGGTATTTATCGCTGCGAGCATTGTCGGCATGTTGGCCGGCCGGCGCCTGTGCTCGGTGATCAAGGCGCGCACCCTGCAAGTCGGGTTCGCCAGCCTGTGTGTGCTGGTGGCGGTCGGCATGTTGTGGAGGGCAGTCGTTTAGGCTTACACCCTAAGTGGCGGGCCTTTCGCGAGGCCCGTCTTACATCCAACTTGTTGCGTGCCCGCTGCGCGTCCAAAGCACCCCGCAGCTCCCTCCAAGGCAGCGTATGACGCTGCCATCATGCTTTCGATAATCGCCTCCGACATCCCGTCCCCCGCTGCGGAGCGCGCCATGCATAAGAATAAAAATTTTACCCGTCGTTTCTTGCCTGCCTTTATCGTCGGCCTGGGCCTCAGCTCGGTCGCCGACGCCGAGATCATGCTGTATGACAAGGACGAAACCACGTTTTCCACCGACGGCTACATCAACGCCTTCTACGTCAACAGCAACGTCGACCGCGCCGGTGACCAATACGACCGGCGCCAGGCGCGGGTAAAAATGGGCTTTTTGCCCAACTACCTGGGCTTCAACATGGGCAAGCAGGTCGACGACCTCAAGCTCGGTGCCCGCGCGTCCTTCTGGGTCACCATCAACGACAGCGAAACCAATGGCACCGACACCGCCATCGATGTGCGCCAGTTCTACGGCACGGTCGCCAACCCGGAGTGGGGCGAGGTGTTGATCGGCAAGGACTTTGGCCTGTTTGCCCGGTCCAACATCCTGCTCGACGAACTGCTGGCAGGTTACGGCCAGGTCAGCGACAGCCTCGGGCTGGTGGACGGCGGCGGGGTGTCGTTCGGCAATATCGGCAGCGGTTATCCGTACCCGTTTCCCACCTCGCAGATCACCTACCGCACCCCGGTGATGGACGGGTTGCGGATCGCCGTGGGCATCATGGACCCGGTAGACACCAACGACAGCAGCCCGCTGGGCAAGGCCTACCAGAAGAACCCGCGCACCGAGAGCGAGATCACCTACCAGTTCGACGTGGGCGGGGCGAAGGTCTACAGCTGGGTCAACGGCAGCTACCAGACCTCCGACAACACTGACTCCAACGTGGCGTCGGTGACATCCAAAGGCGTGGGCTACGGCGTACAGGCGAAAATGGGCGGGTTGTCGCTGACAGGTTCGGGCTTTCAGGCCAAGGGCATCAACCCGTTCTATACCAACAATGCCGGCGAGGCGACGTTGCGTAATGTCGATAGCAACGGTTACCTGCTGCAGGGTTCGTACAAGCTGGGCAAGAACCGGCTGGCGCTGTCCTACGGCAAGACCAAGGATGACGGTAATGGCGTGGTCGGCAGCGGTGCAGACTATGAGACCCGCGGGATCGCGCTGTTTCATGACATCAACGACAACCTGAAACTGGTGGCCGAGTACAACCAGTTCCAGATCCGCGGGCATGAGGGCAGTGCGCAGGACGAAGACACCGACACCATTGCCCTGGGTGCCGTGCTGACCTGGTAGGCCCTGGAAGAGGGCGGGGGTTCTCATCCCATCGAATCCCCTACCCGCTACCCAAGTAGCATAGGTCCCACTGCGCAGCCTTCGTACACTCATGCCTCATAGTGGGGAGTCGACCATGCAGCAAAACGAGGGCGTCGCCAGTGCCATGTCAGAGGCCACCGACCCGTGCCAGGCGGCAGATGACCTGGCCCGACAGCTGCTGCACCCACGGCTGGGGTTTGTGTTGTTCTTCTGCTCTGCCTCCTACGACCTGCACGCCCTGGGCCAGGCCTTGCAACACAGCTTCGGCGCCATCCGCCTGGTGGGCTGCACCAGCGCTGGCGAAATCACTCCACAGGGCTACGGCCGCAACTGCATCACGGCCGTCGGCTTCGATCACTCGCATTTTTCCATCGCCACCGAACTGATCGACCAGGTGGAACACTTCAGCCTGATCGACGCCCAGCAAATGGTCGAGCGCCTGGTGGGCGGCTGTCGCAGCAACACCCTGGCGCCGATCAAGGGCAACAGCTTTGCCCTGACGCTGCTCGATGGCCTGTCCAGCCGCGAAGAAATGGTCCTCGCCGCCTTGAGCGCGGCCCTGGGTGACATCCCCCACTTCGGCGGCTCCGCCGGTGATGACAACCGCCTGACTCACACCCACGTGTACTTCGGTGGTGAATTCCACAGCGGCGCGGCGGTGGTAGTGCTGGTCAACACCTGGCTGGATTTTGAAGTCTTCACCACCCACCACATCCTGCCCCGGGAAGAAAAACTGGTGGTGACCGGCGCCGACAGCGCTTCGCGCCGGGTGTTCGAGCTCAATGCCGAACCTGCGGCCCAAGAGTATGCCCGGCACATTGGCGTAGCGGTCGCCGACCTCGATTACCGGGTTTTCGCCGCCCACCCCCTGGCGGTGCGCATCAACAACCAATACTACGTGCGCGCAATTCAGCAGGTGCACCCGGACCTGAGCCTGAGTTTCTACTGTGCGGTGGAAAACGGCATCGTCCTGACGGTCATGACGCCGGGGGAGATCCTGCCAAACCTCGAACGTCTGTTCGATGGCCTGCAAGCGCGCCTCGGCGAGCTGCTGCTGACCCTTGGCTGCGACTGCTTCCTCAGGCGCCTGGAGCTGGAAGACAGCGGCGCCCTGGAGCACATCGGCGGCTTTCTGCGCGACCAGCGGGTGATGGGGTTCAACACCTACGGAGAACAGTTCAATGGCATGCATATCAACCAGACCTTCACCGGGGTTGCCATTGCCCGAGGTCGCGCCCCTGGACCGCGCTGAACTTGAGGCGCGGCTGGCCAGCCTGGAAAAGGACAACCAGAAACTCGTGCGGATCAACGCGGCGCTGATCGAGCGCATCGAGTCCGGCGTGACCCGTGGCAACGACCCGTATGCGGCGTTCCAGCACTCGGTGGTGCTGGCCGAACAAGTGCGCGAACGCACCGACGCCCTTAACCAGGCGATGGCCGAGCTCAAGGCCAGCAACCACCTGCTCAGTGACGCGCGCCTGCGGGCAGAAACTGCTCACCAGCATCTGATTGACGCCATCGAGAGCATCTCCGACGCGTTCGTGCTGTTCGACCAACACCAGCGCATCCTGCTGTTCAACAGCCGTTTCAAGGCGTTCTGGAACAACAGCCGCGTGGAGATCGTGGCGGGCATGCGCCTGGCCGAGGTCAAGTGGTTGATGACCGTCAACGGCCTGTTCACCGAAGAGGCGCTGGGGCACGGCGACGAAACCCTGTTTTATCGCCTGGATGATGGTCGCTGGCTGCAAGTCAGCGAACGGCCGACCCGGGACGGCGGCCGGGTGATCCTGTTCACCGACATTACCGACGTAAAGCTCGCTGAAACCCTGCGTCGGGAACAGGCCGTGGCGCAAAAGTCCCAGGAAAGCGAACGCTGGTTTCGCCTGATCACCGACCACGTGCCGGCGCTGATCGCCTACCTCAACGCCGACCTGGTCTACGAATTTACCAACAAGGTGTATGAGCAATGGTACTGCTGCCACCCGGGTGCCATGCTCGGGCGCAGCCTGCTGGAGGTGCACAGCCAGCAGCATTACCAGCGCCTCGATGCCTACGTGGCCCGGGCTCTGGCCGGCGAGAGCGTGACCTTCGAATTCTCCGAAACCAACCTCGACAACCAGGAGCGCTACATGTTGCGCTCCTACGTGCCCAACCGCCTGGCCAGCGGTGAAGTGGTGGGGATCTTCGTGCTGATCCGCGACATCACCGAGCGTCGCCGCACCGCCGAAGCCTTGCACCAGGCCAACCAGAACCTGGAGCAGCGCGTGCGCCAACGCACGTCCGAGCTGACCTCCCTCAATAACCAGTTGTTGCTTGAGATCGACGAACGCCGTCGCATGGAGTCGCGCCTGCGCGAGGCCAAGCTGGAGGCCGAGCGGGCCAACTTGTCGAAAACCAAGTTTCTTGCCGCCGTCAGCCATGACCTGTTGCAACCGCTCAACGCCGCGCGGCTGTTTACCAGTGCCTTGATGGAACGCCGCGACCCGGTGGCCAGCGAAACCCTGGTGCGCAATGTCAGCAATTCGCTGGAGGATGTGGAAAACCTGCTGGGCACCCTGGTGGATATTTCCAAACTGGACGCCGGGGTGATCAAGGCCGATATCGCACCCTTCGCCCTGAGTGAACTGCTGGACAACCTGGCCGCCGAGTACACCCAACTGGCCCGCAGCGAGGGGCTGGAGTTGCACTTCATTGGTTGCTCGGCGCTGGTGCGCAGCGACATCCAGTTGCTGGCGCGGATCCTGCGCAACCTCCTGAGCAACGCCATCCGCTACACCTACAGTGGCCGGGTAGTGCTGGGCTGTCGTCGGCACCACCAGCGTTTGTCGATCCAGGTCTGGGACAGCGGCATGGGCATTGCCGAAGAGCGGCTGGAGGAGATTTTCCAGGAGTTCAAGCGCGGCGACGTGCAGCGGCCGGACCAGGATCGCGGGCTCGGGTTGGGCCTGGCCATCGTCGAAAAGATCGCCGGGATCCTGGGGCACCGGATTACCGTGCGCTCATGGCCGGGCAAAGGGTCGATGTTTGCCGTGGAAGTACCGTTAAGCGCCACCGCGCCGAAGGCCTTGCCGATCCCGCTGATGAGCGAACCGATGCTGGAGCGTTTGCAAGGTGCGCGGGTGTGGGTGCTGGACAACGACGCGGCGATCTGCGCGGGCATGCGTACCTTGCTGGAAGGCTGGGGATGCCGGGTGGTGACGGCCTTGTCGGAGCAGGACCTGGCGCGCCAGGTGGACAATTACCACGCCGAAGCAGACCTGCTGATTGCCGACTATCACCTGGACGACGAGCAGAACGGCGTGGACGCCGTGGCCCGCATCAATGCGCGGCGGGCCAGTGCGATTCCGGCGATGATGATCACCGCCAATTACAGCAATGAGCTCAAGCGGCAGATTCGGGAGTTGGGGCATATGCTGATGCACAAGCCGGTCAAACCGATGAAGCTCAAGACCGCGATGAGTCACTTGCTGGGCAAATGAGCAGCGCACCAACGCGGGAGCTGTTGCCCCGTGGGGTCAGCGGCGCAGGTACGCGCCGAAGTCGATGTCCCCGGCACTGAGGATCGCCTGCACCCGATTGTGCACATTGAGCTTGCGCAAAATCGCCGACACATGGGCCTTCACCGTGGTCTCGGCAATCTCCAGCGTATAGGCAATTTGCTTGTTCGACTCGCCCTTGGTCATCCGCTCCAGTACCAGCAACTGCTTGCGCGTCAGGGCCTGCAGCAGTTCCGGCGCAAACCCCGGGTTCTCGTTCATCCGCCGGTGGGTGCCGGTTTTCTGGCTGCGAATGATGTCTGGCGGCAAGTACACATTGCCGTTGAGAATCTGCTGGATCGCCTCGGTCATTTGCAGCCTGGGCGAGGACTTGGTGATAAACCCCACCGCGCCATAGGTGATGGCTTGCAGCACGATCTGCTTGTCTTGCTCGGCCGAGACGATCACCACCGGAATCGTCGGTGACTCGTTGCGCAGGTTGATCAGGCCATTGAGGCCGTGCATGCCGGGCATGTTCAGGTCGAGCAGGATCAGGTCCAGGTCATCGTGCGCCTGGGTCAGGACCAGGGCGCTGTCCAGGTCGGCGGTTTCCATCACTTCGCTGCCCGGGAAACCGTCGCTGATGACGTTGTGGATCGCTTCGCGAAACAGTGGGTGATCGTCGGCAATCAGAATTTTGTACATGGCCGTTCACCTTATTATTTTTGATTATTGAAAAGGCTCGGGTTGCGCGAGCGCAACAGGCAGCTTTGCCGCTTCCCATGCATCCAGACCGTCGCGGTACCAGTACACAGAGGTATAGCCCAGGCTGGCGGCTCGTTTTACCGCGTTCCAACTCAGCCAGCAATCGGAGCGGCAATAGAACACCAGCGGTTGCGTGAGGTTTGCCGACGTCAGCCGGTACAGATGACGGGCGAAATAGCCTTGCCACTCGGGCGTCAGGTCGCCGTCGCCGGTGTTGGCCAGCCAATGGCTGCCAGGCAGGTTGGCGTGGGGTTGGTCTTCGATGAAACGCCCTTGCAGCCATTGGCGGCGGTAGACGTCGATCAGTACCGGTGCCGGCGTCTGGCGCAGCAAGGCTTGCAGTGCCTGGGTGTCGACGATGGTCGCGCCCGCCAGTTGCTCGGGCGTGGGGCTGCGGTACAGGGTGATGCGGTAGCCGTCGCTGGAAAACAGCGCGGTGTCGGCATGGGCAGTGGCCCAGAGCAGGCACAGCAGTGCCAGGAGTGAAAATCGAGCGGGCAGCATGGCGGGTCCATTCCTTATCGTTATGCGCCCATTACAGGCCAGGATCGATGCCTTGGGAATGCGACGATAGACAGGTAAACCAGTACCAAAGTACTGGTTTTGGCCCGCTTCAGCCTTTTTTACGCAATGCGGCATGTTGAGGGTTAAAGGTCAGCACCGCCAACAGCGAGAACACCAGGGTCAGGCCCAGGCACACCGCCAGCGCCAGCCCGCTGAAGCGTTCATACAGGGCGAAGCGCACCAGCTCAACGGCATGGGTGAACGGGTTGATGGCGCACAACCAGTACAGCCATTCGCTGGAGTCGCGCATCTTCCACAACGGGTACAGGGCCGAAGACAGGAAAAACAGCGGGAAGATCACAAAGTTCATGACCCCGGCAAAGTTCTCCAACTGACGGATCGCATTGGACAGCAACAAGCCCAGGGCACTGAGCATCAAGGCCACCAGCAGCAACGCCGGCAAGGCGATCAACAGGCCCATGGCCGGCGGTTGCACGCCGTAGACCCAGGCGATACCGAGGAACCCGTACACCTGCAGCAACGAAATCAACGAGGTGGCCAACAACTTGCTGCACAACAGGAAGGTACGGGGCAGGGGGCTGGTCAACAGGACGCGCATGCTGCCCATTTCCCGGTCGTACACCATCGACAGCGAGCCCTGCATGCCGTTGAACAGCAGGATCATGCAAGCCAGCCCCGGGATGATGTACACCTCGTAGGGAATGTAGGTGTCGTACGGTTCGATCACCGAAATACCCAGGGCCGCCCGAAAGCCTGCGGCGAACACCAGCAACCACAGCAGCGGGCGCACCAGGGCGCTGAGGAACCGCGTGCGCTGCAGCACAAAGCGCAACCATTCGCGCAGTACGATGCCGCGCAGACACTGCCAGTACGCGTTCATTGCGCGGCGCCCGAAGGGGTCAGCCGGGCGAAGGCGGCACTCAGGTCACCCCCGTGTTCCTGGCTCAAGGCATCGGTTTGCCCGCAAGCCACCAGGCGGCCCTGGTGCAGGATCATCAACGTATCGTCGGGCTGTACTTCGTCCAGCAGATGGGTGGTCCAGAGCACAGTGATGCCTTGTTCGCGGCACAGGCTGCGCAGGTGTTGGTTCAGGGCCAGGCGGCTGGCCGGGTCGAGGCCTACGCTGGCCTCATCGAGCAACAGCAAGCGGGGGTCGTGCAGCAGCGCGCGGGCGATTTCCACGCGGCGGCGGTGGCCGCCGTTGAGTTCGCGCACCCGTTCGCGGCGCCGTTCGGCCAGCCCCTGGCGGGCCAGTTCGGCGTCGACGCGCAAGGCGCTCTGGCGACGGGACAGGCCGTGGAGCGCGGCGTGATAGCGCAGGTTTTGTTCCACGTTCAGGTCCAGGTCCAGGGTGCTTTGCTGGAACACTACCCCCAGTTGCTTGAGAGCCGGGCGTGGTGCATCACGCAAGGAGTGACCGCCCACCCGGATGTCGCCCGTTTGCAGGTCGTACAGCCGGGTGAGCAGGGCGATCAAGGTCGACTTGCCGGCGCCGTTGGGCCCCAGCAGCGCGGCAAATCGTCCCTGCGCGAGGCTGAAACTCACCTCGCGCAGGGCCTGCTTGGGGCCATAGGCAAAGCTCAGGTCACTGACGTCCAGCGCGTTCATGGGGTGACCACCACGCCCCACGGGTAGCGTCCGACCTTGATCGACTTGATGACCTTGAGGCTGTCCACATCAATCACCGACACGTCGCCGCTGACGCCGTTGGTGGCGAGCAATTGCTTTTGGTCCGGGGTAAATGCCATCTGCCAGACGCGACGGCCCACCAGCAGGTAATCGAGGATCTCAAAGGTCTTGGCGTCGATCACCGCCACATGGTTGGCCGGGCCCAGCGCCACAAACCCATATTTGCCGTCGGCGCTGAGTTTGATGCCCACCGGCTGCACTTTGTCTGGGTGCACGCCTTTGATCTTGAAGGTCAGGGTCTTGAGGATGGCGCGGCTGGCCACGTCGAGGATGGTCACGGTGCCGCCGATTTCTGCCGAGGCCCACAGCTGCGAGCCGTCGTGGTTGAACTCGACAAACCGTGGCCGCTGATCCACCAGCGTGCTGTCGGCCAGGGTTTGGGTGCTGGTGTCGATCCAGTGCAGCATGTTGGTGGTTTCGCTGGTGTTTACCGCCCATTTTCCGTCGGGGCTGACGGCCATGCCTTCGGGCTCCACGCCGACGTTGACCTGGGCCAGCACCTTGGAAGTCTCAGTGTCGATCACTGTCACCAGTGCATCGTCTTCGTTGGAGACATACAGCCAGCGATTATTGGGGTGCAGGGCAAATTGCTCGGGGTCCTTGCCTGACGGCAGTTCCTTGATGATCGTGCGGGTAGCGACGTCCATCACCTGCACCCGGTCCGAATCGCTGGCGCAGATGTACAGCAGCTTGTTGTCGTGGGACAGCAACAGGCCCCGGGGGCGCTGGCCGACCTTGAGGGTGTCGGTGACTTGCAGGGTCTGCATGTCGATCAGGCTCAGGCTGTTGTCTTTCTCGTTGGAGACCCAGGCGGTGCTGGCCACGGCATGCCCGGCGGCAAGCAGCAGGGCGCATGAGAGCAGGGTGCGGCGCATGGCGGATTCCTTATTATTGTGGGTGCGTTCAGGGAAAGCGGCAGGTCACTTCGGGTTTGTCGTAGCCCAGGCTGTCCATTTCGTTGAAGGGGTGCAGGAAACCGTCCTGGGGCGAGGTGCTGACCAGCGCGCGGGGTTGCACGATGGGAATCGGTTGGCGCAGTTGGCCGTTCCAGGGGCGGTAGCTGAGTTTGCGGCCCTTGAAGCCGTCGAGGGGCAGTTGCTCGCTGATTTCCAGTTGGCGGATCACCATGGGGTCTGCCTGGCGTAACTTGCTCACCGCGCTGGCGACGCTGCGCACTGCCATCCAGGCGGCGAAGTCGCGGTCATTCATCCAGCGCCCGGCCAGGGCTTCGAAGCGTTTTTGCAACTGGGCAGCACCGTAGGTTTCCACGGTTTTGTGCCAGCCAGTGGGCGTCAGGCCCTGGGTGCCGGCCACGGGGCGCGGGTACCAGGTTTGATAAGGCACGTACTCGCCGAAGTCACCGCGTTCGTCGGCCACCAGCACCACGTCGTATTCGGCGGTCTGGGTGAAGAGCGGCATGTCCGCCTGGGCGCTGCGACGCTGATCATTGTCGAAACGCCAGGCTTTTTCCGCCACCAGTTGCACGCCGAAGCGCTTGGCGGCGCGACGCAGGGCGGCGGCATAGGCTTGATCATCTTCGGTGGGGCCAACGATCAACAGGGCCCGCTGCCATTTGCGCACCACCAGAAACTGCGCCAGGGCATCGGCCAGCATGGCGCGGCTGGGCAAGGTGTGCAGCACGTTGCCCAGGCAGTCGGTACTGCGCAGGCTGTCATCAGGGCTGCCGGCGTTGAACAGCAGGCTGTCGGGCAGGGCGGCGCTCAGTTGGCGCAGGCTGGCCGCGGGTGCGTTCACCACAAACAGGCGCAGGCCTTGTTCGTGCTGGGCCTTTGCAGCGTCGAGCAGTGCTTGCGGGTTGTCCACCGTGGCGCTGGCCAGGCTGTAGTGCTGATTGAGAAACGCCCCGGTGCTGTTGCTGTCGGTAATCGCCAGTTCGGCGCCACGCAGGCCGGCATCGCCAGGTTCGGGAATGACGTTGGACAGCAGCGGGCCCGGGTCGGGGCGATAGCCCAGGTAGCCGATTTGCACCTGCAAGGGCGCCTCGCCTGCCTGGCTGGCGCTGGCCAGCCCAGCGGCGCAAGCGACCGCCAGCAGGTAGAACAAGGCGTACGAGGCGAGCTGGCGCATAAGGCACTCCATGACAGGTAGCGCCAGCATAGGAACCCGCGCGCCGCCTGCAAATATGCAGAAAGTACCGCTGAGGCAGTACCAAGGTAGTAACTCGCCCGCCGCGGCGCGGTTTTAGCATGGACAGCCACGGCCCTCATTCAGGAGTTGAACGATCATGCGAGTCCTCAAGGCGCTGCTGTTGCCGTTCCTGCTGATTGTGAGCCTGATCGGCGTCGATAAACTCCATGCCCCGCGCCAGGCACCGGTGCAGGTAATGCCCGCGATGACGGTGCACTAGGCATGTCGGCACTCTGGAGGATCAACCTGTGGGTGTGCGGCTTTTTTGCCGTGGTGACGTGCGCGTGCATGGTCTTGCTGCTGCATCAGGCCATGGCAGACGTCGAGCGCGAGCTGCAGTCGGCCGAGGCGGTGGTGCAATACCTGAGTGAAACCGCCGAGCGTGACCCCGTCAGCCTGCAACCCCGGCTGACCGCCAGCCTGCGCCATGTGCGGGTACGCTGGCTGGCGCCGGGCGAAGCGGCGCGCGTGCCCAGCGAGGACGGGATGGATGCGTGGCTCGGTCGCCAGCTGTTTGCGTCGCAGCGCCAGCACCCCCGTGTCCTGGATTTGCAGGACGGACGCCGGGTGTCCATCGCTGTCGACCCGCGGGATGAAATCGACGAAGTCTGGGATTCCCTGCAACAGCTCCTCAGCCTGTGCGCGCTGGCGCTGGCCTTGAGCCTGTTGACGATCCGCTGGGCTGTGCGGCGCGGGATGGGGTTGCTGGACGAATTGCTGCGGGCCTTGCAGCAGGTGTGCAGCGGCCAACTCAATGTGCGCCTGCGCAGCGAAGGCCTGCCGGAGGCACGACAACTGGCGCTGCATTTCAACCGCATGACCAGCACCCTGGAGCAAGCCCGCACCGATAACACTCGGCTGACCCAAACCCTGCTGGCGGTGCAGGAGCAAGAGCGCACCCATTTGGCGCAAACCCTGCACGACGACCTGGGGCAATACCTGGCCGGCATTCGCGCCCAGGCGTGCCTGTTGCGCCTGGTCAGCGACCAACCTGAAACCCTGGCCCGCACCGTAGGGTTGCTGGAGGATCACTGTGAACACTTGCAACAAGGGTTCCGCACCCTGGTCCATGACTTGTATCCGGTGGCGCTGCAACACCTGCCGATGGCCGAAGCGTTCTCGATGCTGGTCGGGCAGTGGCAGGCCAGCCACGGTATCAATTGCCAACTGCGGGTCAGCGCGCACCTGCCGGCGCTTTGTGCCGGCGACAAAGCTCATCTGTACCGCGTGCTTCAGGAAGCCCTGACCAACATCGCCCGGCATGCCGACGCCAGTTGCGTGCGGGTGCGCCTGCACTATGGCGGCACGCGCCTGCGCTTGCTGGTGCGCGACAACGGCTGCGGGGCGCAGCCGCCCCAGCGCCCGGGCGTGGGGTTGCATTCGATGTTCGAGCGGGCCCGCTGTCTGGGCGGTGAATTGAAGATCATCAGCCAGCCCGGTGCCGGATGGGCGTTGGCGCTGAACATGCCTTTGGAGGCGTCATGAATATTCTGCTTGTCGACGACCATGCGGTGGTTCGCCAAGGCTACGCCAGCCTGTTGCGTGCGCTGTTGCCCGCCATTGAAGTGCGCGAAGCGGCGAGTGGCGAGGAGGCGCTGCTGCGGGTCCAGGAGGCGGTGCCGCATTTGGTGATCATGGACTTTGGCTTGCCGGGCATCAGCGGCCTGGAAACCACCCGGCGCCTGCGCCAGCGCCTGCCGCAACTGCGGGTGCTGTTTTTCAGCATGCACGATGAACTGCCACTGGTGCGCCAGGCCCTGGAGGCGGGGGCATCCGGCTACCTGACCAAAAGCTCGGCGCCCGAGGTGTTGATCGAGGCCGTACGGCGCATCCTTGACGGCCATGCCTATATCGAACAGCCCCTGGCCACCCAATTGGCGTGCCACCCGCAGCACAACGCCAGTGACCCGCGTCTACAAAGCATGACCCAGCGCGAACTGGAGATTTTCGTGATGTTGGCCAAGGGCACGCCGGCACGGGTGATTGCCGAGCAACTGAGTATCAGCAGCAAGACCGTGTCCAATCACCTGACCTTGCTCAAGAGCAAGCTACAGGTAACCTCCCATGCCGAGCTGGTGCACTTGGGCATTGATATGGGCGTGGTTCGGGTGGCTGGCTGATCACCGGTCCCAGGTGGTCGGGCAGCCGGTGCAACCTTCCATATTGGCATCCTGAAAGTTCGCGTAATGCTGGCGTGCTCCGGTCAGCGTGGCTTTTTCCAGGTTGCTCTCACTGAACTTGGCTTCCTGCAGGTTGGCATCGCTGAGGTCGGCGCCTTGCAGGTCGGCCTTGCTCAACCAGGTCATCTCCAGGTCCGCTGCCCGCAGGTTGGCCTTGTGCAACTTGGCCCCCGACAGGCGGGCGAATTGCAGGTAGGCGGCGCTGAGGTTGGCATTCGCAAATTGCGCGCCTTGGGCAAACAGGCCCCAGCCTTGAACCGCCATCAAGGTGGCGCCGCTGAAGTCGGCCAACCGCAGGTTGCTTTGTTGCAGGCTGGCGCGGGTCAGGTTGGCGCCCTGCAGCTGGGCTTTTTCCAGGTTGGCCAGGTCGAGGTTGGCGTGGCGCAAGTCGGCGCCCCGCAGGTCGGCGCCGGCCAGGTTCATGTGGCTCAGGTCCTGATTACTCAGGTTGGCGCCCTTGAGGTTGGCGCCGGGGCATTGGCTGTGTTCGGCGATGGTGCAGCCGTTGATGATCAGGGGCGCGTCGTCGCCGTCGTCGGCGTGGGCGAGCGGCAAGCTGAGTAACAGCAAAAAGGGCAGGTATTTCATACACGGACCTCATATGGCAGGAGGACGTGCGGTGAGGGGGAGCCCCTCACCGCACAGGGTTATTTCTGAGCGGTTTTCACATCCCAGCTCGGGATCTTGAACACCCAGAACGACCCGCCTTGCGCCACCGGCTTGGTCAGCTCGGCCATGTCGCCACCCCACAACGGCACGGCGCCGCCGTAACCGACGGTCACGCCGATGTATTGTTCGCCGTCCTGGTCCCAGGTGATGGGCGGGGAGACGATGCCGCTGCCGGTCTGGAACTTCCACAGCTCCTTGCCGGTTTTTGCATCGAAAGCCTTGAAGAACCCGTCGCCAGTGCCGGTGAACACCAGGTTGCCCTTGGTCGCGAGCACGCCGGCCCACAGCGGCAGGTGTTCCTTGTGCTCCCACACCACCTTGCCGGTGGTGGGGTTCATCGCCCGCAGCGTGCCGACGTGGTCGTCATACATGCGCTTGATACGAAAGCCCATGCCCAGGTACGCCGAGCCCTTTTTGTAGTTGACCTCTTCGGTCCAGTATTCCTCTTTCCACTGATTGCCCGGGATATAGAACAGCCCGGTGTCCTGGCTGTAGGCCATGGGGTTCCAGTTTTTGCCGCCGAGGAACGGCGGCGAGACTTCCACCGACTTGCCTTTGGTTTCACCCGGCAATGGCTTGGCGGGACGCTGGCCTTCGTTCTCCACTGGGCGACCGGTCTTGAGGTCGATGTGGCTGGCCCAGGTGATGTTGTCGACAAACGGGAACGCGTTCTGCAATTTGCCGTTGGTGCGGTCCACCACGTAGAAGAAGCCGTTGCGGTCGGCGTGGCCGGTGGCCTTGGTAACCTTGCCGTCCTTGTCCTTGTAGTCGAACAGCACCAGCTCGTTGTTGCCGGAGAAGTCCCAGGCATCGTTCGGCGTGTGCTGGTAGAACCATTTCACTTCGCCGGTGCTGGGGTCTACGCCAACCTGGCCCGAGGTGTAGAGGCTATCGAAATCGTGTGGGTTGCCGTCCTTGGAGGTGCGCGCCCAGGTGTTCCACGGGCCCGGGTTGCCGGCGCCAACGATGATGGTGTTGGTCTCGGCATCGAAGCTCGCGCTCTGCCACGGGGCGCCGCCGCCGTGGCTCCAGGCTTCGACTTTGCCGGTTTCGGTGGTCGGATCATCCGGCCAGGACGGTGCTTTTACATTGCCGGTGGTGGTGCTGTCCTTGCCGTTCAAGCGGCCCATATGGCCTTCCACGAACGGGCGCATCCAGACTTCTTCGCCGGTGTCCGGGTCGCGGGCGTACAGCTGGCCGACCACGCCGAATTCATCGCCGGAACTGCCGTGAATCAGCAGCACCTTGCCGGTGACCTTGTCTTTGATCAGCACGGGGGCGCCGGTCATGGTGTAGCCGGCGGCGTGGTCGCCGAACTTCTTGTTCCACACCACTTTGCCGGTGTTTTTGTCGAGGGCGATCAAGCGTGCATCAAGGGTGCCGAAGTAGATCTTGTCGCCAAAGATCGCCGCCCCACGGTTGACCACGTCACAGCACGGGCGAATGTTGTCGGGCAGGCGGTGGTTGTAGGTCCACAGGCGCTTGCCGGTCTTTGCGTCGAGGGCGAACACACGGGAGTAGGAACCGGTGACGTACACCACGCCGTCGCTGACGATGGCCTGGGACTCTTGGCCGCGCTGCTTTTCATCGCCGAACGAGTAGGACCAGGCCGGCGTCAGCTTGAACACGTTCTTGTCGTTGACCTGGGCCAGCGGGCTCCAGCGCTGGGCATTGGTGCCCATGCCGTACTGCAGCACGTCCTTGGTAGTGAGGTGGTCGTTGGCGATGTCTTCCCAGGTGACGTTGCGCGTGGTTTTTGCAGGTTCGCCAGCGGCGAGGCTGGCAGCACTCAGGGACAGGCTGCCCACCAGCAGAAAAGCCTGCAGGGCGAGGCTTAAAGGTGAGAGGGCGGGTAGCGATCTTATTGTCATGGTTGCAGTTCCCAGTGGAGGTTTTGGCCTGCACAGGGTGCTGCCTGCGTGCGGTGGGTGGATACGGAAAAACTCCCGGTGTTGCCGGGACAACTTCCCGAACGGCATCTGATTTGGGTGTGCCCCACAAGCCCTACTACCAAGGGAGTAGAGGGCGGCCACCAAAGCAGCATACGGCGTGCCCCCAGGGGTTTCTAAGATGGGTGCCATAGCCTCTGCATAGAGGTTTGCGTGCAATCCTGAGGGCAAAAATAATGACAACAAAACGCAACGCCTTGCTTGTGGCCGGTCTGCTGGCCGGCATCGTCAGTGCCGGTAACCTGTGGGCACACGGCAACGTGGTGCCGCAGGCGGTGGAAACCAAGGGCCTGACGTCGGTCAAGGACGCCGGCGTACCGGTCGACGCGGATGGATGGGCGGCGGTGAACCCCTATCGCACCTCCCCGGAGCACGACAAGGCGGTGGAAATCGGCTCGTCGGCCTACAACCAGAACTGCGCTGCCTGCCATGGGCTGGAAGCCAAGTCCGGTGGCATCGCCCCCGATTTGCGCATGCTGGACGTGGGCGACGCCGGCGATGAGTGGTTCGTCGAGCGGGTGCGCCACGGCGCCGTGCGGGACGGCCGGGTGTATATGCCGAAGATGGCGGACTACCTGAGCCAGGAAGCCCTGTGGGCGGTGCGGACCTACCTCGACACCGTGCACGTCGAGGAATAGCTGATGCGCCTGTTTGCTGCCGTACTCAGCGTGCTGATGCTGTGCTGCCAGGTCGCGCAGGCGCAGGTGCGCGGCTATGACCAGATGATCGCCGACGGCGAACTGAAAGTGGCGGTGTACAAGGACTTCGCACCCTACAGTTTTGAAGACGCCGGCACGCCTCGCGGGGTCGATGTGGAACTCGCCCAGGCCCTGGCCAAGGCGCTGGGGGTGCGCCTGACGCTGATCTGGGCCCCCGCCGGCGAGAAACTCGACGACGACCTGCGCGACTACATCTGGCGCGGCAGCCAGTTGCATAATCAGCAACTGGCCGACCTGATGATGCGTGCCCCCTACGACCACGATTACGCGCAAAAACGTAACGATCAGGGCGAGTTGGAAAACGGCCATGTGGTGATGTTCGGGCCCTACCAGAATGAACAATGGCAAGTAGCGTATGACCGCCGCCGCCTGGACAGCGTGGGCAGTGTGGCGGTGTTCGAGCAGCACCCCATCGGGGTTGAGGTCGACAGCGTGCCCTCGTTTTACCTGACCTCGGTGTTCAACGGCATGCTTGCCGGGCACACCCGTCACTACCCCGGCGTGCCCCAGGCTTTTGCGGCGATGAAGGCCGGGGAAGTCGATGCGGTGATGGGCATGCGCGGGGAAATCGACTGGCAGGTACACCAGGCCCACGACGCGCAGCTGGCCCTCGCGGAAAATGCGTACCCGAACATGGGCAAGCAACGCTGGGAAATCGGTATGGCCGTGCATGAAAGCAACCGTCAGCTGGCGTATGCGGTGGAGGAGGCGCTGGAAAGCCTGATCCGCGACGGCACGCTGCAAGCGATCTACAGCCATTACGGCCTGCGCTACGAAGTGCCCGAGATGTACCAATAGGAGCAGGCGATGAACTGGCGAGCGTGTTGCGTATTGGCCTGTTGGTTGCCGCTGGCGGCCTATGGGGTAGACGTCGACCCCGGCAAGGACCCGGTGCCGTCAGTGATGTGGGACTTCTACCACAAGCAGATGCTGGGCGATGCGCCGTTTGTGTTCGACCAGCGGGTCAGGCTGCTGGCGCCGCCGTTTGCCGAAGATGCCCGGCAGGTGCCCCTGGAGATCGACGCCCGGGCGTTCAAGGGCCAGGTGCTGAAAATCGTTGCCTGGGCCGAACTCAATCCGTTGCCCAAAATCGTCGATTTTCAGCCCCGGGCCCGGGTGCTGCCGTGGCTGTCGCTGCGCATCCGCATTGAACAGGCCACGCCGTTGCGTGCGGCGGTGCTGACGGAGGACGGCGTGTGGCACGTCGGCTCGACCCTGATCGATGCGGCGGGCGGTGGTTGCACGGCCCCAAGCGTGGTGCGCACGCAGCCCGGCTGGGAGGAGCATATCGGTGAAGTGCTGGGTGGGCGTTATCCGCGTGGTGAGTTCAGCCGCCTGCGGGTGCAGGTGGCACACCCCATGGACAACGGCATGATCAACGGCATCCCCGAGTTTTTTATCAACCACGCGCAACTGCAGGATCAGGCCGGGCAAGTGCTGGCCGACCTTGAACTGTTCCCGGCGGTCAGTGAAAACCCCAACCTGGCATTTGACATCGAAGGCGCAGGGCCAACCCGGCTGGTGCTGCGGGACAACAGCGGCAATGAGTTTGATGCAGCCATTCCCTGACCAGAAGGAGCGCGGCATGCGCTGGATACTGCTGTTATGCCTGAGCGTGAGCCTGCCCGCGCTGGCCGAGCTGGACTACGCCCTCAAGCCCCGGTTGATCGCTGAAGACACCTGGCTGCTGGAGGGCAGCACCGACAACTTCGCCAAGGCCAACGGCGGCAATATCGTCAACACCGGGTTTATCGTCACCGAAGCCGGGGTGGTGGTGATCGATACCGGGCCGTCGAAACGTTATGGCGAAGCCATGCGCCAGGCCATTGCCGGCATCACTGCCAAACCGGTGGTCCAGGTCCTGTTGACCCACCATCACCCCGACCACGCACTGGGCAACCAGGCGTTTCGCGAGGTGCCTATCGGCGCGTTGGCCGGCACCACCCGGTTGCTCCATGAGCAAGGCGACAGCATGGCCGAAAACCTGTACCGCATGGTTGGCGACTGGATGCGCGGCACCGAAGTGGTCTTGCCCAACCAGGTGCTGGAACCCGGCATTTTGACTGTGGGCAGCCACGACTTGCGCCTGGTGGCGCTGGCGGGTCATACCGGCGCTGACCTGGCGATCCTGGACCAGAAAACCGGCGTGCTGTTTGCCGGCGACCTGGTGTTCTACCAGCGCGCCTTGACCACCCCGAACAGCCCCGGCCTGGCCGTGTGGCTGGCAGACATCAATACCCTGCAAGGCTTGCCCTGGACCCTGATTGTGCCCGGCCATGGCCCGGTGGCCGCTGATGCCCAGCCCTTTGTGCAGATGCGTGACTACTTGACCTGGCTCGACCAGTTGCTGCGTGACGGCGCGGTCGATGGCAGTGACATGAGTGAGATGATCCGCAGCCCCATTCCCGAGCGATTCGCCGCCATCAGCCTGAGCCGCTACGAGTTGATCCGCAGCGTCAGCCACCTGTACCCCGGGTACGAGCGCGGGCAGATGCAACGCCTGGATTCGGCCGCACGCCCCTGATCCACCCGCTACTAAGGAACTAGCAAACTCGATACAGCGGTCAATTGTGGAGACGCCCCCAGCGCCCAAGAATCTGCACCAGACCGGGAAAATTTCCCGGGTATAACAAAAACCGCAGAGGTAGCCGTCATGACCCAACCCGCACGTCGCCAACCCTTCGCCTTGAGTGTGCTGCTCAGTGCCATCCTGTTGTCTGGCCACGCCTTCGCCGCTGTCACCGACCAGGACATTCTCCAGGACCCAAAAAATCCCGGGCAGATCGTCACCAACGGCCTGGGTGTCCAGGGTCAGCGTTACAGCCCGCTCGATACCCTAAACGTCGATAACGTCAAGGAGCTGCGCCCGGTCTGGGCCTTCTCTTTTGGCGGCGAGAAACAACGTGGGCAACAGGCGCAGCCGATGATCAAGGACGGGGTGATGTACCTCACCGGCTCCTACTCACGGGTGTTCGCGGTGGATGCACGCACCGGCAAGAAACTCTGGCAATACGATGCGCGCCTGCCAGACGACATCCGCCCGTGCTGCGACGTGATCAACCGCGGTGTGGCGCTTTACGGTGACCTGGTGTACTTCGGCACCCTCGACGCCAAGCTGGTCGCCCTGAACAAGGACACCGGCAAAGTGGTGTGGAGCAAGCAAGTGGCCGACCACAAGGAAGGCTACTCCATCAGCGCCGCGCCCCTGGTGATCAACGGCAAACTGATTACCGGGGTGGCCGGCGGCGAGTTCGGCGTGGTGGGCAAGATCGAAGCCTACGACCCGAAAAACGGCAACCTGCTGTGGACCCGGCCGACCGTGGAAGGTCATATGGGCTACGTCTACAAGGATGGCAAGGCGGTGGAAAACGGTATCTCCGGTGGCGAGGCGGGCAAGACCTGGCCTGGCGACCTGTGGAAAACCGGTGGCGCGGCCCCGTGGCTGGGTGGCTACTACGACCCGGAAACCAACCTGCTGTTGTTCGGCACCGGCAACCCGGCGCCGTGGAACTCCCACCTGCGCCCCGGTGACAACCTCTATTCGTCCTCGCGTCTGGCGCTGAACCCGGACGACGGCACCATCAAATGGCACTTCCAGAGCACGCCCCATGACGGCTGGGACTACGACGGCGTGAACGAATTGATCTCGTTCAACTACACCGAGGGCGGCAAGGAAATCAAAGCGGCGGCCACGGCGGACCGCAATGGTTTCTTCTACGTACTGGACCGCACCAACGGTAAGTTCATCCGTGGTTTCCCGTTCGTCGACAAAATCACCTGGGCCACCGGCCTGGATAAAGACGGCCGGCCGATCTACAACGAAGCCAGCCGCCCCGGCGCGCCGGGCAGTGAGACCAAGGGCACCTCGGTATTCGTGGCGCCGGCCTTCCTCGGTGCAAAAAACTGGATGCCGATGGCTTATAACCGCGACACCGGTTTGTTCTATGTGCCGTCGAACGAGTGGGGCATGGACATCTGGAACGAAGGCATCGCCTACAAGAAAGGCGCGGCGTTCCTCGGTGCGGGCTTCACCATCAAGCCGTTGAATGAAGACTACATCGGTGTGCTGCGGGCCATCGACCCGATCACCGGCAAGGAGGTCTGGCGCCACAAGAACTACGCGCCACTGTGGGGCGGCGTGCTGACCACCAAGGGCAACCTGGTGTTCACCGGCACGCCCGAGGGCTTCCTGCAGGCGTTCAATGCCAAGACCGGTGAGAAAGTCTGGGAGTTCCAGACCGGCTCCGGTGTACTCGGCTCGCCGGTCACCTGGGAAATGGACGGCGAACAGTACGTCTCGGTGCTTTCCGGCTGGGGCGGGGCGGTGCCGTTGTGGGGCGGTGAAGTGGCCAAGCGGATCAAGGACTTCAACCAGGGCGGGATGCTCTGGACCTTCAAGCTGCCCAAGGAATTGGTCGCCAAGCACTAAACCTACTACCAAATGACAAGAGCCCCCCTGCCAACGGCGCATTCGCCGGGCAGCGTGGGCTCTTTACTATCGGGTATCGCCTGTTGACCAACAGGCCTGGACCCCGACAGAGGCCTCACCATGATCTATGCACAACCTGGCACCCCCGGCGCGATCGTCAGCTTCAAGCCGCGCTACGGCAATTTCATTGGCGGCGAATTCGTCCCGCCGGTCAACGGTGAATACTTCACCAACACCTCGCCGGTGACCGGTGAAGTGATCGCCGAATTCCCGCGCTCCAACGCTGCCGATATCGACAAGGCCCTGGATGCGGCCCACGCGGCGGCTGATGCCTGGGGCAAGACCTCGGCCCAGGATCGCTCCCTGGTACTGCTGAAAATCGCCGACCGTATCGAGCAACACCTTGAAGTGCTGGCGGTCACCGAAAGCTGGGACAACGGCAAGGCCGTGCGCGAGACCCTCAACGCCGACGTGCCCCTGGCGGCCGACCATTTTCGCTACTTCGCCGGCTGTATCCGCGCCCAGGAAGGCGGCGCCGCCGAGATCAATGAACTGACCACCGCCTATCATTTTCACGAACCGCTGGGCGTGGTCGGGCAAATCATCCCGTGGAACTTCCCGCTGCTGATGGCCGCCTGGAAACTCGCTCCGGCCCTGGCGGCGGGCAACTGCGTGGTGCTCAAGCCTGCCGAGCAAACGCCGCTGTCGATCATGGTATTTGCCGAGCTGATCGCCGACCTGTTGCCGGCCGGCGTGCTGAACATCGTCCAGGGTTTTGGTCGCGAAGCGGGGGAGGCGCTGGCTACCAGCAAGCGCATCGCCAAGATTGCTTTTACCGGTTCCACCCCGGTGGGCGCGCACATCATGCATTGCGCCGCCGAGAACATCATCCCGTCCACCGTGGAGTTGGGCGGCAAGTCGCCGAATATCTTCTTTGAAGACATCATGCAGGCCGAGCCACAGTTCATCGAGAAAGCCGCCGAAGGCCTGGTACTGGCGTTCTTCAATCAGGGCGAGGTGTGCACCTGCCCATCGCGGGCACTGGTGCAGGAGTCGATCTATGAACCGTTCATGGCCGAGGTGATGAAGAAGATCGTCAAGATCAAGCGCGGCAACCCGCTGGACACCGAAACCATGGTCGGTGCCCAAGCGTCCGAGCAGCAATACGACAAGATTCTCTCGTACCTGAAAATTGCCCAGGAAGAGGGCGCCGAACTGCTCATCGGCGGTGCGGCCGAGCGCCTTGAGGGCGACCTGTCCAGCGGTTATTACATCCAGCCGACCCTGCTCAAGGGCCACAACAAAATGCGCGTGTTCCAGGAAGAGATCTTTGGGCCGGTGGTCGGCGTGACGACGTTCAAGGACGAAGCCGAAGCCCTGGCGATTGCCAATGACAGCGAGTTCGGCCTTGGGGCTGGCTTGTGGACCCGTGACATCAACCGCGCGTACCGCATGGGCCGCGCGATCAAGGCCGGGCGCGTGTGGACCAACTGTTATCACCTGTATCCGGCGCATGCGGCGTTTGGCGGGTACAAGAAGTCGGGCGTTGGGCGGGAGAATCACAAGATGATGCTGGACCATTACCAGCAGACCAAAAACCTGCTGGTGAGCTACGACATCAACCCGTTGGGGTTCTTCTAACTAACCACCCCTCGCACATTTTGATCGATGTACACCCCCGACCAATGCACTCGGCCTTTGCTTCGAAAGTAGCATTCGCTCCTTCCCGGCCAAGTGCATTAATGGCTTTACCGGAATACTCCGGCACAACAAGAGGACTGCCCCATGTGGATTAAACCCGCGTTTACCGACCTGCGTATCGGCTTCGAAGTGACCATGTATTTCGCCAGCCGCTGATGTGTTTCCCGGCCAGCCCCCGTGCTGGCCGGGTCTGTGCCGGAAGGTCACCAGGGCTACCCATTGGTCTGATTGCATTCAGCGCCGGATGGGTTAGTGTGGAGCGCATCTTCCAAAATAATAAAAACAGGCTTTCCAATGAGCCCGAACCTGAGCCTCCTGCGTAAATTCGTTTCTCCTGAAATCATCTTTGGCGCCGGCTGCCGGCACAACGTCGGCAACTACGCCAAGACCTTTGGCGCGCGCAAGGTACTGGTGGTCAGCGACCCCGGTGTGATCGCCGTGGGCTGGGTGGCCGATGTCGAGGCCAGCCTGCAAGCCCAGGGTATCGACTACTGCGTGTACAGCGCCGTCTCGCCCAACCCTCGGGTGGAAGAGGTGATGCTCGGCGCCGAGGTCTACCGTGAGAACCATTGCGACGTGATCGTCGCCGTCGGCGGTGGCAGCCCGATGGACTGCGGCAAGGCCATCGGCATTGTGGTCGCCCACGGGCGCAGCATCCTGGAATTCGAGGGTGTCGATACCATCCGCGTGCCCAGCCCGCCGTTGATCCTGATCCCGACCACCGCCGGCACTTCGGCGGATGTCTCGCAGTTCGTGATCATTTCCAACCAGCAGGAACGCATGAAGTTTTCCATCGTCAGCAAGGCGGTGGTGCCTGATGTGTCGCTGATCGACCCGGAAACCACCGCGAGCATGGACCCGTTCCTCTCGGCCTGTACCGGCATTGATGCGCTGGTGCATGCCATCGAGGCGTTTGTGTCCACCGGCCACGGCCCGCTGACCGACCCCCACGCCCTGGAAGCCATGCGCCTGATCAATGGCAACCTGGTGCAGATGATCGCCAACCCTGCCGACATCGCCCTGCGGGAAAAAATCATGCTGGGCAGCATGCAGGCCGGGCTGGCGTTTTCCAACGCGATCCTCGGCGCGGTGCATGCCATGTCCCACAGCCTGGGCGGTTTTCTCGACCTGCCCCACGGCCTGTGCAACGCGGTGCTGGTGGAACACGTGGTGGCGTTCAACTACAACTCGGCGCCGGAGCGCTTCAAGGTGATTGCCGAAACCTTCGGCATCGATTGCCGGGGCCTTAACCACCGCCAGATTCGGGGCCGGCTGGTGGAGCACTTGATCGCCCTCAAGCACGCGATCGGCTTCCACGAAACCCTCGGCCTGCATGGCGTGCGGGTGGCGGACATTCCGTTTTTGTCGCAACACGCGATGCACGACCCGTGCATCCTCACCAACCCGCGAGAGTCCAGCCAGCGTGACGTCGAGGTCGTCTATGCCGAAGCTCTCTGACGACCAGCAACGAGCGCTCGCGGGGCTGCTGGGGTTGGGCGACCAGTCGGCACGCAAGAGCCATTACCCGGAACTCACCGCGCGCCTCGATGAGCTGGAAGCCGAGCGCAACCGCTACATTCGCCTCAACGACGAACTGGAGCAGCGCGTCGCCGCACGCACCGACGAGTTGCTGGAGGCCAACCTCAACCTGCAACAGCAGATCGCCCAGCGCGAACGGATCGAACAAGACCTGCGCGACGCCCGGGATGCCGCCCAGGCCGCCAACCGCAGCAAGGACAAATACCTCGCCGCCGCCAGCCATGATCTGCTGCAACCGCTCAATGCCGCGCGCCTGCTGATCTCCACCTTGCGTGAGCGTAACCTGCCCAGCGTCGAGCAGGTGCTGGTGGAACGCACACACCAGGCCCTGGAAGGTGCCGAGGATTTGCTCACCGACCTGCTGGACATTTCCCGGCTTGACCAGGCAGCGGTTAAACCGGACATCGCCCTGTACCGACTCGACGAATTGTTTGCGCCGCTGGTCTCCGAATTCCAGTCGGTGGCGGCGGCGGCGGGGTTGAACCTGCGGGCACACACCGGCCGCTATGCGATCAACACCGACTTGCGCCTGATGACGCGCATTCTGCGCAACTTCCTCAGCAACGCCTGCCGCTACACCAGCGAGGGTTGCATCCTGCTGGGCGCCCGGCGCCGGGGGGATCGCCTGCGCCTGGAAGTGTGGGACACCGGGCGCGGGATCGCGGCAGACCGGCTCGACTCGATTTTCCTGGAATTCAATCAACTGGACGTGGGCCGCGCTGCCGATCGCAAGGGCGTGGGGCTGGGGTTGGCGATTGTCGAACGCATCGCCGAGATCCTCGGTTATGCGGTGGCGGTGCGTTCGTGGCCGGGACGCGGCTCGATGTTCAGCATCGAAGTGCCCATCAGCGACGTCATGCCGCTGCCCATCAACGTGATGGCTGCGCAACCGAGTACCGGCAATCCTTTACCGGGCAGGCGCCTGTTGGTGCTGGACAACGAAGTCAGCATCCTCGAAAGCATGAGTGCACTGCTGGGGCAGTGGGGCTGCGAAGTGGTTACCGCCACCGACCGGGCTGGTGCGTTGACGGCGTTGCAAGGCCGGGCGCCGGAGTTGATCCTTGCAGACTACCACCTGGACCACGGCGTGGTGGGCTGTGAGGTGGTGCGCGATTTGCGCGAGCATTTTGGCTGCAGGATCCCGGCGGTGATCATCACTGCCGACCGAACCGACCAATGCCGCCGTGCGTTGCGGCGGCTGGAAGCGCCGTTGCTGAACAAGCCGGTCAAGCCGGGCAAGTTGCGGGCGGTGTTGAGTCAGCTGTTGGCCTAGTGCTTTGAATATATACCCAGGAACCCAAATCCCCTCCCAAGATGGCAAGTTGAACTCCACTCAGGTTAACTACTCCCTGAGTAATGGTTTTACCGGCCTTGCGCGTCGGTCATCAAGGTCACCGAATGGACAAATACACCCCTCACACCTGGCAGCCCCACGAACGCCCGAGCCTGCCGGGCTCGCCGTCGACGCCGCTGCATTCCACCCGCAAACGCTGGGCCTACGCCTTGGTCGGTGTACTCGTGGCAATCACCGGCGGCCTCGGCAACTCGCTGGTGATTGCCAACCTGGTGTACCTGCAAGGCGCATTGGGCGCTACCACGGCAGAAATGGCCTGGCTCCCGGCCGCCTACGTCATGACCAACGTCTCGATGAACCTGCTGCTGGTGAAGTTCCGCCAGCAATTTGGCCTGCGGGCCTTTACCGAGGTGTTTCTGGTGCTCTACGCCCTGGTCACCTTCGGCCATCTGTTCGTCAATGACCTCAGCTCGGCGATTGCTGTGCGCGCCGCCCACGGGATGGTCGGCGCCGCCCTCAGCTCCCTGGGCCTGTACTACATGATCCAGGCCTTCCCCGCAAAGTGGCGCATGAAGGCCCTGGTACTCGGCCTGGGCACTGCACAATTGGCCTTGCCCCTGGCCCGGCTGTTCTCCGAAGACCTGTTGCAGATCGCCGAATGGCGCGGCCTGTACTTGTTCGAACTGGGCATGGCGCTGACCTGCCTGGGCTGTGTATTCCTGCTCAAGCTGCCTCCGGGCGACCGCTTCAAGACCTTCGAAAAACTCGACTTCCTGACCTTCGCGATCCTCGCTACCGGCGTTGCCTTGCTCTGCGCCGTGCTGTCCCTGGGCCGTATCGACTGGTGGCTGGAAGCGCCGTGGATCGGCGTGGCGTCGGCCTGCTCACTGGTGCTGATCATGGCCGGCCTGGCCATCGAACATAACCGTGCCAACCCCTTGCTGATGACCCGCTGGCTGGGCAGCGGGGTGATGATTCGCCTGGCGTTGGCGGTGGTGCTGATTCGCATGGTGCTTTCGGAGCAGTCCACCGGCGCCGTGGGCTTCATGCAGATGCTGAACATGAGCAACGAACAGATGCGCACGCTGTATTGGGTGATGCTGGCGGGGGCGATTGCCGGCCTGGCGACCAGCGCGCTGACCATCAACCCCTCGCATTTGCTGATGCCCTTGATCATTTCCCTGGCCTTTATGGCCGTGGGTTCGGTGATGGACAGTTTCTCGAGCAACCTCACGCGCCCGCAAAACATGTACGTCAGCCAGTTCCTGCTAGGCTTTGGCGGCACGTTCTTCCTCGGGCCGACCATGGTCCTGGGTACGCGCAATGTGCTGACCAACCCCAGGAACCTGGTGAGTTTCTCGGTGCTGTTCGGGATCTGCCAGAACCTCGGTGGCCTCATCGGCGCGGCATTGCTCGGCACGTTCCAGATCGTGCGGGAGAAATTCCACTCCAGCATGATCGTCGAACACCTGACCTTGCTCGACCCGCGTGTGGTCGCGCGGGTAGCCAGCGGCGGCTCGGCCTACGGCGGGGTGATCGCCGACCCCGAATTGCGTAACCTGATGGGCATTCGCAGCCTGGCCACGGCGGCCACGCGCGAGGCGAATGTAATGGCCTACAACGATGTGTTCATGCTGATCGCGATCATCGCCATACTCACCATGATCTGGATTTTTATCCGCAGCCTCTGGCTGATGAGTACCACTAAAGCTGCCGCCAGTGCAGCGCCTCCCGTTCAACCCAGCGGCGCACTTTCTTCATGACCGAACCGACGACGACCACCACCAACGCCATCGCTTCCACCCCGGAAGGCACCGCGCCGCCGAGCATGCCGGCCACCGAACCCCGCTCCTTGCGGGTGCGCATCATCTCCTCAATGGGCTTTGCCGCGATTGCGATTGTCGGCGTGCTGATCGTGCTCTATGCCTGGCAGTTGCCGCCCTTCAGCAGCGCGGTGGAAACCACCGAGAACGCGCTGGTGCGTGGCCAGGTGACAATCATCGGGCCGCAGCTCAGTGGCTACGTGTATGAAGTGCCGGTGACGGACTTCCAGTACGTCAAGGCCGGGGATTTGCTGGTGCGCCTCGATGACCGCATCTACAAGCAGCGCCTCGACCAGGCCCTGGCGCAACTGGCGGTGCAGCAGGCGTCCCTGGCCAATGTGGTGCAGCAACGCAACAGTGCCGAGGCGACCATCAAGCTGCGCCAGGCCGCCTTGGCCGACAGCCAGGCCCAGGCCCGCAAGAGCACTGCGGACTTGCGCCGCAACGAAGAGTTGATCAGCGACGGTTCGGTGTCCAAACGCGAGTTGGACGTGACCCGCGCGGCCAATGCGCAAACCATCGCTGCGGTGGCCCAGGCCCAGGCCAGCCTGGAAATCGCCCGGCAGGATTTGCAGACGGTGATCGTCAATCGCGGTTCGCTGGAGGCGGCGGTGGCTAACGCAGAGGCGGCGGTGGAGCTGGCGCGTATCGACCTGTCGAACACCCGGATCATCGCCCCGCGTGACGGGCAGCTTGGACAGATTGGCGTGCGCCTCGGTGCCTACGTCAACAGTGGCGCGCAGTTAATGGCGCTGGTGCCGAACCAGCTGTGGGTGATTGCCAACATGAAAGAAACCCAGATGGACAACGTGCAGGTCGGCCAGCCGGTGACGTTCACCGTGGATGCCCTGGACCATCGCAAGTTTCACGGCACGGTGCAGCGCATTTCCCCTGCCACCGGGTCTGAGTTCAGCCTGTTGCAGGCGGATAACGCTACCGGCAACTTCGTGAAGATCGCCCAGCGGGTGCCGGTGCGGATCACCGTCGACCCGGGGCAGGAGCAGAGCGAGCGACTGCGCCCGGGGTTGTCGGTAGTGGTGAGTATCGACACACAAGGGCGCTTGAAGAACACCCCACCCTGACCCACCGGAAGTCTCCATTGTGGAATGCGATCAATGGGGGGGCTGGCTTGTCGGGTCGCCGCATCGCTGCGATGGCATCACCTCGGTGTACGTGAAAGACCGTGTTGCCTGCATCGCAGGCAAGCCAGCTCCCACATGGGTTTTGTGTTGTTAGAGGGGGTTGTATTGCAGGCTGAAACCCAGCGCTATCGATTGGCCTTTCTCCAACAGCTTCAACCCCGGCCTGCCCGGCAGGTGATGGGCATTCACCGGATGGCTCACCGGCTCGAAGCAAAAAAAATCCAGCCCCGGCGGGCAGTACAGCAGATAGTAGTCGCTGCCGGTAGCCTGGCATTCCAGGTTGTAACCCAAGTCGGGCTGCTGGATCAGGCAAAGCCCGTCCCATTGGCAAAAGCCATTGTCCACCAGCGCCTCGGGCAACGATTTGAACTGTTGAAAGTCCCACTCGGCGGGCACGGTAGCCAGCGCCGTCGGCAGTTTCGTTTCATCACTCATCCACACCTGCGATGCCTTGGCCTGCAATTGCGTGCCCGGCCTGCGGGGTAGATACGGATGCAACCCCAGCCCATGCCACGCCGCCTGCTCTGCCAGGTGGGTGACCCGCAGACTGATGCTCAACCTGCCGTCCTTCAACTGAACGCGCTGCTCGGCGCGATAGGCAAACGGTGTAGTGCAGTCCAGTTGCAGCAGCACTTCGTCTGCCGACTGGCCGATTACCTGCCACGCCTGTTGCCAGGCGCTGCCATGAATCGGCAGCGGGTCCAGCGGGCTGTTGGACCCAAGGGCCAGCCATCCGGAGGGATTATCGAAGCCACCCTCGGCAATCCGGTTCGACCAGGGCGCCAGCGGGAAACACCCCAGCTTGCCCGGCAATCCGCTGACCAACGCCTGTTGATCGGTGTGTCGAAGCAACGGTTGGCCGCTGCTGCGCAGGGCCCAGTTGACGATACTCCCACCCAACTCAGGTGAGAGTGTCAGGCGGGTGAGGTTATCTTCGAGTTCAAGCATCATGACTGTCAGCAGACCTGTTGGATGATGAGTGCTTCTGTGGCGAGGGCGCTTGCTGTGGCAAGGGAGCTGTTGTGGCGAGGGAGCTTGCTGTGGCGAGGGAGCTTGCTCCCGCTGGAGTGCGAAGCGCTCCCAAGATTTTGGGGCTGCTGCGCAGCCCAGCGGGAGCAAGCTCCCTCGCCACAGCAGCTCCCTCGCTACACGCAGTGTGAGGTTTATAACACCAACCCAGGCAACCACAACGACAGCGCCGGAATGTAGGTCACGGCGATCAGCACCAGGAACAACACCCCGTAAAACGGCAGCAGCGCCTTCACGGTCTTCTCGATGCTGACCTTGCCCACCGCCGCCCCCACGAACAGCACCGCACCCACTGGCGGCGTGATCAGGCCGATGCCGAGGTTCACCAGCATGATCATGCCGAAGTGTACCGGGTCGACGCCGATGCCCAGCACCACCGGCAACAGGATCGGCGTGAGGATCAAGATCAGCGGCGCCATGTCCATCACCGTGCCCAGCAACAGCAGCATCACGTTGATGCACATCAGGATCACGTAGCGGTTGTCCGACAGGGTCAGGAACATCGTGGTGATCTTCGCCGGGATCTGCATCAGCGTCATGATGTAGCCGAAGCTGGCGGCGAAGGCGATCAGGATCATCACGATGGAAATCGTGCGCACCGTGCGGTGCATCAGCTTGGGCAGCTCGCTCCATTTGTAGTCGCGGTAGATGAACATGGTCACGAAGAACGCCCACAACACCGCAATCGCCGCCGACTCGGTAGCCGTGAAAATGCCCGACAGAATCCCGCCGAGAATGATCACCATGGCCATCAAGCCCCACAGCGCTTCGCCGCAGATTTTCAGCGCCTGTTTCAGCGGAATCACTTCACCTTTGGGATAGTTGCGCTTTTTCGCGAAGATCAGGCACAGCACCATCAGGCAGGCGCTCATCAGCAGCCCCGGTACCACGCCGGCCATGAACAGCGAGGCGATGGACACCGTGCCGCCCGCCGCCAGGGAATACAGCACGGAGTTGTGGCTGGGGGGTGTCAGCAAGGCCTGCACCGAGCCGCTGACGGTGACGGCGGTGGCAAATTCGCGGGGATAACCCCGGCGCTCCATCTCGGGAATCAGCACTGAACCGACGGACGCGGTATCGGCCACCGAGGAGCCGGAGATCGCCCCGAAAAACGTCGAGGCCATGATGTTCACCAAAGACAAGCCGCCGCGCACAAAGCCCACCAGCACCCCGGCAAAGGCCACGAGCCGGCGTGACATGCCGCCTTCGGCCATGATCGCCCCGGCCAGCACGAAGAACGGAATCGCCATCAGCGAGAATTTGTTCACCCCGCCCGCCACCTGAATCATCAGGGCCTGGAACGGGATGTCGATCCACCACGCGCCAATCAGCGCAGAAAGCCCGAGAGCGTAGGCCACCGGCATGCCGATCAGGATCAAGGCGATAAAGCTGCCCAACAGAATCAATGCGTCCATTCAGGCAGCTCCTTCGCTTTCTTCAACCAGGTCGAAGCGCACGACCCGCCGGTTGCTCTGGTCACCGAGCAGGAGTTTTTCCAGCACAAAAATCAGCGTCAGCAGGCCGCCAATCGGGATCGGCATGTAGGTGATGCCCACCCGCAAGGTCGGCATGGCGCTCATGAACTGGTTCCAGGTAGACAGGCACAGCTTGGTGCCCCAGATCGCCATGAACAGGCAGATGGTGCCCATCAGCAATTGCGAGACGATACCGACGATGCGGCGCTGGCCCGGTGGCAGGCGGTCGGTGACCATGGCCACCGACATGTGCGCCCCGGCGCGATAACTGGCGGCGGCGCCGACAAAGGTGAACACCAGCATCAGCAGGATGGCGGTGGGTTCTGGCCAGCTGGAGCCGGTGCCCAGGATGTAGCGGGCAAAGATGCCCCAGGGAATGATCAGCGCGACACCGAGAACGGCGAGGCCGGCGATCCAGATGCAGCTCATGTAAATGCGGTCGTTGATGCGCAGCAGTAAATTCTTCATGGCGTTCACCGTGACCGGGCGCGTCGATGCCGACCGCGCCGGGCCTTTTCTATAAGGGGAGGGCGGTTTACTCGACGGCTTCGATGCGCTTGATCAGGTCGGCATAAGGCGCGCCGTATTTCTCGCGAATCGAAGCGGTGGCCTCATAGAAGGGTTTTTTGTCGATGTCGATGAACTCCACGCCGGCGGCCTTGAGCTTGGTTTCACTGCTGGCAGACTTGGCGTCCCACAGCTCGCGCTCCTGGATCTGCGCGGCCTTCGCGGTGTTTTTTACCAGCACCTGTTGCTCGGGGGTGAGCTTGTTCCAGGTGATTTTCGACATCACGATGGGCTCGGGCAGGATCAGGTGGCCGGTGAGGCTGTAGAACTTGGCGTTCTGGTAGTGGTTGTGTTCCAGCAGGGTGGGCGGGTTGTTTTCCGCGCCGTCGATCACGCCGGTCTGCAGGGCACTGAAGATCTCGCCCGTGTCCATGGCAATACCGTTGCCGCCCATGGCGTTGATGGTTTCGATGAAGATCGGGTTGCCCTGCACGCGGATCTTCATGCCCTTGAGGTCTTCGATCTTGCGCACCGGTTTCTTGGTGTAGATATTGCGCGTGCCGCCGTCCATCCAGGCCAGGGCGACCAGGTTGAATTCGGAGTCGGTGATCTTGGCGAGAATTTCATCGCCGATCTCGCCGTCGATGACCTTGCGCATGTGCACCTGGTCGCGGAACACGAACGGCATGTTGAACACGTTCACGTCCGGCACCACTGGGCCAACAATACCGAGGCTGACCCGGGCCATCTGGATTGCGCCGACCTGGGCCTGTTCGACCACTTCCTTTTCCGAGCCCAGCACGCCGCCGGGGAACATCTTGAAGGTCAGGCCGCCGTTGCTTTCGGCGACCAGGGTTTTACCCAGCTGTTCTTCGGCGACGACGGTCGGGTAGCCCGCGGGGTGGATATCGGCGAATTTGATTTCCAGCGCGTGGGCGGCGCCGGCGAACATGAAGGTGAAGGGGAGTGCGGCGAGGAGCAAGGTGCGTTTGAAGTCCATGGGGTGTCTCTCCAGTCTTGTTATTGTTTTGTTCAAGGCACAGCGATGCAGCTAGAGGATGAAGGTGGGTTCCGGCATTCCCTGTACGCCAGGGTTGAGGGCGAAGACGCCGCCGGCCAGGGACTGCGGGCTGTGGTCGTCGCGGATCGAGGTGACGAACAAGGTGTCCAGGCGGCTGCCACCGAAGGCGCACATGCTGGGTTTTTTTACCGGTATGCTCAGTGAACGGTCGAGGCGGCCGTCGGGGGTAAAGCGGTGGACCAGCCCGGCATCGTTGGCGCAGATCCAGTAGCAACCTTCGGCGTCCACGGCGGCACCGTCGGGGCGGCCGAGGAACTTGTGCATGTCCACAAACAGCCGGCGGTTGGACGGCGTGCCGCTGTCGATGTCGTAGTCGAACGCCCAGATCTGCTGGATCAGCGGGTGTGAATCCGAGAGGTACATCGTGCGCCCGTCGGGGCTGAAAGCCAGGCCATTGGGGGTGATGAAACCGTTGAGCGCGGTGTGGACCGGTTGGCCGGTCTCAACGCGGTACAGTGCGCCGTCGGCGGCATTCGCGCCCATATTCAGCACCATGCTGCCGGCCCAGAACCGGCCCTGGCGATCGCAACGGCCATCGTTCAGGCGCATGTCCGGGCGGGCGTGCTCGACGCTGGCCAGGGGCGTGGTGTCGAGGCTGCCGTCGTTGTGGGGCGTGAGCTGGAAAAAGCCGGTTTCCATGCCTGCGACCCAATTGCCCGCGCTGGTGCGGGCGATGCAGGCGAGCATCTGTGGGGCTTTCCAGGCCTGGGCCTCACCGCTGCTGGCGCTCCAGCGTTGCAGTTCGCCAGTGGGAATGTCCACCCAGTACAGGGTATTTTCCTCGGGCACCCACACCGGGCATTCACCCACTGCGTTGCGGGCGTCGACAATCAGTTCTGCTTGCATGGCCACTCATTCCCTTGGGTTGGTATGTGGTCAGTCCCCGAACGGGCCGGCCGCACAAAACGCGCCGCCCTGGTACACCCGCGCCGGGTCGTCGGTGGCGGGCATGGGTTGGGCTTCCACCTGTTTGCGGAAGACTTCGGAGCTGTCACGCGGGGTGAAGCCCAGGTGCGCGGCGAAGCGGTTGTCCCACCACACATCGAGGTTATCCGACATGCCATAGACCACGGTGTGGCCGACGTTCGGTGTGTACAGCGCACGTTCGAGCAATTGGGTGAGGTCGTCGAAACTCAGCCAGGTGTGCATCATCCGACGGTTCTGTGGTTCCGCGAACGAGGAGCCGATGCGGAGGCTGACGGTCTCGATGCCGTAGCGGTCGAAGTAGAAACTGGCCATGTCCTCGCCGTAGGATTTGGACAGGCCGTAGTAACTGTCCGGACGGCGCGGGGAGTGGGCATCGAGGGCTTCGCCCTGCTTGTAGAAACCGATCACGTGGTTGGAGCTGGCGAAGATGACGCGCTTGACCCCATGGCGACGAGCGGCCTCATAGATGTGGAAGATGCCGCAGATGTTTGCGCCGAGTACTTCTTCGAACGAGCGCTCCACCGATACGCCGCCGAAATGCAGGATGGCGTCGACGCCTTCCACCAGTTGGTGCACTGCCTGTTTGTCGGAAAGATCGCACGGCGCTACTTCTTCGCCTTCGTCGGCAGCCGGGGCCATGTTGGCGATATCCGACAGGCGCAGCACGTTGGCGTAGGGGCGCAGGCGTTCGCGCAGGACGTTGCCCAGGCCTCCGGCGGCGCCGGTGAGCAGCAGGCGGTTGAACGGGGTAGGAGCGGTGGTGGTGGTCATGGTGGTCCCGTTATTGTTGTAGGTTGTCGTATGACTAGGTTGAAGTATCCTTAGGGTTTCCTACTCTTGTCAACGCGCTATTGGTCTAAAAGTGGTGCCCTTAGTCGCTTGGGCGTTCACACCAAACGTGTGGTTGAAGGCGCCTTTACCCGTGGTGAGCGGGCTTGCCACGTGCTGGGGTGCGCAGCAGCCCCAACAAGATCACCGAGTTCTTTCAGGGGCATTCCGGTGGCAGATTTTAGGGCCGCTTCGCAGCCCAGCGCGGGGCAAGCCCGCTCACCACAGGTCTTACAACAACGACAGCGGGTAACTGATGAATATCCGGTTTTCATCAAACTCATTGGTGCTGAAGTCCCGGCGCATCGTCGCGTTGCGCCACCGCAGATTCAGGTCCTTCAGCGCGCCGCTCTGCACGGTGTAGGCCAGTTCCGACTCGCGGCCCCATTCCTTGCCGTTGGTGATCGCCCCGGTGTGCACGTTATCGCCGCTGATGTAGCGGTTCATCATGGTCAGCCCGGGGATGCCCAGCACTACGAAGTTGAAGTCGTGCCGCACCTGCCAGGATTTTTCCTTGGCGTTGTCGTAGCTGGCGTTGTAGCTGTCGTTGGCCAGGGTGCCGCCGCTGGTGCCGTTGACCCGCATCCAGGCACTGTCGCCGGTGAGTTTCTGCAGGCCAACATAGAAGCTGTTGCCTTTGTATTTGGCCGAGAGCAAGGCGAACGCGGTTTTGTTGTCGAGGTCGCCGGCCAGGGCCTTGCCGTCTTCCTTGCCGGTGAAGAACCCGAGGTTGGCGCCCAGGGTCCAGTCGCCCACGGGCTGGCTGTGGGTGAGGTTGAAGTACTGTTGCTGGTAGATGTCGCTGAGTTCGGCGTACCACACGCCGACCTGGGTGCGCTTGTCGTTGAAGGTGTATTCACCTCCACCGAAGTTGAAGCGATCGGAGGTGAACGCAGCTTTGCCGTTGAGGAACATGTCGTCCATGCTCGCGTCGTTACGCGGGCTGTTACCGCGGAACTGGCCGCCGTACAGGGTAAGGCCGGCGATTTCGCTGGAGGTGACCTGGCCGCCACGGAAGGTTTGCGGCAGTGAGCGGCCGTCATCCGAGCGCAGGATCGGCAGCACCGGCATCCATTCGCCAACTTTCAGTTCGGTCTTCGACAGCCGGGTTTTCAGCGCAACACCCAGACGCCCGAAGTTGTCGACGGGGCGGCCATCGCTACCGGTCGGCAGCAGTTGAGTGCCCGCAGTGCCTTTGCCACCGTCGAGTTTCTGCGAGTACAGGCCGAGCACGTCCAGCCCGAAACCGACGGTGCCTTGGGTAAAGCCGGACCTGGCATCGAGGATAAAACTTTGCGTCCACTCTTCGGCCTTGGCTTGTGGGTGGGCGGAGTTGGTGAAGTTACGGTTGAAGTAGGCGTTGCGCAGGTTAAGCGTGGCTTTGGCGTCTTCAAGGAAGCCTTCTGCCGAGGCGGTGATGGGGAGGGTGAAGGCCAGGCTGCTCAAGCCGATGGCGGCGAAACGGGCAGTGCAGGAGAAATGACGGACGTGTTGGCTCACAGTGACGCTCCCTTGTCTTTTTTGTTGTTTTTATTTTTTGTTATACGTTGTCGTACAACATTGGGGCGATATTTGCGAGGTTTTAGGGGGTTGTCAATCGAAAGTTATACGATGACTTCGGTCGCGCCACCGATCAAATGTAGGAGCCGGCTTGCCTGCGATGGCATCACCTCGGTGTACCTGAAAGACCGAGTTGCCTGTATCGCAGGCAAGCCAGCTCCCACATTGAGCGGGCCCGGGCTATTTTTTTCAGCCGTTCAAAACCATGGGCGGCAAGGTGCCAAGCAACGAAACGGCGGCTACCGCTGAAACACCTAGTAACAGTTCCAGCCTCACGCTGGCCTTCAACGCTGGCAGTCGCTGCTCACAGTTATAGATCCGCAGGCGGTTCAACAGCGCCAGCGCGAGCATGCCGAATACCAGTAGCACCTTGATCAGCAGGATCAGGGCGAAACCGCTGAACAATGGCGTTGGCCAGAACTGCCCGGTGAGCACCCGCACGTTGATCAGACCGGTCAGCAGCAACCCCGTCACCAGCCCATACCCGATGCCACTGAAGCGCTGAAGGATCGGTTCCAAGGGGTAGCGCGGCGATTGCCTGAGGATCAACACCAGCATGAGCAGTCCGCCCAGCCAGGCACCGACGCACACCAGGTGCACCACCTGATTGAGGATCAGCAATTGCCCGGCCAGGCCATTGAGCATGGCGCCATGGCCCACGGGTGCCAGTGTCGCCAGCAGCAATGCACAGAGCGGCAGGCGCACCGCCTTCCACGGCGTCATCAAACCGAGCACCAGCAGCACGTTCAGCGTCAGGTGCCAGGTCCAGACCTGGCCGAAAAAGGTTTTACCCAGCACCAGCTGCACCGTCGACCACTCCAGCGCGCCCAGCCCGACACCGGCCATGCTCGCGCTGATCAACAACAACCACGCCACCCCTGACACCAACGCGAGCCACGCCAACCCCTGGGTGATGCGTGACAGCTGTCGGTCCAGCACCGGTTGCGGTCCCGTCCCCAGCAGCCAGGGCCTGAACACACAGGCCCCGAACATCAACAACACCACGATGAAATGCAGGAAGCGGCACAGCACCAGCAGGGTGGCCATGGATTATTGGCCGACCTTGAAGCTGTATTCACCGTTGCTCTTGTGGGTATCGACCGAGACGGCGTTCCACACCACTTTGTAGGTGCCGGCGGCCAACGGCGCGGCCGGTGTCACCACCAATACTTTTTTGTCGGCGTCCGGGGTTTCCAGGCCCTTGATCGCCACTTCGGTACCGTCCTTGCTCAGGGACACCTTGGTGAAGGTTGCTTCAACGCCTTCACTGAATGACAGGCGCAGGTCCTTGGGCGCAGCGACGCTGCTGTCGGCGGCTGGCTGCGAGCTTTTCAGGTGGGCGTGGGCAAAGGCTGCCGAGGCGCCCAGCAGGGAGGCCAGCAGGGCGACAGTGGTGAGGGTCTTCTTGATCAACATTGTTCAATACCTTCAGGTGAGAGTCAGTCGTTCAGTGGCGCCGCAAGCACCGGGTCGTCGCACGCGTCTCGCGGTCGAATCGTCATGGAGGCGATCCTTCGAGGGGATGGCGATGCTAACCAATCCGGTTTCCACGGGGAAGGTTCTTGTACGAAGTTTCACCGTGGCGTGTCGCCGCGACTTAGAGCGGATGGTAGTCTTGAAGCTATGTTGTTGTCAGGGAGCCCTTATGGGCAATCACAAGATCGGTATTCGTCGGGTCAACGTCGAAAAGATTCTGCTGGCGGCCGAAAAGGTCTTCGCCGAGAAGGGCTACGGCAGCACCGCCATGGCCGACATCGCTGAAGAAGTGCAACTGCCGCGTTCCAACCTGCATTACTACTTCAGCACCAAGAGTGAGCTGTACAGCGCGGTGTTGTTCGACCTGCTGGAAGTGTGGAAGCAGGACGCCTTGTGCTTCGAGATGTTCGACGACCCACGCGTCGTCCTCAGCAGCTACATCCGCGCCAAGATGCAGCACTCGCGCAGCCGGCCGTATGGTTCGAAAGTCTGGGCCAACGAAATCATCCACGGCGCGCCGACCCTGGGGGAGGCGCTGGATGTGAGCCTGTATGACTGGGCCAAGATGAAGGAAGCGAAGATTCGCCAGTGGGTGGAGGACAAGCGGATTTTGCCGGTAGAGCCTTCTAGTCTGCTGTATATGATCTGGGCGTCGACCCAGCACTATGCCGACTTTGATCATCAGGTGAAGATCCTGAATGACCATCAGCCGTTGTCGGACATGCAGTTTGAGCGGGCGGTACAGACGGTGACGAGTGTGATTTTGCGGGGGATTGGGTTGGAGCCTTGAGCGCCTACCCATAGCGCGAGTTATCCACCCGCGCGCGTAGCAGCTGTCGAGCCTAGGCGAGGCTGCGTCGGGCGCGCCACGATTCAAGACTGAGTCGCGCCCTACGCAGCCTCGCCTAGGCTCGACAGCTGCTACGGTTGTTGGGAGTGTTATACCGCCTCGCGGTAGGGATTCCTCGGATCCTGCGTCCAGTTCAAAAACGGCTTCCCGGTATCCACCGGCACCATCTCGATACAGTCCGCCACCGGGCAGGTGATCTGGCACAGGTTGCAGCCCACGCACTCGTCATCAATCACCTCGTACTTGTGCGTCCCATCCGCCAATTTCAAACTGCTGATCGCCTGGTGCGATGTATCCTCGCAAGCAATATGGCAACGCCCACAGCCAATACACGCCTCCTGGTCAATTTTGGCGATTACCTGATAGTTGATGTCCAGGTACTTCCAATCCGTTGTATTGCCCACCGCCCGCCCGGAAAACTCCTGCAGGCTGCTGTAACCCTGGCTGTCCATCCACCGCGACAGCCCGTCCTTCATCTCTTCGACAATCCTAAACCCGTGCAGCATCGCCGCCGTGCACACTTGTACCGCGCCGCAGCCCAGCGCCACGAACTCGGCCGCATCGCGCCAGTTGCCAATCCCGCCAATCCCGCAGATCGGCAAGCCTTGTGTCTGTGGGTCGCGGGCTATCTCCGCCACCATGTTCAGCGCAATCGGCTTCACCGCCGAGCCGCAGTAACCCCCGTGAGTACTCTGGGTGCCGACCATCGGCAGGGCGACCATGCGCTCCAGGTCGACACTGGTGATGGAGTTGATGGTGTTGATCAGCGACACCGCATCCGCGCCCCCGCGATACGCCGCACGGGCCGCCACGCGAATGTCGGTGATGTTCGGCGTCAGCTTGACGATCACCGGCAGCGAGCAATAGGTCTTGCACCAGCGCGTCACCTGTTCGACGTATTCCGGTACCTGGCCCACCGCCGCGCCCATGCCGCGTTCCGGCATGCCGTGGGGGCAGCCGAAGTTCAGCTCGATGCCGTCACAGCCGGTGGCTTGCACCAGCGGCAGGATGTGTTTCCAGGACTCTTCAACGCACGGCACCATCAGCGACACGATCAGCGCGCGGTCGGGCCAGTCCTTTTTCACCTGGGTGATTTCCCGCAGGTTGATCTCCAGCGAGCGGTCGGTAATCAGCTCGATATTGTTGATGCCGAGCACTTCACGGTTGGCGCCAAAGTGCGCCGAGTAGCGTGACGAGACGTTGACCGCGGCAGGGTCTTCGCCAAGGGTTTTCCAGACCACGCCGCCCCAGCCCGCTTCAAAGGCACGCACCACGTTGTAGGCCTTGTCGGTGGGCGGCGCGGAGGCCAGCCAGAACGGATTGGGGGCTTTGATACCGGCGAACACAATCGAGAGATCGGCCATTACGCAGCCTCCACATTCAGCATGAGTTGGGCGTGCATGGCTTCAGCGGCCAGTTTGCCGTGTTGCACCGCCTGGACGGTGAGGTCCTGGCCGAGGCTGACGCAATCACCGCCGGCATATACGCCGGGAATGCTCGTGCACAGCTGTTGGTTGACGAAGATACGGTTGCCCTGGCGTTGCAGTTGGTGCGCCAGCGGATCGTGCAGCGCTTCGTCGTCGAAGCCTTGGCCGATGGCCTTGAAGATCGCGTCGGCGGCCAGTTCAAAGGTTTCGCCGGTGGCTTGCAGGCGGCCATCGACCATGCGGGTGCGGGCAAAGCGCATGCCGCGCACATGGCCCAGGTCGTCGAGCAGTACTTCTTCGGGCTGGGCCCAGGTCAGCAGGCGCACCTGGTTGGCCTTGGCGATGTCTTGCTCATGGCCGGTAGCCCCCATTTCAGTCAGGCCACGGCGGTACACCAGGTTGACGTCGCGGGCACCGAGGCGGGCCATTTGCACGGCCATGTCGATGGCCGTATTGCCGGCGCCGAGGACGATGCAGCGGTCGGCCAGCGGCAGTTGGCTGAGGTCGTCGGCCTGGCGCAACTCGCGTATATAGTCGGTGGCGGCGAGCAGGCCGGGGGCGTCCTCGTGAGGCAGGCCGAGCTGTTTGCTGGCGGCCAGGCCCAGGCCGAGGAACACCGAGTCGAACTGTTGGTGCAGTTCGCTCAGGGTCAGGTTGTCGCCCAGGCGCTGGCCATGGCGGATTTCGATACCGCCGATTTGCAGGAGGAAATCCAGTTCCTTTTGCGCGAAGTCATCCACCAGTTTGTACTTGGCGATCCCGTATTCATTCAGGCCACCGGCTTTTTCCCGGGCTTCGAAAATCACCACGTCATGGCCATGCAGGGCGCTGCGATGGGCACACGACAACCCGGCAGGCCCGGCGCCGACCACCGCAATGCGTTTGCCGGTGGGCGCGGCGCGCTGGAACGGGTGTTCGCTGAAATGCGCGTTGTCCACCGCATACCGCTGCAACAGGCCGATCAGCACCGGGGCGCATTCTTCGGCGTTGTTGCGCACGCAGGCTTGCTGGCAGAGGATTTCTGTCGGGCAGACCCGGGCGCAGCTGCCGCCGAGAATATTCGCCGAGAGGATCTTTTGCGCGGCGCCCTGGACGTTTTCGGTGTGGATATTGCGGATGAACGAGGGGATATCGATCTCGCTGGGGCATGCGTTGACGCACGGCGCGTCGTAGCAGTACAGGCAACGCGAGGCCTCCAGTTGGGCTTGCCGGGCGTTGAGCGGCGGCGCCAGGTCGGTGAAATGCGCGGCGAGTGCCGCCGCATCTTCATGGGGGTGTGGAAGATGGTTCAGGGTCTGGATCACAGTAGTGGCCTCACGGTTTTTGAGGTGCTGCCTCTGGTGGGCAGTGGTTTTTTTGTTGCCTGTACCGGCCTCATTGCAGGCAAGCCAGCTCCCACATTTGAATGTATTCACAGCTCAAAAATGTGGGAGCCGGGCTTGCCCGCGATAGGCCGAAGGCCGCTTTCAGCGTTTCACAGCAACCGGCCTGGAACGCTCCGCCCGCTTGCTCAACTGCTCAAACACCGACGGGTACGCCGGCCGTTCGATGTACCGCCCCGCACCCCGCTCGGCGCGCAGATCCCCATCCACCCAGACCAACTTGCCCTGGCTGATGGTGTGGCTTGGCACGCCGCGCACGGTCTTGCCCTCGAAGATGTTGAAGTCGACGTTCTGATGATGGGTCTTGGCGGAAATGGTCCGTGAGCCTTGCGGGTCCCATAGCACCAGATCAGCATCGGCACCCACGCGAATCGCCCCTTTGCGCGGGTACAGGTTGAAGATCTTCGCGGTGTTGGTCGACGTCAGCGCCACAAACTCCTGCATCGACAAGCGCCCGGTGTTCACGCCTTCGTCCCACAACAGCGCCATGCGGTCTTCGATACCGGCAGTGCCATTGGGAATCTTGCTGAAGTCATCACGTCCGGCGGCTTTTTGCTCGGCACAGAAGCAACAGTGGTCGGTGGCAGTGGTGTGCAGGTTGCCCGATTGCAGGCCATGCCACAGCGCCTCCTGATGCCCGCGCGGGCGGAAGGGCGGGCTCATCACGTAGCCCGCAGCGGTCTGCCAGTCGGGGTGCTGGTAGACGCTGTCGTCCAGCAGCAAATGCCCGGCCAATACCTCGCCATACACCGGCTGGCCCTTGCTGCGGGCGTAGGTGATTTCATCCAGCGCTTCTTTGGTGGACACGTGCACCAGGTACAGCGGAGTGCCGATGGTCTCGGCAATCCGGATCGCCCGGCTGGCGGCTTCGCCTTCCACTTGCGAGGGCCGCGACAATGGGTGTGCTTCCGGCCCGGTAATGCCCTGGGCCATCAGCTTGCGTTGCAGGTGATACACCAGTTCGCCGTTCTCGGCATGCACCGTCGGCACCGCGCCCAGTTCCAGGCAGCGCTCGAAGCTCGCCACCAACGTATCGTCGGCGGCCATGATCGCGTTCTTGTACGCCATGAAATGCTTGAAGCTGTTGACGCCGTGGTGGCTGACCAGCTCGGCCATTTCCTCACGGACCTGCTCGCTCCACCAGGTAATGGCAACGTGGAAGCCGTAGTCGGACGCCGACTTCTCGGCCCAGCCACGCCATTGGTGGAAGGCTTCCAGCAGGGATTGCTGCGGGTTGGGAATTACAAAGTCGATGATCGACGTGGTGCCGCCCGCCAACCCGGCGGCCGTGCCACTGAAAAAGTCTTCACTGGCCACGGTGCCCATGAAGGGCAATTGCATATGGGTATGGGGGTCGATGCCACCGGGCATCAGGTATTGACCGCTGCCATCGAGTACCTCGGTGCCGGCGGGAATATCCAGGTCCGTGCCAATGGCGCGGATTAGACCGTCTGCGCATAAAACATCGGCTCGGTAACTTTCATCATGGGTAATAACGGTAGCGCCACGGATCAACAGCGACATGTCGAGTTCCTCACAGGCTTGACCGGCTTGTGCCAGTTCTAAGTGTTGTATTGCATCGCGCCGCTGCAGGATTAATTCCTGTCAGTGGTGACAGGAATAGAAATTAGCCCGAGTTTTTCGAATGAGCAAGAATATTTTTCATAAGCTTATATCTGTATTAACGTATTGAATTTAAACGATAAAAAATGAAAATCACCAAAATGTAGCGGCCTCTCACCATTTTGACGCACTTGACAGGTTCCCAATATGAGCAACATTTCTTATTGCAAATCAGACGCTTGAGACATGCCTCTTGACGGGGCGGGTAAATAAAAATAATTGTGTTGCACCAGATTGAGTCCTGAGGGTTCGGACAACTTCTGCGTTATTTGGCCTGAGTAACGCTGACAGTAACGAGGGGCTCTTCGGTCGAGACAATAAAGCTGATAAACATCAGAGAGTTATATAAGCGGTGCGGGCAGGGCGACGGTTTACGGCACGGTTATTGAGTGCGGTGGCGGTTGGTCGGGTCCCGGATGTCATGTTGTCAACGAGGTACTCCGGCCATCCCGTGCACGTCACGGGATGAGCAAAAATAATTCGAAAAAACCGTGGAGCGGCCATGCAACAGAACAGATCGCAAGTCATTGAGCGCAACGGCCTGTACGAACTCGACGCCGGCCCCGACGTCCTCGACAGCCCCCGTTACAACCACGACATGGCACCGACCAAGGTGCACGAACGAACCTGGAACAAGTGGCACATCACCGCGCTGTGGATCGGCATGTCGGTGTGCGTGCCGACCTACACCCTGGGTGGCGTGCTCACCGCGTACTTCGGGTTGTCGGTGGGCGAGGCGCTGATGGCGATCTTGCTGGCCAATATCGTGGTGCTGGTACCGCTGACCCTTAACGCCTTCCCTGGCACCAAGTACGGCATTCCGTTTCCGGTATTGCTGCGCTCGTCCTTCGGCGTGCTTGGCTCCAACGTGCCGTGCCTGATTCGTGCGCTGGTGGCGTGCGGCTGGTTTGGTATCCAGACGATGTTTGGCGGCCTGGCGATTCACCTGTTCCTGGGCTCGGTTTTCGAGGGTTGGAAATCTTTGGGCGGCACCGGTGAAGTGATCGGTTTCATGATCTTCTGGACGCTGAACCTGTGGGTGGTACTACGCGGCGCCGAGTCGATCAAATGGCTGGAAACCCTGTCGGCACCGCTGCTGGTGGCGGTGGGTATCGGGCTGCTGGTGTGGGCCTTGCCCAACGTATCCTTGAGCGAGCTGATGGCGATTCCGCCCAAGCGCCCCGAAGGCGCGAGCCTCACTGGTTACTTCATGGCGGGCCTGACCGCGATGGTGGGTTTCTGGGCCACCTTGTCGTTGAACATTCCCGACTTCAGCCGCTACGCCAAAAGCCAGAAGGACCAGATCCTCGGGCAGATATTCGGCCTGCCGCTGACCATGTTCCTGTTTGCCGCCCTCGGTGTGATCATGACCGCCGCCTCGGTGAAACTGGTGGGCGTCAGCGTCTCCGACCCGGTGACCCTGATCGGCCATATCCAGAGCCCGGTGTGGGTGGCCGTGGCTATGGCGTTGATCATCATCGCCACTTTGTCCACCAACACCGCGGCGAACATCGTCTCGCCCACCAACGACTTCCAGAACATCGCGCCCAAGCTGATTAACCGCACCACGGCGGTGGTGTTGACCGGTCTGGTAGGCCTTGCATTGATGGCCCATGAACTGCTGAAAAAGCTCGGGCTGATCATTTCCGACGTGAGCCTGGAAACCGTCTATTCCAACTGGCTGCTGGGGTACTCAAGCCTCTTGGGACCGATCGCCGGGATCATGGTGGTGGACTATTTCATCATCAAGAAACAGCAACTGGACCTTGCCGGTTTGTACCGCGATGACGTGTACCCGGCGTGGAACTGGCATGGTTTCCTGGCGTTTGGTGTGCCGGTGGTGCTGACACTGTTGTCGCTGGGTAGTGATGCATTCAGCTGGTTCTACAGCTATGGCTGGTTCACCGGCTCGGCGTTGGGCGGGTTGTTGTATTACGCCCTGTGCATGAAGCGCGGCGCCCGCGTAGTCGCCGTAAAAACACCTTTGTGAGCATGCTCAATGTGGGAGCTGGCTTGCCTGCGATGGCATCGACTCGGTGCAACTGAAAGACCGAGTCGCCCGCATCGCAGGCAAGCCAGCTCCCACAGTTGACCGAGTCGATTCATATAAAAAGTAGTTGAGGAGATCCCCGTGAACGCTGCCGTAGACGTTCTGCAATCCACCCATCAGCATATCAACCGCGACCGTTTGTGGCTGTCCCTGATGGAACTTGCCAAGCTCGGCGCCACGCCCAAGGGCGGCGTGTGTCGCCTGGCCCTGACCGACCTTGATCGCCAGGCTCGCGACCTGTTTGTGAAGTGGTGCGAGGAGGCGGGCTGCACCGTGAGCATCGATGGCGTCGGCAATATTTTCGCCCGCCGCCCGGGGCGCAATCCCAACTTGCCGCCGGTGATGACCGGCAGCCATATCGACACCCAGCCAACTGGTGGCAAGTTTGATGGGTGTTTTGGTGTTTTGGCGGGTGTGGAAGTCCTGCGAACGCTGAATGACCTCAAGATCGAAACCGAAGCACCGCTGGAAGTGGTGGTGTGGACCAACGAAGAAGGCTCGCGTTTTCCGCCGTGCATGATGGGCTCTGGCGTGTTTGCCGAGAAGTTTACCCTGGCCGATACGCTGGCCAAGACCGATGCCGACGGTGTAACCGTGGGTGATGCGCTGAATGCTATTGGTTATGCCGGATCACGCCCGGTGAGCGGGCACAAGGTGGGTGCGTATTTCGAAGCGCATATCGAGCAAGGCCCGATTCTTGAGGATGAAAAGAAAACCATCGGCGTGGTGCTGGGCGCCCTTGGCCAGAAATGGTTCGACCTGAAATTGCGCGGCGTTGAGGCGCACGCCGGTCCAACGCCGATGCACCTGCGCAAAGATGCATTGGTAGGCGCCGCTGCTGTGGTCGCCGCCGTCAATGCCGCTGCGTTGGGCCATCAGCCTCACGCCTGCGGCACCGTGGGTTGCCTGCAGGCGTATCCCGGTTCGCGCAACGTCATTCCTGGCGAAGTGCGTATGACCCTGGACTTTCGTCATCTGGAACCGGCGCGGCTGGATTCGATGATTGCCCAGGTGCGTAAAGTGATCGACGAGACCTGCGCCAAGCACGGCCTCACGTTCGAGATGACACCCACCGCCGACTTCCCGCCGCTGTACTTCGACAAAGGCTGCGTGGATGCCGTGCGGGATGCGGCCAATGGTCTGGGGTTGTCGAACATGGACATTGTCAGCGGGGCAGGGCACGACGCGATTTTTGTCGCGGAACTGGGGCCGGCGGGGATGATCTTTGTGCCGTGTGAGGGTGGCATCAGCCATAACGAAATCGAGAATGCCGCGCCGGATGATCTGGCGGCGGGATGTGCGGTGTTGCTGAGGGCGATGGTGGCGGCGTCGGTGGCGATTGCCAGCGGCAAACTGGCTGCCTGAATCAGCCGGCTTCACACTGATCAACTGTGGGAGCCGGGCTTGCCCGCGATAGCAGTGTTTCAGACACAGTAGCGGTGCCTGACACTCCGCTATCGCAGGCAAGCCAGCTCCCACATTTGATCCGGGGTGGGCTCGAGATTTGTATCAGGCGTCGGGCTTCCAACCGCCGCCCAGCGCCGTCACCAACCCTACACTCGCCTGCAACTGCCGCGTCTGCACCGCTTGCAACGTGCGCTGCGCCTGCAATGCTGCGGTCTGCGCCGTCACTACGTCCAGGTAGCTCACGGCACCCGCCTGATAACTGTTCATCGCCAGCGCCTGCGTGTGCTCGGCAGCGTTTGCGGCGGCCTGTTCGTCCATCGCTTCCTGCTGCAAATCACGCAGTTGCCCAAGGTTATCTTCCACCTCACGCACGGCCCGCAAAACCTGGCTACGGTAATGCGCCGAGGCTTCTTCAAACTCGGCCTTGGCCTGGCGTTCGTTGGCGCTCAACCGCCCGCCATCAAAGATCGGCAGATTCACCAACGGCCCCAGCGCCCAATACCGATTGGCGGCGGAAAACAGGTTACCCACACCTTGCGTCTGCCCACCAATCAACCCGGTCAAACTGAAATCCGGGTACCACGCAGCCTTTGCCACGCCGATGTTCGCGTTGGCCGCAAACACCCGTCGCTCCGCCGCTGCAATATCGGGCCGACGTTGCAGCAGATGGCTCGGCAGCTGCTGCGGAATCCCCGGAAGCGCGATCAGTTGCTTGCTCGGCGGCAGTTGGAATTCGCTGGCGGATACGCCCACCAGTTCACCAATCGCATGTTCGGTAAGATTGCGCTGGCCGCGCACATCATCAAGCTGTGCTTGCGCTTCAGCCAGTTGATTTTGCGCGCGGGTCAGGTCCAGTTCCGAGGCGATCTGCCCTTCATAACGACTGCGGGTCAGTTGCAACGCCTGGCCAAAATCATCCAGCGAGCTGCTGAGGATCCGGCTTTGTGCATCCAGCCCGTTGAGCTGCACAAACAACGTCGCCAACTGATGTTGCAGGCTCAGGCGTGCGACGGCCAAATCATCCCCGGAGGCTTGGGCTTGTGCATCGCCCGCTGCGACCTGGTTGCGGATTTTGCCCCACAGGTCCAGATCAAAACTCAGCGCAAACCCCGCCGTGTTGCTGTTGTACACCGAAGGCTGGGTATCGCCTCGCAGCGGTCGACTGTCCGATTGCCGCTGGCGCAACGGCTGCGCGCTGGCGGTAATCTGCGGGAACAATCCGGCATGCAATTGGCTGGCATATGCCTGGGACGCATCGAAATGCGCCAGCGCCGCCGCCAGGTCCGGGTTGGCCTTGAGCAGTTGCTCCTGCAAGTCGTTAAGGCGCGGGTCCTGATACAGCTGCCACCACTTCGGCGCCAGTTGGTCGGACGGCTGCGCGCTGTGCCACGGGCCGTCGCTGGTCTGCTCGCGGTACTTGGCTGGCAGGTCGATGGTCGGCGCCTTGTAGGTGGGCGCCAGCGAGCAACCGTGCAGCGCCAGCAATACCAAGGCGGCAAGGGGCTTAAGCCTTGGGCGCATGGGCACCTCCGGCGTCGGCCAGTTGCACGGCATCGCCTTCGCGCAGCGCGTCGGGCGGGTTGTCGACCACGCGATCGGCGGGTTTCAGGCCCTGGTCGATGACCAGGCGCTCGCCGAGGTCGAGGCCGATGTGGATGTCTTGCAGGTGCACGTGGTTCTTCGCATCCAGTACCGCGACCTGTGTGCCTTGGGCGCGGAAGATCAGGGCGCTGGCCGGGATGCTCACGCCGTGGGTGTCTGCCGGGATCGCCAGGGTGGCTTCGGCGTAGTCGCCGGGCAGCAACTTGCCGTCTGGGTTGTCTGCCACGAACTGCGCGAGCAGGGTGCCGGAGCGGCGGTCGATGGCGGTGGAATCGCCCATCAGCTTGGCGCTGAAGTGCTCGCCGGGATGCTCGGGCACCGTCAGTTGGGCTGCCAGGCCCGGATGAATTACCGCTGCGTAGTTCTGCGGCACCGGCACGTACAGGCGTAGCTGGTGGGTGTCGGCGATGTCGAACAGTTCTGGATCGCTGTCGCTGTCAGCCTTGATCAACTGGCCGATGTCGGTGTTGCGGGCGGTGATTACACCGGCGAAGGGGGCGCGGATGGTCTTGTAGTCTTCAAGCGCCGAGAGCCGCGCATAGTCAGCCTCGGCGGCCTGGGCGTTGGCCTTGGCGGCCAGGGCATTCGAGGCTTTTTCATCAGCCTCCTGACGCGATACCGAGTGGCTGTCCAGCAGGTTTTTCCAGCGGGTGGCGGTGGTTTCTGCCAGCCGTGCGTTGGCCTGTTCCTGCACCATGCGGGCGTGGGTTTGCGCCACTTGCTGGTCAAGGTCGGGGCTGTCGATCTCGGCGAGGATTTGCCCGGCCTTGACCTGGGTGCCGATGTCGACTTTCCAGTCTTTCAAGTAGCCGCTGACACGCGCATGAATCGGTGCCTTGCTCCAGGCTTCCAGGTGCGCGGGCAAGCGCAGGGTGTCACCGGCCGCGTTCTGTTGTGGCTGGAACACCAGCACTTGCGGCACGGCCGCGGTTTCGGTCCAGGCGGTGACGGATTTTTCATGCATCGTACGGGCGTGCAGGCCGTTGGCGACCAACAGGGCGGCCAGTGTCAGGCCGCCGACACCCATGAGCATCAGACGCTTGCGCGAGGGTTTGTGATCAGACGACATGTGGGGTAACTCCTGCAGCAGCGCGAGTAGGGTGACGACCGTGGACCAGGCTGAATACCACGGGTACAAACAGCAAAGTGGCAGTGGTGGCGAGGATCAGGCCGCCGATCACGGCACGTCCCAGCGGCGCGTTTTGTTCTTCGGACAAGGCCAGCGGCAACATGCCGATGATCATCGCCAGGGCGGTCATGCAGACCGGGCGAAAACGTGTGTAACCGGCTTCCAGTGCCGCCTTGAGTGCGTCGCCATGTTCGGCCAGGCGCTCTCGACAGAAGCTCACCACCAGGATCGAGTTGGCGGTGGCCACGCCCATACAGAGGATGGCCCCCGTGAGTGCGGGCACCGACAAGGAGGTGCCGCTGAGGAACAGCATCCACACGATGCCCGCCAGGGCCGCCGGCAGTGCGGTGATGATCACGAACGGGTCGGTCCAGGACTGGAAGTTGACCACGATCAGCAGGTAGATCAGCACCACCGCGCCGAGCAGGCCGAAGCTCAAGCCGTTGAACGCCTCATGCAGCGCATCGATCTGCCCGTGCAGGCTGATGGTCGCGCCTTTGGGGCGCAGCGGGGCCATGTCATCCAGCACCTTTTGCACATCGCTGGCGACGCCGCCGAGGTCGCGGCCTTGCACGTTGGCGTACAGGTCCAGGGTCGGCTCGATGTTGTAGTGAGTCACCACCGCCGGGCTTTGTACGCGGGAGATAGTCGCCACGCCGCCGAGGATCTGCGACTGGCCATCGGCACCGGTCACCGGCAAGGCTTCCAGGGACGGCAGGCTGTCGAGGCGGTACTGCGGGGTTGCAGCCACGATCGAATACGACACGCCGTTGGCCGGGTTGAGCCAAAAGGTCGGCGCGGTTTGCGAGCTGCCGGCCAGGGACGCAACCATGCTGTTGGTCACGTCGCGCTCGGTGATGCCCAGGCCGTTGGCGCGCATCCGATCCACGTTGACTTGCAGTGACGGGTAGCCGGTGGACTGCTGGATACGCAGGTCGGCGATGCCCGGTACGTGCTTCAGGCGACGTTCCAGTTCCACGGCGTAGGCGCGGTTTTCTTCATCGCTGCGCCCGGAGATTTTTACGTCCAGCGGCGCCGGTGAACCGAAGTTGAGGATCTGGCTGCTGATGTCGGCCGGGAGAAACGCGAACTGGCTGCCGGGGAAACTTTCAGGCAATGCTTCACGCAGTTTTTTCACGTAGTCGGCAGTCGGTGCATGGTCCTTTTTCAGGGTGACCTGAATATCCCCGTCCTGCGGGCCGATGGTACCGCTGCTGCTGTAGGCCATGTCGATGCCGCTCAGCGGGATGCCGATGTTGTCGACGATGGTGTCCAGTTCATCTGCCGGAACGATCTCGCGAATCCGCGCTTCAATCCGGTCAAATGCCGCGGCGCTCTCTTCGATGCGCGTGCCCAACGGCAAGCGTACGTGCAGGGCCATGGCGCCGGCATCGGTGGCCGGGAAGAAGTCCTGGCCCAGGCTTGGCAGCAGCAGGAACGAGGCAAGGATGCAGGCCAGGAAGCCGACGATGAACCGCTTGCGCGCGCCCAGGGCGAGGGTCAGCAGGCTGTGATACACGTCCCGCAGGTTGGAGAAACGCCGCTCGAAACCCTGCTGGAAGTTGAGTACCGATTGCAGCACCGCATTGCGCTGCGGCTTGTGCTGGTCACCCTCGTGATGGTTGATGAATTCATCTTCCGGATGATGCCCTTGGCCTTGCTCCGGTACATGAGGCTTGAGCAGGAACATTGCCAGGGTCGGCACCAAGGTCCGCGACAGAATGAACGAGCTGGCCATGGCAAAAATCACCGCCAACGCCATCGGGCGGAACAGGTAGCCGGCGATGCCTTGCAGCATGAACATTGGCACAAACACGATGCAGATACACAGCAGGGACACGAACGCCGGGCCGACGATTTGCTTGGCGCCGTCGAGGATTGCGTCCTTCACCGCCTTGCCTTGTTCCAGGTGCCAGTTGATGTTCTCGATGGTCACCGTGGCGTCGTCCACCAGGATCCCCACCGCCAACGCCAGCCCGCCGAGGGTCATGACGTTAAGGGTTTGCCCGGTGGCCGCCAGCAGTGCGATCGCCGACAACACCGCCAGTGGAATCGAGGCGGCGATGATGATGGTCGAGCGCCAGCTGCCGAGGAACAGCAGGATCATCGCGCTGGTCAGCAAGGCCGCGATGATGCCCTCCTGGGCCACACTGCCCACCGACTGTTTGACGAACACCGAGGCGTCCCCCAGCAGTGAGGTCTTCAGCGAGGGCGGCAGGGTTTCATTGATGCGCGGCAGCATCTGGCGGATGCCGTCGATGATCGACAGGGTGGAGATGCTGCCGTTTTTCAGGGCCGGCATCAGCACCGCACGGTGGCCGTCGACGCGCACGATGTTGGTCTGTGGCGGCGAACCGTCACGCACGTGGGCCACCTGGCCGATGGTAATGATCGCGCCGTCGACCGTCTTGATCGGCAGGTCGTTGAGCTCATCAATCGCCTTGGGGCTGTTGTTGAGCAAAATCGTGTATTCGTTGGGGCCGAGTTTGGCAGTACCCACCGGGATGATCTGGTTTTGCAGGGCCAGGGCGTTGCCTACGTCCTGTGCCGACAGGCCTTTGGCGGCCAGCGCCTGCGGGTCAAGGTCGAGGGTGATCTGGCGTTGCTTGCCGCCCATTGGCGTTGGCATGGCCAGGCCGGGCAGGGCGCTCAGGGGCAGGCGGATGTTGTTCTGCACCAGGTCGCGGATCTTCGCTTCCGACAGGCTGGGGCTGGAGAACGCCATCTGCAGAATCGGCACCGTGGACGCGCTGTAGTTGAGGATCAGCGGTGGCGTGATGCCCGGTGGCATCTGCTTGAGCACGGTTTGTGACACCGCTGTTACCTGGGCGTTGGCGGTGCGGATATCCACGCCGGGCTGGAAGAAAATCTTCACGATGCCCATGCCAGGTAACGACTGCGATTCAATGTGTTCGATGTCGTTGACGGTGGTGCTCAGGGAGCGTTCATAGGTGTAGATCACACGACCGGCCATGGCGTCCGGAGACAGGCCATTGTACTGCCAAACCACCGCGACGACGGGGATGCCAATATCGGGAAATACGTCAGTGGGGGTACGCAAGGCCGCCATGGGCCCAATGATGCAGATGAAAATTGCCAGCACGATAAACGTGTAGGGCTTGAGCAGTGCGGTCTTTACCAGCCCGAGCATGCCGTAACCTCCAAAGGAGTTGGATTGCAAACGCTCGCAGTCTTGACGGACCCACCTAACACGCACCTTTCAGCCAGGTGAAGGAAGATTTAGTTAACGGCTGAAGATCCTTTCATATGTATTCATTTGTTCAACAAAGGCGTGGGTACCAAGCTGGATACCGATCGAACAGGCGCTGTTCTGCCCGTTCACTCTTTATCCATTTGGAGTTCTGCCATGTCTCTTAAACCCTTGTTGTTGATCCCGGCCTTGAGTGCGGTCCTGCTGTTGTCGGCGTGCGCCGGCCCGATGCCGAAGGCGGACCCGAGCGAAGCCTGGATCGGCCTGCAAGAGGAGGCGCCCAACGACCTGATGGCCGAGCGGGTAGACGGTAAAAACATTAATGATGGTCGCTACTTCGAAGTGAAGCCCGGCGCGCATCGCCTGGATGTCACCTTGTTTGAAGAGGAAGCGGGGGACGATAACCAACAGGACTGTCGCGGGCATGTCACCTACGGCAACTTCAAGGCCGGTGAGCATTACACCCTGGTGGAATCCAGCCTCGGTACAACCGTACGCGCCGAGTTGAAGGACGCACACGGCAAGGAACTGGCGCAGACCGAGGACTTCAGTTGCATGCCTGGCTAGGGCGTCAGGCGTGGTGCCCGGCGGGTTTGTTCAGCTTGCCGGGGGCCGTGGGTTTTACCTGTGGGTGATGGTGCCGGCGGGTCACGCGCATCACGCCCCACAGCATGGCGGCGGCAACGGCCAGCCAGCCACAGATCAAAAGCAGAATCGTTGTTGTCAGGCTCATAAGTGCCTCCTTTCGCCCGGTGCCGGGCACACACTGTCTTCTCAATGGACAGTCTAGCTATCCGCAGGTTGCCTGCTATTGACCAATGGTCGTGCGCGTCCAACTTGTTTGCTCTATCGCCGGCCTTTTACTGCGCTGCAAGGCTATACCCGCGCCCCGGAGCGTCCTATGATCAGGGCCCACGTCGACCGTTGATCAAGTGAGTGAAGAAGTTGCGGTTTCCCTCGAACATTAAAACCTCCTGGTGGGTCGCAGCCTGTTTCATGGGGCTGGCGGCTTGCACCTCGCACCCAAAACCCACGAGCATCCCGGGCTTGCCGGAGAGTGTCGAACTCAAGGGCGTGCCGGCGTTTCGTGGTGAGACGTACCTTGGTGGCCCGGCTGCCCTGGCCAGCATGCTGTCCCAACAAGGCATTGTGATTACACCGGGCTTGTTGGATAAGCCGTTGCATTTGCCGGGCGCCGAAGCAGACCTTGAGCGCAACATGCAGGGGCTGGCCCGTGAATACGGGATGTTGGTGTACCCGCTGGAAGATCAGCTGCCGGCGCTGCTGGCACAGGTCGCTGCCGGATACCCGGTGATGGCGCGCATCACCCAGGGCTCGACCTTCTGGGCTGGGCCGCGGTATGTCGTGGTGGTGGGTTATAACAAGCACAAGAGTATGGTGTTGCTGCGTTCGGGGTTGACGCGACGCATGCCGATGGACTTCAGCGCTTTTGAGTCTGCCTGGAAAGATGCCGGCAAATGGGCCGTGCTGATTCAGCGGCCCACCCAACTGCCGGCCAAGGTCGACGCCCAGCGCTGGCAGCAGGCCGCCAGCGCCACGGCCCAGGCGGGCCAGGAACAGGCGGCGGCCCAAGCAGTCAAGGCACTGGCCAGTCAGGCCAAATAAAAAAACGGCGCTCAAGGGCGCCGTTTTTTATGTCGCTATTTACGGATCAGCGGGACTCGGTGACCTGAACATTCGCCCGTGGGCGGTTCTTCAAGTTTTTGTCAGCCTTGTAGCGCAATGCGACGTCTGGCACCGAGCCGCTCTTGCCGGTTTCGACCCAGCTGCGGATGCGCCCGGCATCGGCAAAGTGGGTGAATTTGCCGAAGGCGTCGAGGATCACCAGCGACACCGGGCGATTGCCCATGCTGGTCACCAATACCAGGCAGTGGCCGGCCTGGTTGGTGAAGCCGGTCTTGGTCAGCTTGATGTCCCAGTTCGCGCGGTTGATCAGGTGGTCGGTATTGGAGAAACCCAGGGTGTAGTTGGGCTTGCGGAACGAAACGGTTTTTTCCTTGGTGGTGCTCAACTGGCTGAGCATCGGGTATTTGCGTGCGGCGGCCAGCAGCTTGCTCAAGTCGCGGGCGGTGGACACGTTATGGATCGACAGGCCGGTAGGCTCAACATAGTGGGTGCTGGTCATGCCCAGTGCCTTGGCCTTGGCGTTCATTGCCGCGATAAACGCCGGGTAGCCGCCCGGGTAGTGGTGGGCGAGGCTGGCGGCGGCGCGGTTTTCCGAGGACATCAGGGCAATCAGCAGCATCTCTTTGCGCGGCATCTCGCTGCCGATCTTGACCCGGGAGAACACGCCTTTCATCTCTGGCGTGTCCTTGATGTTGATGTCGATGTATTCATCCATGTTCTGCTTGGCTTCCAGCACGATCAGGCCGGTCATCAGTTTGCTCACCGAGGCGATCGGCACGATGACATCCGGGTTGCTGGCATAGATGACTTTGTTGGTTTGCAGGTCTACCACCATCGCACTGCCAGAGGCGATGTGCAGGGTGGACATGTCGCGGGGGGCGATAGTGGTTTCGCTTGCGCTCGCGAAGGTGCCTGTAAATGCAAAAAATAGGCTGATGATGGAAAGGTGAATTTTCACGCGGATGAACTCGCTAAAAAAGTAGGGATATACCGTTCTGCAACGGAGGTTCTGACAAATAACGTTACATTCTAGAAGTATGGATCAGAAACTGTCGAATGTTCTTCTAGAAACAGATGAAACCCCTTAAAAACAAAGAAAAAAGTACTTTTTATCCGGCCAATAAAAAGCCCTGCGATAAGGCAGGGCTTTTTCAGAGCGGCTGGTTATTAGCTGTGCAGGGTTTCGGCTGCGTACAGGGTGTTTTCCAGCAGGCAGGCGCGGGTCATCGGGCCAACGCCGCCGGGTACCGGAGTAATCCAGCCGGCACGGGGCAGGGCGGTTTCGTACACCACGTCGCCCACCAGCTTGCCATCGTCCTGGCGGTTGATGCCCACGTCGATAACGATGGCGCCTTGCTTGATCCACTCACCCTTGACCAGGCCCGGCTTGCCGGCGGCGACGACCACCAGGTCGGCGCGGCCAACATGACCGGCCAGGTCCTTGGTGAAGCGGTGGGTGACGGTCACGGTGCAGCCGGCCAGCAGCAGCTCCATGGCCATCGGGCGACCGACGATGTTCGATGCGCCGACGATGACCGCGTCGAGGCCGTACAGGTCGACGCCGGTGCTTTCCAGCAGGGTCATGATGCCCTTCGGGGTGCATGGGCGCAGCAGCGGGATACGCTGGGCCAGGCGGCCGACGTTATAAGGGTGGAAGCCGTCGACGTCTTTGTCCGGGCGGATGCGCTCAAGCAATTTGGACGCGTCCAGGTGCTCGGGCAATGGCAGTTGCAGCAGGATGCCGTCGATGGCCGGATCGTCATTGAGGCTGTCGATCAGGTCGGTGAGGGCTTGCTGGGTGGTGTTGGAAGGCAAGTCATAGGCTTTGGAGATAAAGCCGACCTCTTCACAGTCTTTACGCTTGTGCGAGACATAAACCTGAGAGGCAGGATCGCTGCCGACCAGGATCACCGCGAGGCCCGGCGTGCGCAGGCCTTGTTGGCTGCGCTCGGCGACTCGTTTGGCGATCTGCTGGCGCAGGCTGGCGGCGATTGATTTGCCGTCGATAAGTTGTGCAGTCATTACGCGTGATTAACCATCGAGAGGGGGAAGAAAAGTGCGCGCATTCTCGCATGCCGTGGCGTGAGGGCAAAGGCGCTTGGTCTGCAAATTCCCCTAACCCCTTAAATAAAATGAATTTTTTATAAAAAGGATTTGACGGGTTTCGGGTGCATCTATACTATTCGTCGCACTTGTCGGGCACAGCCTAGCACTGGTTAGTTTGTAATCCTCCAAGAGTACAGATTAATAAGGCGCCCGTAGCTCAGCTGGATAGAGCATCCGCCTTCTAAGCGGATGGTCGCAGGTTCGAGTCCTGCCGGGTGCGCCATTAGGCAGCTTTGGCACAAGTAGCGCAATATGGTGGGCGTAGCTCAGTTGGTAGAGCACGGGATTGTGACTCCCGTTGTCGAGGGTTCGATCCCCTTCGTCCACCCCATATTTAAAAAGGCGCCAGATTAATAGTCTGGCGCCTTTGCTTTAAAAGCTTCAAGCGCGGATGTGGTGGAATTGGTAGACACACTGGATTTAGGTTCCAGCGCCGCAAGGTGTAAGAGTTCGAGTCTCTTCATCCGCACCAAATAAAGTTTTGTGAAGGCCTGCTTGGTCCTCATGAAGCTCAACAAATAGCCATTTTGACGGGCTTTTTGGTCACGCAATATGGTGGGCGTAGCTCAGTTGGTAGAGCACGGGATTGTGACTCCCGTTGTCGAGGGTTCGATCCCCTTCGTCCACCCCATATTTCGAAAGGCGCCAGATTAATAGTCTGGCGCCTTTTTTGTTTCAGCGGTTTTAGTGTTAACGCAGTCGCAGGTGTTGGGCTGCAGGGGGAGGGCGTTTCGTCGTATTTATGTTTCGCGATGATGCTGCACTGCTCGCCGGCCTTGCCTGCAGGGCCGGTTGTCAGGGAGATGATTGGCAACCGCTTCTATATATAGAAGGGTTGGCGCAGAGCCCTGGCGTGATGGGATGTATTTGCCACCGGGGCGAGGTGCACTCGTGCATTCGCACCTATAAATTGCCTGCTGTTTTTTTACCCGTTTTCAGTAGGGTGACTTCTTGAGTTTGACCCACTAGAATGCATGCCCTTGATTCTGGGGTCGGAAACGGCCAGCTAACGTCTGTGCAACGAGGAATATCCATGCAAGTTTCTGTTGAAAATACTTCTGCTCTTGAGCGCCGCATGAGCATCACCGTGCCGGCCGAGCGCATCGAGACCCAGGTCAACAAGCGTCTGCAGCAGACTGCCCAAAAGGCCAAGATCGCCGGTTTCCGTCCAGGCAAAGTGCCAATGAGCGAAATCAAGCGCCGCTTCGGTGCCGATGCGCGTCAGGAAGCTGTAGGTGACGTGATCCAGGCTTCCTTCTACGAAGCCGTTGTCGAGCAAAAGCTGAACCCGGCTGGCTCGCCTTCCATCGAGCCAAAGTCCCTGGAAGCAGGCAAGGACCTGGAATACGTTGCAATCTTCGAAGTGTTCCCTGAGTTCGAAGTTGCCGGTTTCGATTCGATCGCTATCGAGCGCCTGAGCGCTGATGTTGCTGACTCCGATCTGGACAACATGCTGGAAATCCTGCGCAAGCAGAACACTCGTTTTGAAGTGGTCGAGCGCGCTGCCCAGAACGAAGACCAGCTGAACATCGATTTCGTTGGCAAGGTTGACGGCGAAGTATTCGCTGGCGGCTCCGCCAAAGGCACTCAGCTGGTGCTGGGTTCCAACCGCATGATTCCTGGTTTCGAAGACGGCCTGGTTGGCGCTAAAGCCGGCGAAGAACGCGTTCTGAACCTGACTTTCCCGGCTGACTACCAGAACCTGGACCTGGCTGGCAAAGCCGCCGAGTTCACCGTGACCGTCAACACCGTTTCCGAGCCTAAGCTGCCAGAACTGAACGAAGAATTCTTCAACCAGTTCGGCATCAAGGAAACCGGTATCGAAGGTTTCCGCACCGAAGTTCGCAAGAACATGGAGCGTGAGCTGCGCCAGGCGATCAAATCCAAGGTCAAGAACCAGGTGATGGACGGTCTGCTGGCCTCCAACCCGATCGAAGTGCCTAAGGCCCTGCTGTCCAACGAAGTTGACCGTCTGCGCGTGCAGGCTGTTCAGCAGTTCGGTGGCAACATCAAGCCTGACCAACTGCCGGCCGAGCTGTTCGAAGAACAAGCCAAGCGCCGCGTAGTGCTGGGCCTGATCGTGGCTGAAGTGGTCAAGCAATTCGACCTCAAGCCTGACGAAACCCGCGTTCGCGAAATGATCCAGGAAATGGCTTCGGCCTACCAGGAGCCTGAGGCTGTTGTGTCCTGGTACTACAAGAACGACCAGCAACTGAACGAAGTGCGTTCGGTTGTGCTGGAAGAACAAGTTGTGGATACTGTTCTGCAGAAGGCTAAGGTGACCGATAAAGCGGTCTCTTACGAAGAAGCAGTCAAGCCGGCTGAAGCAGCACAAGCCGACTGATCGCTCAACTCGTTTGAAAATACACCCATAAGCCAGCCTCGCGCTGGCTTATGCGTATTCAAGACATGACTATTTGGGAGTAACTGCAGAGCATGTTCCGTAATTCGTATATTCAGCAGAACTCTGATATCCAGGCCGCTGGCGGCCTGGTCCCGATGGTTGTCGAGCAATCTGCTCGTGGCGAACGCGCCTATGACATCTACTCGCGCCTGCTCAAGGAGCGAGTGATTTTTCTGGTTGGCCCGGTAGAGGACTACATGGCCAACCTGATCTGTGCGCAGCTGCTGTTCCTTGAAGCGGAAAACCCGGACAAGGACATCCATCTCTACATCAACTCCCCGGGCGGCTCGGTCACTGCAGGCATGTCGATCTACGACACCATGCAGTTCATCAAGCCGAACGTATCGACCACCTGTATCGGTCAGGCGTGCAGCATGGGTGCTTTCCTGCTGACCGCTGGTGCTGAGGGTAAGCGTTACTGCCTGCCGAACTCGCGCGTGATGATTCACCAGCCACTGGGCGGTTTCCAGGGCCAGGCGTCGGACATCGAAATCCATGCCAAGGAAATCCTCTTTATTCGTGAGCGTCTCAACACGCTGATGGCCAAGCATAGCGGGCACACCTTGGAAGAGATCGAGCGCGACACCAACCGCGATAACTTCATGAGCGCCGAAGCCGCACGTGAATACGGGTTGATCGACGCAGTGATCGAAAAGCGCCCCGCTTAATATAAGCAGCTCAAAATAGGGCTGGTCGGCAAGTCCGACCACCGGTGGGCTTGAAAAAGCCCTCAATAGCCTTCATCTTGTGTTGCAAGCCTATCGGATTTGGATCGAACGAATGACTGACACCCGCAACGGCGAGGACAACGGCAAGCTGCTCTATTGCTCCTTCTGTGGCAAAAGCCAGCATGAAGTACGCAAGTTGATTGCCGGCCCCTCGGTCTTTATCTGCGACGAGTGCGTCGACCTGTGCAATGACATCATCCGTGAGGAGGTGCAGGAAGCCCAGGCCGAAAGCAGCGCGCATAAATTGCCTTCGCCCAAAGAAATCAGCGGCATCCTTGATCAGTATGTGATTGGTCAAGAGCGTGCAAAGAAGGTTCTGGCCGTAGCGGTGTACAACCACTACAAGCGTCTGAACCAGCGCGACAAGAAAAGTGACGACGTCGAGCTCGGCAAAAGCAACATCTTGCTGATCGGTCCTACAGGTTCGGGTAAAACCCTGCTTGCAGAAACCCTGGCTCGCCTGCTGAACGTTCCCTTCACCATTGCCGATGCTACCACGCTCACCGAGGCTGGTTACGTAGGTGAAGACGTTGAGAACATCATTCAGAAGCTGCTGCAGAAATGCGACTACGACGTGGAAAAGGCCCAGATGGGCATTGTCTACATCGATGAAATCGACAAGATTTCGCGCAAATCCGACAACCCGTCGATCACCCGGGACGTTTCCGGTGAAGGCGTGCAGCAAGCGCTGTTGAAACTGATCGAAGGGACTGTTGCTTCCGTACCGCCACAAGGCGGCCGCAAGCATCCACAGCAGGAATTCCTTCAGGTTGATACGCGCAACATCCTGTTCATCTGTGGCGGTGCGTTCTCCGGTCTGGAAAAGGTTATTCAAAACCGTTCCACCCGTGGCGGCATTGGCTTCAGTGCAGAAGTACGCAGCAAGGAAGAAGGCAAGAAAGTCGGTGAATCCCTGCGTGAAGTCGAGCCTGACGATCTGGTCAAGTTCGGTCTGATCCCGGAATTCGTTGGCCGTCTGCCAGTGCTGGCGACGTTGGACGAGTTGGATGAGGCTGCATTGATGCAGATCCTCACCGAGCCGAAAAACGCCCTGACCAAGCAATACGCCAAGCTGTTCGAGATGGAAGGTGTGGACCTTGAGTTCCGTGCTGACGCGCTCAAATCGGTGGCCAAGCGGGCACTGGAGCGCAAGACCGGCGCCCGTGGTTTGCGCTCGATCCTCGAAGGCGTACTGCTCGACACCATGTACGAAATCCCCTCGCAGTCCGAGGTGAGTAAAGTGGTGATCGACGAAAGCGTTATAGAAGGCAAGTCCAAGCCACTGTATATCTACGAAAACAGTGAGCCGGCTGCCAAGGCTGCGCCAGACGCGTAAGCGTTGCACCGCAGAGCTGTACAAAATAAAGGGGCCTTCAGGGGCCCCTTTGTTTTTACTGCGTTTAACTGATGCCATTACGCTTGTTTTTTTTGCAGGCAGCCCCCATCTTGGTTTCAAGTTACTTTCATCTGTCATAGAGGCGAAATCATGAAGACAACCATTGAATTGCCTCTCCTGCCGTTGCGTGATGTCGTCGTCTATCCGCACATGGTTATCCCGCTGTTCGTGGGGCGCGAGAAGTCTATCGAAGCCCTCGAGGCCGCGATGACGGGCGACAAGCAGATCCTGCTGCTGGCCCAGAGAAATCCTGCTGACGATGATCCAGGCGAAGACGCCCTGTATCGCGTTGGTACCGTTGCAACTGTCCTGCAACTGCTCAAGCTGCCTGATGGCACCGTCAAGGTGCTGGTGGAAGGTGAGCAGCGCGGTGCGGTCGAGCGCTTCATGGAAGTGGACGGCCACCTGCGTGCCGAAGTGGCGCTGATCGACGAAGTCGACGCCCCTGAGCGCGAATCCGAAGTGTTCGTGCGCAGCCTGCTGTCCCAGTTCGAGCAATACGTGCAACTGGGCAAGAAAGTCCCCGCAGAAGTCCTCTCTTCCCTCAACAGCATTGATGAGCCTAGCCGCCTGGTCGACACCATGGCCGCGCACATGGCGCTGAAGATCGAGCAGAAGCAGGACATTCTGGAAATTATCGATTTATCGGCCCGGGTCGAACACGTCCTGGCGCTGCTGGATGCCGAAATCGACCTGCTGCAGGTTGAGAAGCGCATCCGTGGCCGTGTCAAAAAGCAAATGGAGCGCAGCCAGCGCGAGTACTACCTGAATGAGCAGATGAAGGCCATTCAGAAGGAGCTCGGCGACAGCGAAGAAGGCCACAACGAAATCGAAGAGCTGAAAAAGCGTATCGATGCTGCTGGCCTGCCGAAAGACGCGTTGACCAAAGCCACCGCCGAGCTGAACAAGCTCAAGCAGATGTCGCCGATGTCGGCCGAAGCCACCGTGGTTCGTTCGTATATCGACTGGCTGGTGCAGGTGCCGTGGAAGGCCCAGACCAAAGTTCGGCTGGACCTTGCCCGTGCCGAAGACATTCTCGATGCCGATCACTACGGCCTCGAAGAAGTCAAAGAACGCATCCTCGAATACCTTGCCGTGCAAAAGCGCGTGAAGAAGATTCGCGGTCCGGTGTTGTGCCTGGTCGGTCCTCCTGGTGTGGGTAAAACCTCGCTGGCGGAGTCGATTGCCCACGCCACCAACCGTAAATTCGTACGCATGGCCTTGGGTGGCGTGCGTGATGAAGCCGAAATTCGTGGTCATCGCCGGACTTATATCGGTTCGATGCCAGGAAGATTGATTCAAAAGATGACAAAGGTGGGCGTGCGCAACCCGCTGTTCCTGCTTGATGAAATCGACAAGATGGGCAGCGACATGCGTGGCGATCCGGCATCTGCCTTGCTGGAAGTGCTCGACCCCGAGCAGAACCACAATTTCAACGACCATTACCTGGAAGTCGACTACGACCTGTCCGACGTAATGTTCCTGTGCACCTCCAACTCGATGAATATTCCGCCAGCCTTGCTGGACCGGATGGAAGTGATTCGTCTGCCGGGTTACACCGAAGACGAGAAGATCAACATTGCCGTCAAATACCTCTCGCCCAAGCAGATTGCGGCCAACGGCCTGAAAAAAGGCGAGATCGAATTTGATGCCGACGCGATCCGCGACATCATTCGTTTCTACACCCGCGAGGCCGGTGTACGGGGCCTTGAGCGTCAACTGGCGAAGATCTGCCGTAAGGCCGTGAAGGAACATGCGCTGGAAAAACGCTTCTCGGTGAAGGTCACCGCTGACCTGCTGGAACACTTCCTGGGCGTGCGTAAATTCCGCTACGGCTTGGCTGAACAGCAGGACCAGGTGGGTCAGGTCACAGGCCTGGCATGGACCCAGGTGGGCGGCGAATTGCTGACCATCGAGGCTGCCGTTATCCCGGGCAAAGGGCAACTGATCAAGACCGGTTCCCTGGGTGATGTGATGGTCGAGTCCATTACCGCCGCGCAGACCGTGGTGCGCAGCCGCGCCAGAAGCCTGGGGATCCCCCTGGACTTCCACGAGAAGCACGACACCCACATCCATATGCCGGAAGGGGCGACGCCCAAAGACGGCCCTAGCGCTGGTGTAGGCATGTGCACGGCACTGGTATCAGCCCTGACCGGGATTCCGGTGCGTGCCGATGTCGCCATGACTGGGGAAATCACCCTGCGTGGGCAAGTGCTGGCCATTGGTGGCCTCAAAGAGAAATTGCTGGCTGCACACCGGGGTGGTATCAAGACCGTGATCATTCCTGAAGAGAATGTTCGCGACTTGAAGGAGATTCCTGACAATATCAAGCAGGATCTGCAGATTAAACCGGTTAAATGGATTGACGAGGTCCTGCAAATTGCGCTGCAATACGCGCCGGAGCCCTTGCCGGATGTGGCTCCGGAGATAGTCGCGAAGGACGAAAAACGCGAGACTGACTCTAAGGAAAGAATTAGCACGCATTAATACGTTTAAGCCTGGGGGCTTCCTTGACAGCTTTTTAGAGCCCTTGTTATAAAGCGGCTCTTAAGTGTCTGTAGGCCATTCAGCACTGGTTTTTGCTTTCACCAAAAAACTTAGAATCATACTCAATAGATATAAGGGGACTTAGAGTGAACAAGTCGGAACTGATTGATGCTATCGCTGCATCTGCTGATATCCCGAAAGCCGCTGCTGGCCGTGCGCTGGACGCAGTAATCGAATCCGTCACTGGCGCTCTCAAGGCCGGCGACTCTGTGGTACTGGTGGGTTTCGGTACTTTCTCTGTGACCGATCGTCCAGCTCGCACTGGCCGTAACCCACAGACTGGCAAGGCTCTGCAAATCGCCGCTGCCAAAAAACCAGGCTTCAAAGCCGGTAAAGCCCTGAAAGAAGCGGTTAACTAAGCTTCGCTAAAGCCTTACCCATCCGGGTCGGACGCAGGTCTGACCTGGCAGCGGAGCGGCAGCTGACCCGAGCATCCATCGGGTCGCCACGCCGGGGGTGTGGGTTCAAACCCCCGTCCGCTCCGCCAGTTACGAGAAGGCGCATCCTCGGATGCGCCTTTCTTCTATCCGGACTCTACCCACGCTCCACGGTTGCCTAATTTTGAAGTTCAACCGTTTCTGGGGGACGCATGCTGCAGAATATCAGGGACAATTCACAAGGCTGGATTGCCAAGACTATTATCGGGATCATCGTCGCATTGATGGCGTTCACCGGTATCGAGGCTATTTTTCAGGCTTCGACCAACAACAAGCAGGACGTGGCCAAGGTCAACGGTGAAGAAATCACCCAAAGCGAACTGGGCCAGGCCGTCGACATGCAACGTCGTCAGCTGATGCAACAGCTGGGCAAGGACTTCGATGCTTCCTTGCTGGACGAAAAGCTGCTGCGCGACGCCGCCCTCAAAAGCCTGATCGATCGCAAGTTGCTGCTGCAAGGCGCGGCCGATTCGAAATTCGCTTTCTCCGAAGCTGCGCTGGATCAAGTGATCCTGCAGACGCCGGAATTCCAGGTGGATGGCCAGTTCAACGCTGAACGTTTTGACCAGGTGATCCGTCAGCTGGGCTACAGCCGTATGCAATTTCGCCAGATGTTGAGCCAGGAAATGCTGATCGGCCAGGTTCGTGCAGGCATTGCCGGCAGCGGGTTTGTCACCGATGCCGAAGTGCTCGCTTTTGCCCGTCTGGAAAAACAGACCCGCGATTTCGCCACCGTCAGCGTCAAGGCCAACCCGGGTGCGGTAAAACTCACCGACGACGAGGTCAAGGCTTACTACGACCAGCACGCCAAAGAGTTCATGACTCCGGACCAGGTGGTTATCGATTACCTGGAACTGAAGAAGGCTTCCTTCTTCGACCAGGTCACGGTCAAGGACGATGAGCTGCAAGCTCTCTATCAGAAAGAAACCGCCAACCTCGCTGAACAGCGTCGCGCGGCGCACATCCTGATCGAAGTCAACGACAAGACCACTGACGAGCAGGCCAAGGCCAAGATCGAAGAGATCCAGGCACGCCTGGCCAAAGGCGAGAAGTTCGAAGCCCTGGCCAAGGAGTTCTCCCAGGACCCGGGTTCTGCGAACAACGGCGGTGACCTCGGTTTCGCCGGCCCTGGCGTCTACGACCCAGCCTTTGAAACAGCGCTGTACGCGTTGAACAAGGACCAGGTCTCGGCACCGGTGCGTTCGAGCTTCGGCTGGCACCTGATCAAGTTGTTGGGCGTTGAAGCACCTGAAGTGCCATCGTTCGCCAGCCTGAAAGACAAGCTGACCCGCGAGCTCAAGACCCAACAGGTTGAACAGCGTTTCGTCGACGCGACCAAGCAACTGGAAGACGCTGCATTCGAAGCTTCCGACCTGGCCCAGCCCGCGTCGGACCTTAAGCTGACCGTGCACACCTCCGCGCCGTTTGGCCGTGAAGGTGGCGAAGGCATCGCTGCAAACCGTGCTGTGGTAACCGCAGCGTTCAGCCCTGAAGTACTGGATGAAGGTGCCAACAGCAGCGCCATCGAGCTGGATCCGGAAACCATCGTGGTGCTGCGTGCCAAAGAGCACTTGAAGCCTACCCAGTTGCCACTGGAAAGCGTTTCCACGGCCATTCGCGCCCAGTTGACCAAGGAGCGCGCAAGTGCTGCGGCGAAGACTCACGCGGACGAGCTGATTGCCAGCCTGCGCGATGGCAAGACCCCGCTCAACCAGCCGGTTGACGGCCAGGCCTGGAAAGTCACCGAAGCGGCCACCCGTGGCCAGGAAGGTATCGAGCCTGCCGTGCTGCAAGCCCTGTTCCGCATGCCCAAGCCTGCGGCCAAGGACAAGCCGACCTTCACCAGCGTGACCTTGCCGGACGGTAGCCTGATGATCGTGCGCTTGAACGCGGTCAATGAAGCTGCTGCCCCGAATGATGACGAGAAGGCTCAGTACCGCCGCTTCCTCGCCTCTCGTGTGGGTCAGCAAGACTTCGCCGCCTACCGCAAGCAGTTGGAAACCAAGGCTGAGATCAAGAAGTTCTGATCTCGTAACAGCCTGAATAAAAAGACCCCGGCCTGAAGAGGCCGGGGTCTTTTTTTATCCGTAGTATTCGGGGGGCGTTCAGTCGATGATTCAGGAGAGCAAGCCGTGAGCAAACGGATCTACATCAGCGGCGCTTCGGGCGCAGGCGTGAGTACCTTGGGCGCCGCTCTGGCAGGCAGCCTTCACCTGCGTTATGTGGATGTCGATGATTACTACTGGTACCCCACTGACCCTCCCTTTGAAAAATCACGCCCACCTGAAGAGCGGATCGCGTTGCTGATTCAAGCGCTTGCTGATTCCCCTTGGGTGCTGTCCGGATCAATGGATGGCTGGGGCGCCGAGGTGATTCAAAACGCTGACCTGGTGGTGTTCCTCGACACACCAACGGCACTGCGAATCGAGCGCTTGAAATCGCGCGAATCGCAACGGTTTGGCTCGCGGATCTTGCCGGGCGGCGATATGCACGAGAACCACCGCAAATTTCTCATATGGGCTCAAAGCTATGAGGCTGGCAGCCGGGCGGGGCGCAGCCGGCCCAGGCATGAGCTGTGGCTCAAGCAGCTGACTACACCTGCCATTCGGTTGAACGGGGAAATCGCGGTTGCCGAGTTGGTGACAAAGGTCATCGCCGCGATTTCCGGTTTGACTCAACAACAATCCACCGGCGACTGAGTCAACGAGCAAACTTGAGCTTGCCCCACGTCAGGCCAATCACGGCGGCCAGGGACGATGCGGTCAGCACACTCAGCTTGGCGGCCGACAACAGCGCCGGATCGGAGAAGGCCAGCGACGAGATGAAAATCGACATGGTAAAACCAATCCCCGCCAGCAGGCCCACCAGGGTGACGCCGTTCCAGGTCACGCCTTCCGGCAGTTTGCAGATGTTCAGTTTGACCAGCACGACACTCGCCAGCATCACACCCAGCGGCTTGCCGAGTACCAATGCCAGGATGACGCCCATGAATACTCCGTGAGGCAGTGGGTCGCCGAGGTTGAACCCTTGCAGACTCACCCCGGCGTTAGCCAGGGCAAACAGCGGCATTACGCCGAAGGCCACCCAAGGGTGCAAGCCCGCTTGAATGCGCTGCACCGGCGGTAACATTTCCCGCTGGGCCTGTCGCAATTGCTTTAACGGTTTGGCGACTTGATGCGCGCTTTCAGCTGACTGCGAAAGCCGGTCCATCAGCTCATTGAACGTGCGACCGATAGTGTCGAGAGGGCGTTCCCGGGTGGGTCTGGAAGTGACAGGCGTCATCAGGCCAAGCATTACGCCCGCGAGCGTCGGGTGTACACCCGTCTTCAGCAGCCCAAACCACACAATTGCCCCCGGCAGCAGGTACACAACGGCCTTGCCGACTCCCATCCGTTGAAGCACCAGCACCAGCGCCAAGCCGCAGGCCGCGATCACCAGGCCCATGTAGTCGAGGCTCGCGGTATAGAAGATCGCAATGATCAGGATGGCGACGATGTCATCAATGATCGCCAGCGCCAGCAGTAAAATGCGCACGCCAGCGGGGATGGATTTACCCAGCAATGCCAGCACACCCACGGCGAACGCGATGTCGGTGGCGGTGGGCACCGCCCAGCCACTGGCCGCTGCGGTGCCATGGTTGAGCAGGGTGTAGATCAGCGCCGGCATCAGCACGCCACCCAATGCCGCACCCAAAGGCAAGGTGGCCAGTTTCAGGTTGGCGAGTGCGCCGTCCTTGATCTCCTGGCGAATCTCGGCGCCCACCACCAGGAAGAAGATGGTCATCAGCCCGTCGTTCACCAGGAAGTGCAACGAGCGCGAGACCGTGAAATCTCCCAGCCCGACAGTGAGTGGGGTATTCCAGAAGTGTTCGTAGGAGTCGGCGACCGGGCTGTTGGCCCAGATCAGCGCGACGATCGCTGCCAGCAGCAACACGATGCCGCTGACCGCTTCGATGCGTGAAAATCGCTCCAATGCAGACAGCGCGCCTTCGACCAAAACCTGGGGGCGAGGAATAGCAGGGTGTTTATCAGGCACGACAAGTCTCCATTGGCGGCCCGACCAATGCTTATCCTTTAACCTGCGCCGTGCCGTATGCAGCAACGCACCCAGGGCGATCATAAGAGTTAAGAAACATCACGTCACGTTTCTGTTTGAACATCGGTTAAACGAAGCGATGCTGTCAGGGCCAGCACGATCAATGCGGCGACCGCCCACGGAAACGAGGTCACTCCCCAACCCTGCAGCAACATGCCGCCGAGCAGGCCGCCACCGGCGATGCCCAGGTTCCATACGGTCACCAGCATCGACTGCGCGGCATCGGCTGAAGCCCCGGCCGCCTTGGCCAATGCCGTCTGCAGCAGTGCCGGCAGGCCGCCAAATGCCAGGCCCCACAATGCAACCGTGGTGTAGATGACTATCGGTGAGGTAATCCAGAACGCCAATGCCAATGCCGACAGCGCGAACATTGCGCAACTGATGACCAATAAGGCGCGCAGCCGCTGATCAATCAGCGCGCCAACGATCCAGATGCCCAGCAGCGCCGCCAGGCCAAACACCAGCAGCACTTGGTCAATGTCTGCGGCAATCCCGGCGGGCACCAAAAACGGCGCGATATAGGTATAGAGAATGTTGTGGGCCAGCACGTAGGTAAAGGTCACAAACAGCACCGCACGAATCCCCGGCAATGCCAGTACCTGACGCAGCCCCAGACGCTTTTCCGCGTGTTCCCCGGCGAAGTCCGGAACCTGCCAGCGCACCCAGGCCAGCAGCACAACGGTAAGGCCGGTCATGATCGCAAAGCTCAGGCGCCAGCCTACGGCGGTGCCCAGGAACGTCCCGGCGGGCACACCCAGTGACAAGGCCAGCGGTGCCCCGAGCATGGCCACGGCAATTGCCCGGCCCTGCAGGTGCGGCGCAACCATGCGGCTGGCGTATCCGGCCAGCAGCGCCCAAAGCAACCCTGCGAATACCCCGGCGAAGAACCTCGCTACGAGGGTCAGCAGGTAGTCGCTGGAAAACGCCGTGACGCTGTTGACCAAGGCAAACCCGCCGATGGCAATCATCAGCAAGGGCCGCCTGCGCCAGCCCCGGGTGGCGATGGTCAGGGGGATGGCGGCTAATAGCGAGCCGAGGGCGTAGAGGGTCACCAATTGGCCCACCAAGGCTTCGGACACTGCGAGGTCGGCGCCCATTTGCGGCAGCAGGCCCGCTGGCATGGCCTCAGTGAGGATGGTGATGAAGCCGGCGGTGGCCAGTGCCAGCAAGCCACCCAAGGGCAGTCGTTCACAGCTCGCGGCAAGGGTTGGGGACGATAAGGCGCTGTCGCTCATGTTTCGTGGCTCCGGTTTTCAGACAAATGGGCAGGGAACCAGAGTAGGGGGCTGCGGGGCATAGAAAAACAGGCTAAGGTTCCGAACTTATCGGACGCCAACGTCCGCAATCCTCGGGAGCGAGACGATGGACAGCCTGGGCAGTATTTCAGTGTTTGTGCAGGTGGCAGAAACCCGCAGCTTTACCGAGGCCGGGCGCATGCTCGGGGTGTCGTCCTCGGCCATTGGCAAAAGCATCGCGCGCATCGAAGAGCGTTTGGGTGTGCGGTTGTTCCATCGCAGTACCCGCAGTATCACGTTGACCAGCGAGGGCGCGCTGTTTCTCGAACGCTCCCGGCGCATCCTGGCCGAGGTCGAGGCCGCCGAACAGGAACTGAGCCAGGCATCCGCCACCCCGCGGGGCAAGCTGCGTATCAGCCTGCCGCAAGTACGCGGCCTGTTGATGCCGGTGCTGACGGATTTCATGCGGGCCTATCCCGAGATCGAGCTGGACGTGGACTTCTCCGACCGCATGGTGGACGTGATCGAAGAAGGCTTTGATGCGGTGATCCGTACCGGCAAGCCCGAGGACTCCCGCTTGATGGCCCGTCACCTCGGGTATTACCGCCTGGTGCTGGTGGCCTCGCCCGACTACTTGCGCCAGCACGGTGCGCCGCGCCTGCCCCGGGACTTGAGCGACCATGCCTGCCTGCGGCACAAGTTCTGCGCCACCGGCAAACTGGAAGCCTGGCCGCTGCGCCCGGAATTAGGCATGCCCGAGCCGGTGCTGCGCGCGCCGCTGGTCTCCACCACCATCGAATCGCTGATGCACGTGGCCCATGAAGGCCTGGGCATTGCCTGCCTGCCAGATTTCATGGTCCGCGAGTCGGTGGAGCAGGGCCGGCTGCAACGGGTACTCGACTACTACCTGGAACACAGCGGCAGCTTTTGGATGCTCTGGCCATCAAGTCGCCATGCCTCGGCAAAATTGCGTGTGTTTATTGACCATATGGGTGAGCGGCTTTTTCCTGCAGACACCGTTCCATAAGGTTGTGACGTTTTACCGACAGGAATTCGCGCGCCAAGGCCACGTTCTGTTGCACAATACCGGCCTGACTGTTTTCCTCAGGATTTTCGATGTCGACATCATTTCACTTGCGTAGCCTCGGGGTAGCGCTGGTGCTGGCGGGCGCTGCGGGCTGCTCGTCACCCAAGACCGCTATTTATGAACATGAGAATTTCGACGACTCCGGTACGTTTTCCCGTGATTACCCGGTCAGTGACACCGCGGCCTGCGAAGCGGCGCGCCGTGCGCTGTTGAGCCAGGGTTACATCATCACCAGCAGCGATCCAAAGCTGGTAGTGGGTAACAAGAGTTTCCAGCAGACCGGCGAGACTCACCTGCAAATCAGTTTCAACGTGGTGTGTGCCGACGATGGCAGTGGTGATCATCACTCGACGATGTTCGCCAACGCCTTGCAGGACCGCTACGCGCTGAAGAAGGTCAACAACTCCGCCAGTCTCGGCGTGGGTGTGCTGGGCTCGGTGTCGATGCCGATTGGTTCCACCGATGATTCGATGGTCAAGGTGGCCAGCGAGACGGTGTCTGCGCCAAAGTTCTACGACCGTTACTTCGCCCTGGTGGACGTTTTCCTGCCGCAGGAAGTGAAAAAGGCTGCGCATATTCCAGAGAAACCCAAGGCTGACCTGGGCATTCCAGAGCCGAAGGCAGCCCCGGTAGCCCCGGCAGCCGATAAGGTTGAGGCGCCTAAAGAAGCGCCAAAAGAAGTCCCCGCCACACCGGCAGCCCCCGTTGTGCCGGCGATAGAGCCTGCGGCATCGGAGCCGGTCGTACCGCCGGCAGAGCCTGCGCCAATTGCGCCAAAGGAAACCCCGGCACCGGCGCCAGAGGCCACCAACCCGGCACTGCCGGCGCCGACCGAAGTGATTCCGCCCCTGCCGACGCCTGCGCAGTAACTACACCGCTACGGGGTTGGCCTTGTCGACGTTGATCCCGTAGCGGCTGATCGCCTGCGCCACCCTGGCGCGGCTGATCATCCCGTCATCCGCCAGCGCCTTCAGGGCCGCCAGTGCAATGAAGTAACGGTCCACCTCAAAGAACGCGCGCAAGGTTTCGCGGGTGTCCGATTGCCCGAATCCATCGGTGCCCAGCGCCACAAAGCGCCGGCCCGGTACGAACGGGCGGATCTGGTCGGCGAAGATCTTCATGTAGTCGGTGGCCACCACCACAGGCCCGGCCTGGCCCTCGAGGCATTGCTCGACATAGCTGCAACGCGGCTCGCTTTGCGGGTGCAGCAGGTTCCAGCGCTCCACGGCATGGCCTTCACGGCGCAGCTCGGTCAGGCTGGTGACGCTCCACACATCGCAGGCCACGGCAAAGTCATCGCGCAGCAAATCCGCGGCGCCGAGCACTTCCCGCAGGATCGAACCGCTGCCCATCAGCTGTACCCGCGGTTGCGCGTTATCTTCGGCGGCTTTGAACCGATACATGCCCTTGAGAATTCCTTCCTCGACGCCTTCGGGCATCGCCGGCTGCGGATAGTTTTCGTTGAGCAGGGTGATGTAGTAGTAAATGTCCTCTTGCTCGACGTACATCCGGCGCATGCCCTCGCGAATGATTACCGCCAGTTCGAAGGCAAAGGTCGGGTCGTAGGAAACGCAGCACGGAATCACCGACGACAGCACATGGCTGTGGCCATCGTCATGCTGCAAGCCTTCGCCCATCAATGTCGTACGCCCGGCGGTTGCCCCCAGCAGGAAACCACGGGCCCGCGCATCGCCGGCGGCCCACGCCAGGTCGCCAACCCGCTGGAAGCCGAACATCGAATAGAAGATGTAGAACGGCACGGTCATCAGGCCGTGGTTGGCGTAGGACGTACTCGCCGCGATCCATGAGGAGATGGCGCCGGACTCATTCAGGCCTTCCTGCATGATCTGTCCGTCCTTGCTCTCCTTGTAGTAGGAAAGCTGGCCGGCATCCTGCGGGGTGTAGAGCTGGCCGACGGCGGAGTGGATGCCGATCTGGCGGAACAGGCTTTCCATGCCAAAGGTGCGGGACTCGTCCGGCACGATGGGCACGATCAGTTTGCCCAGGTTCGGGTCCTTGAGCAGGGTGCCGAGGATGCGCACAAAGGCCATGGTGGTGGAAATCGAGCGCTCGCCGGTGTCCTTGAGCTGGGTGGCGAAGGCTTCCAGTTCCGGGATCTTCAACGATTCGACGGCGCTATGGCGAGCTGGCACGTAACCGCCCAACGATTGGCGACGGGCCGCGAAATAGCACGCTTCTTCGCTATCGACAGCGGGTTTGAGGTAAGGAATTTCGGCCAGTTGATCGTCAGCCACTTCCAGCCCGAAGCGATCACGAAAAGCCTTGACCGCCTCAGCGCCCATTTTTTTCAGTTGGTGGTTGATGTTCTGGCCTTCGCCGGCCTCGCCCATGCCGAAACCTTTCACGGTTTTTGCCAGGATCACCGTCGGCTGGCCGCTGTGGCGCACGGCGGCTGCGTAAGCGTTGTAAACCTTGTCCGGGTCATGGCCGCCCCGTGAGAGTTTCCAGATATCGTCGTCGGACATGTCCGCCACCAGCGCCAGCAACTCCGGGTATTTGCCGAAGAAGTGCTCCCGCACGTAGGCGCCGTTTTGCGACTTGTAGTTCTGATAGTCGCCGTCCACGCATTCCATCATGCGCTGGCGTAGCAAGCCGCTGTTGTCCTTTTCCAGCAGCGCATCCCAGCCGCCGCCCCAAATCACCTTGATCACGTTCCAGCCGGCGGCGCGGTACAGGCTTTCGAATTCCTGGATCACCTTGGCATTGCCGCGCACCGGGCCGTCGAGGCGTTGCAGGTTGCAGTTGACTACAAAGATCAGGTTGTCGAGCTTCTCGCGCCCGGCCAGGGAAATAGCCGCGAGCGATTCCGGTTGATCCATCTCGCCATCACCGAGGAAGGCCCAGACCTTGCGACCCTGGTGCTGCTTGAGGGCGCGAAACTCCAGGTAACGCATGAAGCGCGCCTGATACGCGGCGGTAATCGGCCCGAGGCCCATGGACACTGTAGGAAATTGCCAGAAGTCCGGCATCAGCCTTGGATGCGGATAGGACGACAAACCATCGCCGCCGGCCTCCCGGCGGAAGTTGTCGAGTTGCGCTTCGCTGATCCGGCCTTCGAGGTACGCGCGGCCATAAATGCCCGGCGCCGAGTGGCCCTGGATGTACACCAGGTCGCCATCGAAGGTATCGGTGCGGCCCCGGAAGAAATGGTCGAAGCCTACGTCATACAGTACGGCCGCCGACGCGTAGGTCGCAATATGCCCACCCACGCCGGAATGTTTGCCGGCGCGCAGCACCATGGCCATGGCGTTCCAGCGGATAAACGCATTCAGCCGGCGCTCGGTGGCCAGGTTGCCGGGGTAGGGCAACTGGCGGTCCACCGGGATGGTGTTGACGTAAGGCGTGGTCACCCGCCCGTAGAAGTCGCCATGGCGCGCTACATCGAAATCCAGCAACTGATCAATCAGGTAATGCGCACGCGGGCGGCCTTCGGTGGACAGCACCGATTCGATGGACTCCAGCCATTCGCGGGTTTCCTGTGGATCGTCGTCGAGGCGTACTGCTGTGTTCGGGGTCATGTCAGGCTCCAGGGTGGACGGATTTCAACGTGCGGGCTCCTTGTGGGAGCTTTGCGAATGTAGTTGCAATTGCAACTATATGGCTGAATCTAGCGCGGGATGAGCTACTATTGCAACCTTCTTGAAATTTCCCGGATGGTGCTGCATGTCGTCGAAAGAGCCTGATGTATGGTTCCGTTTTGTTCGGGCCCACAGGACGGTCATCCGTGAAATCGAGCGGCGCCTGGCCGAGGCCGGGCTGCCGCCATACGCCTGGTACGACGCGTTGTGGGGCCTGGAAAGCGGCCCCGACGGCACCCGGCGCATGCACGAATTGGCCGACGTACTGGCGATCGAGCGCTACAACCTGACGCGCTTGGTAGACCGCCTGGAAAAGGACGGCCTGGTGGTGCGTTCGCGCTCCGACGGTGACGGGCGGGCCGCCTTTGTCTCGATCACCGATGAGGGCCGGGCGTTGCGTAAAAAGATGTGGAAAATCTACGAAAGCAGCGTGGATGAATTGTTTTTGTCGCAGCTCGACAGCGAGCAACGCCGGGGCTTTGCCGAGGCGTTGGAACGCACCACAGGGTTGGCGATGGAGGCGGGTGTGCAGACCCGGGGGCGGCGTAAGGCCTGATTCATTTCAGGTGATATCGATGCAGGGCGGTTTCGACGTGTTCTGCTTCGATGTATCCAGCGTTGGGCCGCATCTGCCTGGCGGGCCAGCCGGGTGTAGCTGGGGCAACTCCACAGCTGCGCCTCGATGTTCCAGTCGGTTTCGAGCAACTGTGCCGCGTGCACAACTTCTTCAACGCGTCGATACACATCAGGGCAGAGCGTTCGGTGCTGGCAGTCATGAGCAGGGTCGCCTGGCAACGGGTGCCCATACCCTAAAGGAAGTCGGTTTATGATTGCAATTGCAATGATTGCAGTTGCATCTAAAATTCACCCGGCTAAATCGGCCCGACACTGCTACGTTTAACCTTGAAGTGCAGGAACGTCATGCCACGGACATTTTTTCGTCATGACGGCACTTTAGGCTGGTTGTGCAGGTCACTTAGCAACCCCTTTTCATAAAACAAGGAGTCAACCATGGACGAATACCAGGAAGAATTGCTGGAGTACCAGGCCTTTGAACTGGATCCGCTGGATCCGGCCGATGATGCCACCGAGCTGTAAGACAGACGTCAGGCGGAATGCCGCTGACTGCGGCGAAATTCCCCTGGGGTCTGGTTGTTCCAGCGCTTGAAGGCTCGTTGAAAGGCTTCCGCTGAAGCAAAACCAAGCAGATAGGCAATTTCACCGAACGCCAGTTCGGTATCGCGAATGTAGGTCATGGCCAGGTCGCGGCGAGTGTCGTTGAGAATCGCCCGGAACTGAGTCCCTTCCTCCGCCAGCTTGCGCCGCAAGGTCCAGGTGGGCAGTTTCAAGCGTGACGCCACTTCTTCCAGGTCGGGTTCCCGGCCACCATTGAGCATCGGCCCGAGCAACCGGGTAATGCGCTCGCGCAGGCTGCGGGTGCGCGTCAACTGCTCCAGTTCCCGTTCACACAACTGCACCAGCAACTGCCAGGTACTTGGGCAATGTTGCGGGTTGCGCATGCCCAGGGTTTGCTGGCTCAGGCGCAGTTGATTGTGCTCGGCGCCAAACTGGATCGGGCAATCTCCCAGCACGCTGTAGCGCTCGCTGTAGTCGGGTGCCTGGAACTCGATTTCGATGCGCTGCGCTTGCACCGGTTGCAGGCAAAGGCTCGACAATTGATGCAGCCAGCCAGCGATGATCGAGTCCACCACAAAGCGGTTATAGGCGTTGTAGGGGCTGATGGAATAGAAGCGCAGCCAGGCGCCGTTGGCGTCCTCGTGAAAGCTTGACTGGCCGCGATAGTTGGAGCCGTACAAGGCTTCGAAACGCGTGAGGGTGCGTGCGGCTTCGCGCACGGTGGGCGCCTGGGCGGCGGTAACACCGGCGAGGCCCGCCTGGCTCAGGCGGCTGAGTTGGCCCATGCGCAGGCCCAGCCCGGGGTCGCCGGTCAGCTGGATGGCCGCAAAACCCAGGCGCATATAGCGCGGGATCGACAAGCGGGCGCCAGCCTCGGCCAGGCGCGCCGGGTCGAGCCCGTATTGCAGCAGTAATGGTTGCGGGTCCAAGCCGTGGCTGTGGATCGCATCGGCCAGGGTGTGGACAAAGCCCACCGATAAATCCCCCAGCCGCACCGGCTTCATCGCCTTACAGCCACACGTTCAGCAGGCGTGCACCATGGGCATTGCCGTCGGCGAACACCTGGCCGTTGCTGCTGAGGAAGCTTTGCCCGGCGCTGCCCATGTCAAAGAACTGCCCGCGCAGGAATACGCTCATGCCGGCAGTCGCCTGGCTGATGGGCCGTTGGCTGATCAGGGTCAGGCGGTGCCAGGCTTCGCCTTCGCTGAGTTCTTCGGGCTTGAGGCTGATCTCCGGTGGCGTCGACACGCTTTTGAAGCCGCGCCAAGGCTTGTCCCAGGTCTCGCGGCCAATCACGAAGGCCGGCACAGCCACCAACTGTGCACCTTGCTCGTTGAGCTTGCGGTAGTTGTCGGGGTACCAGCTGTCGCTGCCGATCAGGATGCCCAGGCGCCCGGCTGGGGTGTCGACCACGCTGACGGTGTTTTCGTCGCCCGGTTCGATAAAGCCGCGCTCGTCGAAAATCGGGTACAGCTGGCGTTGCGGCTGGCCCAGTGGCAAGCCGTCGCGGTCGAATACCACGCTGGTGTTGTACAGCGCGCCATGGCCGATGTGCAGTTGGCCCTGGCTCACGCTCGGGTTGGGCAGGGCGATGGAACCGGCCACCAGGGTCACGCCGAACTCCTTGGCCAGGCCGCCGAACAGCACCTGATAGTCGCGGGCCATGGCCTGGGCCTTCATGCGCAGGTAGGCGTCGTCGATGCGGTCATCACCCTTGGCACTGATCAATGCCCGCAGGAACAGCAACGGGTTGCTTGCCGACAACCAGTTCATCGCTTCCTTGAGGTTGGTGGCCTGGTACAGCTCGTTTTTCTCGCCACTGACCATCAGCCAGGTGCCGATATGTTCCGGCAGCACCACGATGGTCTTGTCGTTGATCAGCCCCTGGTCCCGGGCCTTCTGCAGATAGGCCGCAAATTTCAGGTGCAGGCGTTCCAGGCTTTGGTAGTCGGCGGGGAACAGTTCCGGCTGGATGCCCAGCAGGTTGCCGCGGTCGGCGGGCACGCCTTGGTCGACGGCCAGGTTGATCCGCAGGTCGGACAGGTAATGCCCCACGGGGCGCTCCTGGGTCCAGACCAGATAGGCAGAAACGGCGGCAACCAGGGCCATGGTTAGGGTGAAGGCAAAAAGCTTACGCATGGGAAAAAGACAACAAACCGGGTTCAGAGCATGAGTTTTCGTGTGACCTGAGAATGAGGATACACAGACTCTACGGCTAACAGGAATTATTGCGTAGACGCCGAGGTTTTTCTTCACACACATCGACATCTGTTTGCCGTCAACAGACGTGTCACGGTCGCGCCATCGAAACCATGGTCTGCAGCCAAATTTCTTTGAGGCGCTCTTAAGCAACTGAACCCTCAGCAGCCGTCGCCCAGTGCAAACCTAATCAACTGAGCGCCGAGGGCGGCGGGCGGGCTGTTGGCAGCAGGCAGCATCAGGGTTGCCGCATCAAGCTCTCCCTGGAGCATCAGCCGTTCCAGTTCTGAGCTCCAATCGGTGACGATCTGCATTTCCAGGCTCGGTAAGCGCGCTCTCATCCGGGAAACCACCTCAAACACCACCGCGTCCGCGACGATCTGTGTCAGGCCCACGCGAAATCGTCCGCTCGGCATCGCGTTTTCCTGGGGAATACTCAGCAGGTGTTCAGCGTCCCTGAGTAGTTCCACGGCTTTTTCATAGATGCGATACCCCATTGCGGTAGGTGAAGGAGGGCGCGTCGTGCGGTCGAGCAGCGTTTCACCCAGCGTCTCCTCCAGATGCTGGATGCGGCGAGACACGGCGGATTGCGTCAGGCACAGGGTAAGCGCCGCCTTGGTCAGCGATGCGCTTTCGATGACAGTGACGAAAGCTTCAGGTCCTCAAATAGCATGCGCAATCCTCATTATGTTTTTGAAAACTATGCGCTTGATGAATTTTGCCGTCGAGACTAGCGTTACACCACTGGCCACCGCCGTGGACTGGCCACCGACCTCGTCAAGGACTCTGCCATGCCTTTAGTTCGAATCGACCTCGCCGCCGACACCAGCGTTGAAACCGCTGCGGCGATCGGCGATGTGGTATATGCCGCGATGACCAACGTTGCCAACGTGCCTGAGCACGATAAATTCCAGATCATCAACCGCCACGCCAAGGATGAGTTGGTGTACCCGGCGGCGGGGTACCTTGGGGTCACGTACACGCCCAAGATCGTTTTTATCCAGGTGACGTGGAACGCCGGGCGCACCATTGAGGTGAAAAAGGCCTTCTACAGGTTCATCGCCGAAGGCATCCACGCCAAGACCGGGCTGCGCAAGGAAGATGTGTGGATCAGCCTGGTGGATGTGAAACGTGAGGACTGGTCATTTGGCAATGGCGAGATGCAGTACGCGCCAACTGAATGACTGAAACACTAAAAGAGGGGCGACTGATCCATTAGTCGCCCCTCTTTTTTATTGGGCGTTCAGTGTTTCCAGAAACTGTACGTGCAGCAACTCAGCGCCCTTGGCCGATAATCTTGTCTTTTAAGCTCACTTGCTGTCTCTCGTGTGGCGGAGTTACTTTCGTTCCATTCAAAAATACATGATTATAAAAATCTATTAAGTAGAGTTTGAGTTGAATCTGTTTTTATTGTGGGTCTTGCCGGGCCACCGCTGCGCGATTTGATCATTAACTTGTCACTTTCAGTCATTGAGCACCAAACCCTGGGCTCTTAGTCTGTGGGACATAAACCGATGGAGTGCCATACGAGCGCTCCACGTCCCGTGATGATCCGTTGTGGAGCTGTACCATGACCGCTGCTGCCTACCCGCACCTGCTGGCCCCGTTGGACCTGGGTTTTACCACCCTGCGTAACCGCACCCTGATGGGCTCGATGCACACCGGCCTTGAAGAGAAACCCGGCGGCTTTGAGCGTATGGCGGCGTACTTTGCCGAGCGTGCCCGTGGCGGCGTGGGCCTGATGGTGACCGGCGGTATTGGCCCGAACGATGAAGGCGGGGTGTATGCCGGTGCAGCCAAGCTGACCACCGACGAGGAAGCGCAAAAGCACAAGATCGTGACCCGGGCGGTGCACGAGGCGGGCGGCAAGATTTGCATGCAGATCCTCCACGCCGGGCGTTATGCCTACAGCCCGAAACAGGTCGCGCCGAGTGCGATCCAGGCGCCAATCAATCCGTTCAAGCCCAAGGAGCTGGACGAAGAAGGCATCGAAAAGCAGATCAATGATTTCGTTACCTGTTCGGTACTGGCTCAGGTGGCCGAGTACGACGGCGTCGAAATCATGGGCTCCGAAGGGTATTTCATTAACCAGTTCCTCGCCGCCCACACCAACCACCGCACCGACCGTTGGGGGGGCAGCTATGAAAACCGCATGCGCCTGCCGGTGGAAATCGTGCGCCGGGTGCGCGAAGCAGTAGGCCCGAATTTCATCATTATCTTCCGCCTGTCGATGCTCGACCTGGTGGAAGGCGGCAGCACCTGGGAAGAGATCGTGCAGTTGGCCAAGGCCATCGAACAGGCCGGTGCGACCCTTATCAACACTGGTATCGGCTGGCACGAAGCGCGCATCCCGACCATCGCCACCAAAGTGCCGCGTGGCGCGTTCAGCAAAGTCACCGCCAAGTTGCGCGGTGCAGTGCAGATCCCGCTGATCACCACCAACCGCATCAACACCCCGGAAATTGCCGAGCAGATTCTGGCCGAAGGTGATGCGGACATGGTGTCGATGGCTCGCCCATTCCTGGCTGACCCGGACTTCGTCAACAAGGCCGCCGAAGGCCGCGCCGATGAAATCAACACCTGCATCGGCTGCAACCAGGCCTGCCTGGACCACACCTTCGGCGGCAAGCTGACCACCTGCCTGGTCAACCCGCGTGCCTGCTACGAAACCGAGCTCAACTACCTGCCGGTCAAGCAGATCAAGAAAATCGCCGTGGTCGGTGCCGGTCCTGCGGGCCTGGCGGCTGCCACCGTTGCCGCCGAGCGCGGGCATCAGGTGACCCTGTTCGATTCGGCCAGCGAGATCGGTGGCCAGTTCAACATTGCCAAGCGCGTTCCGGGCAAGGAAGAGTTTTTTGAAACCCTGCGCTACTTCAAGCGCAAGTTGCAGACCACTTACGTCGAGCTGTGCCTGAACACCCGGGTCAACGTTGAGCAACTGGTTGCGGGCGGTTACGACGAGGTCATCCTCGCCACCGGCATCGCGCCGCGTACGCCGGCGATCCCGGGCGTGGAAAACCCCAAGGTGCTGAACTACCTGGACGTGATCCTGGAGCGCAAGCCGGTGGGCCATCGCGTGGCGGTGATCGGTGCCGGCGGTATCGGTTTTGACGTGTCGGAATTCCTCGTGCATCAGGGTGTGTCCACCAGCCTGGACCGCGAGGCGTTTTGGAAAGAGTGGGGCATCGACACCCATCTGCAAGCGCGCGGCGGTGTGGCCGGGATCAAGCCCGAGCGCCATGCGCCGGCGCGCGAAGTGTTCCTGTTGCAGCGCAAGGCTTCCAAGGTTGGCGACGGCCTGGGCAAGACCACTGGGTGGATTCATCGCACGGGCCTGAAGAACAAGCAGGTGCAAATGCTCAACAGTGTCGAGTACCTGAAAATCGACGATGAAGGCCTGCACATCCGCATCGGCGCCGAGGGTGAACCGAAGGTGCTGGCGGTGGACAATATCGTTATTTGCGCCGGCCAGGATCCTTTGCGGGAATTGCACGACGGCCTGGTCGCGGCCGGGCAGAACGTGCACCTGATCGGCGGTGCGGACGTGGCGGCCGAGCTGGATGCCAAGCGCGCCATCAACCAGGGTTCGCGCCTGGCGGCCGAGCTGTAAACACGCAAAAGGGGCGGTGGTAGACTACCGCCCCTTTTCTTGTGCAGAACTGCCCTCATGGGTCCTTTCGACTGGCTTCCCCGCGCGCCCCTTGAACTCCTGAAGCTCGACTGGATGGGGTCGGTGGAGGTGGCGGTGCTGCGCCTGGACCGCATCGACCCGCTGATCAGCGGCAACAAATGGTTCAAGCTTACCGAGCACTTGGCGCAAGGCCGGGCGGCAGGTGCTACCGGCATCATTAGCCTGGGCGGGGCCTACTCCAATCATCTGCATGCACTGGCGGCGGCCGGGAAACGCTTCGGCTTCCCGACCGTTGGCTTGCTGCGTGGCCATCCGCAAGACACGCCCACGGTGCTCGATCTCAAAGCCTTTGGCATGCAGCTGCATTGGTTGGGTTATGGCGGCTATCGTGCGCGCAATGAGCCGGACTTCTGGCTGCCGTGGCGCGAGCAATATCCGAACCTGCACGCGGTGCCCGAAGGCGGCGGTGGCTTGGCCGGTGCGTTGGGCTGCGGGGTATTGGTTAGTCAGGTGCGGGCGCAATTAAGCGGCCTGGGCTGGGCGGGCTATGACGGTTGGTGGCTGGCAGCAGGCACTGGCACCACGTTGGCGGGGTTGGTGCTGGCCGAGGTGGGTGCGCATCCGGTGTACGGTGCGTTGGCGGTGCCCGACGACCATGGGGTGGCGCAGCAGGTGCAGGCGCTGGTGCAGGATGGTTATGAGTTGCTGGAGGCCAGCCGGGGTGGTTTTGCCAAGGTTGATCCGCAGTTGCTGGGGTTTATCGAGGCCACCGAGCAAGCCTGCGGGCTGCCACTGGAGCCGCTGTATACCGGCAAGGCGCTGTTGGCGTTGAAGCAGCAGATTGAAGCCGGCCGCTTCGTTCCTGGGACTCGCCTGATCTTCGTCCACACTGGCGGCCTGCAAGGCCGCCGAGGGTTTGCGGTTAGGCACTGTTGATGGGGTCGGTGGGTGGTGTACATATCCGTTGCTGCGGTAACGGCTGATATGGGTTCCGCTCTTACAGCCATGCCTTTCAAGGTCTACGTTTAAAACCCCGTTTAAAGTCATCTTCAAGTCCGTTTATCCGCCTTGGCAGATTTAAGCAC
>NZ_JBUZVP010000015.1:0-194679 GCF_055409485.1 Pseudomonas sp. A125
GTCCAGCCAGTCATGGATATCATGTGCACTGGTCACGTCCGATGCAAACGCCTGGTCAAGTCGAATGCAAATGGGTGGTCAAGTCCATGCAATTACTCATATCGCCGCTTTGGGAAGGTGTTTGGTATCGACGGGCGCTATCTCGGTTCTAAAGTTGGAGAATGTCTGGTGTACCGCCATTGCGGCCAGCATCGGGATATCAATAGCAGATCAACGCTAGGTGATGAGGTTTTCATGAGCACTCCAATCACACTGTCTGTGGGCGATATTGATCTCACTTATAATACGGGCTACATGGGTATGGACCACGGTATGCTCTATCAGGAGAGCGACCGCCGGTTCCGCCGTCACGGCAATATTGATTACGACTACGCCCATAGCCCTGAAGGCCTTCACCAAATGGAGTTATGTTTTTGCCGAACTCTTGGTTCCATGGTGTCACGGCTGGAGCTACTCGGGTACACAATGGGATCAGTCAAATCGGAGTATGAAAAGCAGGTCGTGCTCGACCGCGACCAGTTCGCCGAGTATGAACCCACCGAAGTACGGCCCGAGCGTTTGACGTTCGAACAGTTTGTCGACTTCATCAAGGCGCATGCTTTGAGGGACCTTAAAAATGAGTATGTAGACGGCTATGATGCTGAGCATGCGCAGGGACAAGGCCGCTTCGCCGCTGATCCAGCGGTTTCGCTATTGCCGAGCGGGGTTTTTGACCGCGACATCGGAGGTTATTCCGAGCGCCGCCACTTCGGCTCTCTGATCGGCTTCTTGAGCCCGTATTCAACCCTTCGGGTCGTTGCTGAAAATCCTGCCAACCTGAACGAAGACGTTGTCTGGGATTACGGCATCTTCGTTGATGCCGGCTGGGCAAGAAACGAGGATTTCGTCGGCAGCGCGCGTCGAACCCAGACTTATTTGATCGCGACTGAAGGCACATCTGATACTCACATTTTGAAGCGCGGCCTATCGCTGCTAAGGCCAGATATCGAGGATTTTTTCCGCTTCATCGATATCGAAGAGCGTCACCCTTTCTCCGGCACTGGAAATCTTTCGAAATTCGCTGAAGGGTTGGTAAAAATTGACGTTCACAATCGTGTGATCTTCCTGTTAGACAACGATGCCGAAGGCATTGATACCTACCGAAGCCTCCTTCAACGCTTCAAATTCCCAGTAAACATGAGAGTGATGGTGCTACCCGACCTGGATGAGCTGCGCGATTTCCCGGCCAACGGGCCTAGTGGGGTTGCGAATGCTGATATCAACGGCTGCGCGGCGGCTATCGAGTGTTACCTCGACCTCAGGTTGGAGGGCCGTCCATCACCGCAGGTCACTTGGACGAATTACAAGGAGTCGCTGGATATTTACCAAGGCTCGCTCGACTACAAAGATAGCTACGCGAAGGCGTTTTATAAGATCACCCCTGAAACTATTGAATCAGGTGCCTATGATGCGAGTAAGTTACAAATTGTGATAGCGGCGCTTCTCGAACAGTGCAGTGGCATAGCTGCAGAGATGCTCGATTCTTAGCCGCAGGTGTTATCGCCAGCACAGCATTGACCCAGTTGCTGAAACCATACTGATCCAAGCTTCTACCTTATGAACCGCTACCAGTGCTGGTTTTTTGCGGATTGCTGTTGGAACATCATGGCATCGGCCAATGGGTCAATTCGACGCCAGCGCCAACAGCAAGACCTTCGCAAGCGTGTTCGTGCACGGTCTGCGGAAAGGGTGGGTGACCACGTCTTTGGACCTGCACTTGCTTGAGCGGATCCTGCCTGGGGCCTAACCGCGGATGACCCACCGCTCTGCGAATCTAAAAACCATGTCGTTCGTCTGCTTGGCAAGAGCTAAAGGCATCTCTCCAGGGATGACGATTGGTTGTTTATTGTCGATGTTGGGAAGAAACATTGCCGCGAGCGTCGGCGTGATAACCATAACCGCGACTGCAGAATCATGCCGGCCGATGTCATAAGCAAAGCTTGCATGGCCGGTCCCACCAGCGACTGGGAAGCAGGGCCAATCACCTGTGTCCAATCTGCGATTGGGCGAGTGCATCAGTACAACGTGGAGGTTTCGAAAGCGGTCCAATAGCGTAGAGTCAAACGCCTGCTGGCCAAAAAAATAGGGAGAAGTGAGGCTCTCTAGTGCTTCCTTAGCTGCTTCGGAGTTGTCATCAGCAAGCTCCCGCTTCATTTGTGCAAGCGCCGCCGGAGTACGGAAATATGCCGTAGCAGCAAAATCTTTCAGCGCGCTCAGAGAGTCTGGAAGGCCCATTAAAGCGCTTGCCAGCGTCCGCGCTACAGGTTGCCCATCTGCGATAGCGTTGCCCTGCACGAACGTAAGAAAGTCGCGCACTCGTCCAAACGCTCCTTCGGAATCACAAAATTTTTTTTCAAGTTCATTCGTAGGAGGGTTGGCCGGGTCCTCGTAGTAATATCTTTCCAAGCAGATCGCCTCAGGCTGAGGGTGGATTCTCTGTCCCCCTGCTTTAGCATCAACTGCCAGATTTCCATTTGAATCAGCCCACGCACGAAGATAGACCCGAGGCACATAGTGCTGCCGAACGGTTAATTGCATTGAAAACTCCTTTTTATCAGACAAATGTCAGTTTGGGACGATGAGCTGAGGATGTTATCGCCAGCATAGGGTTGCTGTAGACCCGGAACGCATCAACGACGGCGTGTCCGGTGAGCCTTCAGCGAAGTACCTAAGGCTGTTCGAGCTTTAAGGCCAGCATATTCGCCCTTGTCGCTATACGCCGGGCTATTGGATTATGAGGTTCGTCTTGGACACAGCGTCGCCAGCGAAGGCCACCCGATCAGCCGGTTTCGTCACCGCACTCATCAGGGTACCTATGTCCAGACCGGGCGATGCAAGCTGGGTGCCTGAAAGATGAGTGCTGATGTACACCAGGTCCGCCATCCTAAGGCGCGTGCTAAATCACGGTTGACGCTAGTTTGCCCTGCTAGATCGGATAGTACTGGGCTTGCTGTGAGTGATGCTGTTTCTTAACCCAGGCCATCCTAACGTTCGTCACTGCTGAATACGTAATCCGGTTGCATCGTGTTTGCGCTTCAGAGCTACATCAATATCCGCAACGAACCTTTCGGGCGTCATCGCTAGAGTTTTCCCCGTCAACCGGTGCACAGCGACTACAGTTTCCGCCCGAACGGCTTGATTGCTGGTGAGCTGAACTGCACGTACCAAATTGGATGGCTCGGAAAAGTCGCTCAGCATTTTGGAGAGAGCTCCGAGCTCTCGCTCCATGCTCGTGATAGCAGCCACGTTATTGAGAGTGGCCTCAGCGTGATCGATTTCAGCGTTAGTCAGATGATCTTTGGCAGGGATGAGTTCGAGCTGTTTACGGTAGTCTGATATCTGCCCGGCGTACGTTTGATAGTCCAGTTCAAGCCATGCTCCCAACCCGTTGAGCTTGCCGTAGGAACTCGGGTACCAGGTTCTCTCGACAACCTTCTTTCCATTATAGGTACCTGTCTTGGTTATCTGATATTCCCAGACCACCTCCAGCCTATTCGTCTTCCAGCGGTCGATTAATTTATGCCAAATCTGCCGGGGGAGTGTGTTGTACAACTCAGTGATTCGCGCTTGCAAATCCCTGTGTTGCATGTGAAGGGCTTTGCCCTGCTCTACGTAGGATTGCCGCTTCTTGAGCAGGGATTCCACCTTACGACGGCGGATTGATTGCCGCTGGTTCGTGTCAAGCTGCTTGAAGCCTGCTTTGACCGATTCATCATCCAGGCTGAGGTACTTGTGAGCGCAGCAATGGCCGATCAGGACCACGGAACCATCGGTACAACCAACGACGTAACCTTTTTGGTGCTGCTGAGCACATCGTTTACCAAGCTTTTCATACTGGCAGCTTGCTTCAGGTTGATAGAGTTTATAAGGCCACACTCCGTGGCTGAAATTCTCTTTCTTAAGCAGCAGATCTAGGGCGATTTCGAAGTGACCTTGGATGTCAGCGAAAGTCTTGAATTCCATGAAGTCGGTTGATGGCATCAATTGCTCCAATCTGGTTAAAGCGGGAGAAGATGGGACGCGCAGGTTGATCTGTATGTATAAACAGTATAGGGCGCATAGATCTTCGATGGAAGGCTTCGTGCCATCACTTCATATTGGGGTAAGGGTCTTGTGGGACGGAGTCTGGCCACGCACAAGGCCAGGACGGTCAGCCGACAGTACGGGGTTCGCCCTTGATGATCCGATTGGCGCCGGTTTGTACCGCACGGACGTACCGACACTGGCATAGCCTTTCGAGATGCTCTGTTCCTCAGAGAACGGGGCAGCTATCACCTGTCTGCCAAGATGGCCAGTAGAACGTGGTCGCAGGCGGCCCCACGACCGTTGAGAAGCTAGCGCAGTGCTCATGGGGCCGGTTAGCACGCAACGGATCGTTTCCCAGGAGGTGGTGTAACTCATGATCGCTGCGCCCGTTTATCGCTACGAAGCGATCCAGCAAACAACTAATTCGACCGTCCAGAGAGGGTTAGATACTCTCAGGCAAGCCAAAGAACATTTTGACTTACCTCTAGAGCGGTAGTTTCAGGTCAAAAAAATTGCGTTATGCCCCCATTTTTGCCCCCAATCGCAGCCAATATGCGAGCGATTGCGAATGGCAATTTCTGACAGAAAACCAAGGTGGAGCTGGGTGGCGTTCAGTGTGCGTCCATCCACCATGAGGGGGATTGGCGGTTAAGGCTGACATCGGTTAAGGCTGACATATAGCAGGGCGTGGTTCGGCTCCAGCGTTGGCATCACTACGTGCCAGATCGAGCACCACAATTTTTACACGCCCTTGTGCGAACGCCTGGCAACGCTCTTCAAGCATCTTCGACATTTCCTCCGCAGAGGATGGACGACGCAAATGAACACGAATACTCCGGTAGCCAAGGAGGAACTGCAAAAACTCTCTATATCAATGCGCTCTGAGATGGCTATATTGTCCATGTCCGAAAGTAATACGACGATGTCATAACAGGGAGAAGTGGTAGACATGGCTCCAGCTCCAACGGCTAATGACATTGCGGTGCGTGAGGTGCTTGAGAAACTCGAGTCCGATTTCGCTCCGGCTGCCAACGCGGTCGCGAATGGCGAATTTGCGCTATGGGTAGGTTCAGGGATTTCAAGGCGAGCTCCAAACCTCGGTAACCTCATAGAACGAGCATTCGATTATATTCGAGAGAGGGCAGTTGCAGTTGGGACTGCCGCTGCGTACTTGCCCGCACTTGAAGAAGCCCTCGGGCTTGCTGAGATAGAGCCCGCGACAGTTCAGGCGCAGTACGTACAACCGCTCGCGTCTTGGCCAGAGCATGACAGCATCATTGACCGGCTCTGGAACAAGTACGCGCGTGTTCTTGACATTCGTATCGTGGGAACGAACGCTGACTTTATCCTGTGGGATGCGATCAATATCAGGCTGGCCTTCCAAGATCCCGCGCCGCCTGCCGCCGAACATCTTTGTATTGCGATACTAATTCTAGAGGGGGCAGTACAGTCGGTCGCCTCGGCGAATTGGGACGGATTTATAGAGGCCGCGGTCGATCGTTTGAGCAATCGTGTTCCTGGTGTGCTGCAGGTGGTCGTTGACCCCGACCAGCTTAGGGGGCCTGCCGGGCGGGCACGATTGCTGAAGTTTCATGGCTGCATTGTGCATGCTTCGCGTGAGCCATTAGTTTTTCGCCGATTCTTAACCGGAAGCTACACCCAGATAATGGATTGGCCGGAGAAGCCTGAGTTCTTAGCTATGTGCAATGCTGTCGTCGGGCTTGCAACAGCTCAAAAAACGCTCGTGCTCGGACTATCGATCCAAGACAACAATCTCCAGACTCTTTTCGCGCGAGCCAAGGCGGCGCATGCATGGCCTTGGCCGTGTGCGCCGGCTGCTCCAGCGCATATTTTCTGTGAGGATAAGATCCAGCAGGGACAGCGAGATGTGTTACGCCTCTCTTATGGTGAGGTATACAACGAAAATGCCGCTGCCATTCATGAAGCTACGCTGCTGCGCGCCTGGGGTGAAAAGGTATTAATCGCGCTAGTTCTTAAGGTCCTCGGCGATAAGATCACTGCATTAATGCAGCTTGCTCTTACCGAAATCGGTAAAGGCCTGGTTGCAAGCGAACTCGAGTCTTTCCTGAAGTCGTTACGAGATGACATAGCAGAGCTTGCAGTTCCCACTCCTGGGGATTGGAACCGGACTGACGTTGTAAACCAAGCTGTCAGGCAATGGTCCCGTATGCTCTCTTTGTTTCGAAGTGGCCGCCTACCTTCAAGCGCGGACGCTTACGAGACGTTAAGCAACTCAACTCTCAACCTCATCGCCACTGACCAGAACGCCAAAGCTATGGGTTTGGGACGTCTTGGGGTCGCCTTGTCGCTGTTGCAATATGGGCGAGAAACGGGGCTTTGGGATATTTATAAACCCGCGGATGAAGATCTGAAGTCAGGGGCAATATCTGCGTGCGCATTACGTCCTGACGGAATAAATCGACCAATTTTTGTCGTGAAGTCGGCCACTGAGGCGATCGCTTTAAAAATGAACGGTGGATTCGCCGACAACAATGCAATCATCCTACATGCTGACGATGCCTGGTATCAGATGGGCGGGAACGGAGGGAGTGCGAGACGCGTCCGTGCTGCTCCGGGACGAACCGGACGCATTGGCGAAACGCATGTCAGCCTCGGTAATCTACTCGCGAACTGTGGTGATGCCGCGACATTACAGCAGGAGTTTGTTAAGGAGATGATGCTGTGAGTGTTGCACCTATCATACATGCGATTCAGGAGCGACTTCACGGCGCTGATTACACTGACTTGACGATCCCTTTCAAGGTTGCTGGTGTGGAGTTCGCGTTCACCGCTGCGATGCGTGGCCACGATGGTAGGGCGCTAGATCTAGTGCTAGTGGTCGACACAACAACGGGGGGGCACGGTGACCGCGAAGGCGCAAGTGTCAAACAACGTGTCGAAGCGTTAAGTCGCGCGCTCGACGTAACCGGCTCACGTTATGTGGTGACGGTAGTCCTTGCAGGTGCAGTGCTGGTGGAGGGGATTGAGGCTCTGTCTGAAATCTGCCGTGTACTGCATGTCGAAGGAGTCTCACTTGATGATCAAGGGAGGCCGACAGGCGAGGCTGCGCAACGCCAGTTGGACGATTGTATACGTGTGCTACTACCGCTTACGCTTCCTGCTCCGATAGGACAATCCCCAACTGGTAATGGCCCTGCCTTAGAACAGCTTATTCTTGCGCTTTCCGCAAACACTAATAGCGAACTAATAGATGCTGTTATCGCCGCATCAACAGACGGAGAGCAAGCGGTGATCGATACCATTTCACAGGTGATCAGCGGTGCCTTCCAATCCGATCTGGGAGCGAAGCAGTCTTGAGCGATTTCATTCTTAAAAGCCTCGACATCAACAATTTCCGAAGCATCCGCGGAAAGATTCATGCACCGCTTGACGCCAAGGTTGTGCTTATCCATGGTGAAAACGGTGCGGGAAAGACGAGCATTCTTTCAGCTATCGAACTCGCCCTGACAGGGAAGGTTCATTCGCTGGAGCGCGCTGATCCCAGCTATGAGAAGCAACTACTTCATCGATCAGCTTCTGAGGGCAGTGTTCTGTTGCGGGCCATCAGCGGAATATTAGAACAAAGTTTCAACGCTACTCTCAATGTAACCGGTGCGCAGTCCATCAACGCGCTTGACAATATGCGTGCGACATTCTTCCGCGAGCGGGCATTCCTACCGCAGGCTCTGCTTGGTCAGTTGCTTCAGATCTATCAAGAAGCGGGGCACGATGCGACATCCCCTCTAGCTCAATTTGTAGCCAAACTTCTAGGACTGGATCGCCTTGACGCGCTCGAAGCTGGGCTAAAGCCGCTTGCAGATGTGCGCAACGTCCGCAAAAGTGTGGAAGGCTGGCTTACTGCGGAAAATGAAAAATTACGCCTAGATCGCCTGCTCACCGAACAACGCAAGGCACACTCAGTTTTAAACGAGCAAGTTCAAACCGTGGCTGATGAGATTGCAATCCTCTGTGCGGAGTTGGAATTATCCGTGGAGGTGCGGGAAGAAACACTCGATGAAGTTGCCACTAGCCTTTCAGATGACAAAGACGCGGATGCTTTTTCACTACTGACGGACCAGCAACGAAAACTAGCTTCCATTCGGCGTGAAATTGAGGGGGCGCAGGCTGCAACCGGAACCACCGTGGACCTCATTACTATTGGCGCGGATGAAGCCAGTGAGGAGTTTTCGCATTGGGAAGCGACATATGGAGATCAAGTCAAATCTCTACGCAGTCGTGTCGAAGAGGTGTTATCAAATATTTCGCTTCCAAGCGACCCGGAGCAATTCGCAGAAACGGCACTGGTGCGATTAAGCACTGAGCAGCAGCATGTTTCTGAACGTGTTACTCAAGCACGGACTGATATTGCAGGGCGCGCGAAAGCGCAAGATGAACGTGATGTGGCTCTGCGCCAGAGGAACACGATAGATGAAGAAGTCGTTCTTTTATCCAGTAGTGCTGGCAGCCTGGCGGCGGCGCTTTCGGAGCTGACATCATTTATTGCTGATGATACGTGTCCAGTTTGCGATCGAAATTTCACCGAAACGGGCTTGGCTCCGTTAAGCGAACATGTCCATGACAAGGTTCGAAGTTTATCTGCATCGGCAGAGCGATTACTGACACTCGGACGTGCGCGCAGTGAAATGCAAGTCGTCATTGAGCGACTGGAGCGAGACATTGAGACGATTGCGGCGCGCAGTCCTGAAGAGAGTGACCTAGCTAACCTTGACCGGCGGCTAGCTGTTATCAATGTTCTGATCAGCGAACTCAAGAGTATTTTCGACGCATTGCAGTTGGGTGGAAAATTACGCGCGGCCGATGTCGCCGCGCGTCGTTCAGTGAGCGACGCCCAGATCCGCGATGTTTCTCTAGTCGCAGCGCACGACATTTTGAATGATTTTGCGCTTTCAATTCGCGCACCTGAGTTAGGTGAAGGAGAGTCCTTCGAGGCCGGAGCGACTAGGTTGGAATCGCTTTTGGCTACCCAGGCGGCGCGATTTGAAAAGCGTCTTTCATTGCGGCGAAAGGCTGCCGATCTAATCGCTACGATTCGCGCCGCGATTAGGCAACGATTAGAAGTGGATGCAAGGATTTCTGCCGATGACGAATCTTGGAAATTCGCTAACGTTGCCCTCGAGCGGGCGCAAGTCCTACGCGAGCAGGGCAACACGATCCGTAGTGCCGTTGATAAGGTGCGTTCCGCAATTATTCGTCGGGAATTCAATGATCGGCTCAACCTTGTGTGGCGCGATCTCTTTGTACGCTTGGCGCCAGGCGAACCATTTGTACCGGCATTTCGCATTCCAGAATCATCCACTCAGAGGCTCCAGCCTAAATTAATTACTGAGCATAGAGATGGAGGCGAAGCCGGTGGGACACCAGGTGCAATGCTGAGCGCAGGTAATCTTAATACCGGAGCCCTCTCGTTGTTTATCGCCTTGCATCTATCAGTCCCGCGTGATCTACCGTGCCTCATTCTCGATGACCCGGTGCAATCGATGGACGACGTGCATATCGCCCACTTCGCGGCACTTCTGAAGACCTTGTCAAAGGAACATGGTCGGCAGGTTGTAATAGCTGTCCATGACCGCCAACTCTTCGAGTACCTCAAACTAGAGCTCAGTCCTGCATTCCCCGAGGATAGCCTCCTGACACTTGAGCTATCACGAGGTCCTCGTCGAGATAGCGTGTGCATCTCGGAGCGGTTCTCGTTCAAGCAAGAGACTGCGCTTCATGCTGTCGGTTAATTCTCGATCTCTCAAAGAGGTGCTGACGCGCCTCCCAACGCAACGTGCGAGTGAGATTGCGAAGTTTCTGCCATATAAGATGGTGACCTGCCTGCTATTTTTTGTGGACGATTAGGTGATCCGAACCTGCTGAAGAGAGAGCGCTAGCCGCTGTGATCCAGCGGCTTGCTGATAAACATTATCCTCTCTGCCAAGACCAGGCTGAAGGATTGCTCCGCATACTTGATACCTTGATTGTATCCGTCCGGCCAACTCACCTTCCGAACTCCAGCATTAAGGACGATGGTGTCCGCGTATTTTTAAGCGGACGCGATAGCCCTTATCGCCGGGATTTCCATGCGCCAACGAAGCTCTTACCCCAAACCGTTCAAGGCCCAGGTTGTTCAGGAGTGCCTGCAACCCGGTGCGACCGTTTCCAGCGTTGCCATCCGCCACGGCATCAATGCCAACGTCATTCGCAAGTGGCTACCGCTTTATCGAGATCAACTGCCAGCGGCGTTGCCGGCGTTCGTTCCTGCGAGAGTTACGCCAAAACGACCAGTTGAACCAGCTGTGATTATCGAGCTACCGCTGGGCGAGCAATCGATCACAGTGAAATGGCCAGCTTCCGATCCTGAAGGATGCGCCCGCTTTGTCCGGGGGCTCGCCCAGTGATCCGTATCGATAGTATCTGGCTCGCCACCGAACCCATGGATATGCGCGCGGGCACTGAAACCGCGTTGGCCCGCGTGGTGGCGGTGTTCGGTGCGGCGAAGCCGCACTGCGCCTATCTGTTCGCCAATCGCCGCGCCAACCGCATGAAAGTCCTGGTGCATGACGGCGTGGGTATCTGGCTGGCCGCGCGGCGATTGAACCAGGGCAAGTTTCACTGGCCAGGCATCCGCCACGGCTCGGAAGTTGAACTCGACACCGAGCAACTTCAGGCGTTGGTACTGGGGCTGCCCTGGCAGCGGGTCGGTGCGGGCGGCGCGATCACAGTGCTGTAGCACCGGCCATTAGCCCATCGGTGTATCTGCGCAGAGCGTCTGCTCTGGCACAATCAGCAGCATGAACTCCTCGCCCAATCTCGACCAACTGACAGCTGAGCAACTGCGCACACTGGCCGCGCAGTTGCTGACGCAGGTCGACGTGATGGGCAAGAAAATCCACCGTGATCAAACCATCATTGAGCAGCTCACACACGAAATCGCTTGGTACAAACGGCACAAGTTTGCCAAGCGTAGCGAGCAACTGAGCCCTGACCAGGGTAGCTTGCTGGACGACCTGCTCGACACTGACATCGCCGCCATCGAGGCGGAGCTGAAAGCTGTCAATCCCCCGGTTGCTCCAGCCGAACCCCGCCAACAGCCCAAGCGCACACCGCTGCCGGCACAATTTCCGCGCACCGTGATCCGCCACGAACCGGAGAACACCCAATGCGCCTGCGGCTGCCAGCTGCAACGCATCGGTGAAGACATCAGCGAAAAGCTGGATTACACGCCGGGCGTTTTCACCGTCGAACAGCATGTGCGTGGGAAATGGGCCTGTCGCCAGTGCGAAACACTGATCCAGGCCCCCGTGCCGGCCCAGGTGATCGACAAGGGCATCCCCACCGCCGGCCTTCTGGCTCACGTGATGGTGGCCAAATTCGCCGACCACTTGCCGCTATATCGGCAAGAGAAAATCTTTGGCCGTGCCGGCCTGGCCATCGCTCGCTCGACACTGGCGCAGTGGGTCGGACAAACCGGCGTGCAGCTCCAGCCGCTAGTCGATGCCCTGCGCGAAGCCGTGCTGGGCCAACGCGTGATCCACGCTGACGAAACCCCGGTGCAAATGCTCACCCCAGGCGAGAAGAAAACCCATCGGGCTTACGTCTGGGCCTACAGCACCACACCCTTCGCCGATCTGAAGGCCGTGGTGTATGACTTCAGTCCCAGCCGTGCCGGCGAGCATGCGCGCAATTTTCTTGGTCAGTGGAATGGCAAGCTGGTCTGCGACGACTTCGCTGGCTACAAGGCCAGCTTCGAGCAAGGCATTACCGAAATCGGCTGCATGGCCCACGCCCGCCGCAAGTTCTTCGATCTGCACGCTGCAAACAAAAGCCAGTTGGCCGAACAAGCACTGCACGCGATGGGCAGCCTGTACGAAATCGAACGGCAAGCACGGGACATGAGCGATGAAGAACGCTGGCGAATACGACAGGAAAAGGCTTCACCGATCCTCGATACACTGCATGACTGGATACTGGCCCAGCGTGATCTTGTGCCCAACGGATCGGCCACGGCGAAAGCCTTGGATTACAGCCTTAAACGCTGGCAGGCACTGACTCGCTATGTCGAGGATGGTGCTGTGCCCATCGACAATAACCAGGTCGAGAACCAGATTCGTCCATGGGCCCTGGGGCGCTCGAACTGGTTGTTTGCCGGGTCGCTACGCAGCGGCAAACGCGCGGCGGCGATCATGAGCCTGATCCAGTCGGCCCGCATGAACGGGCATGATCCGTATGCCTATCTCAAGGACGTGCTGACACGCCTGCCGACGCAACGGGCGAGTGAGGTCGGCCAACTGCTGCCGCATCAGTGGGCGCCTGCCTGAGTCGCGCAAGGTGAGTTCGGCGTACGCTTACCCTTGATTGATCTTGGTGATCGCCGAAGCGCGGCTTTGGAGCAGAGCGAAACGTTCCGAGAAGTGCAGGTCATGGACTGAAAGATCTGTAGGCCTGAATTGTAGGTGGCAAAAAACAGTGGATCTTGGACGTTTTCTTGCCAAAGAAATACCTAAGAAACCAGTCGAGCCTGGGCTATCGATGCTAGGTCGCTAGCCATCATCAAACGCGAGGAAAGGGTTGTTTGGTGGTATCGATGTTAAAAGTGAAGTCGGCTCCCCAATCAGATACCCCTTCAAGGTCGATTTCTTCCTAGGCCCTTGTACTTTGCACACCCAGATGTTCATGCCGTTGTCACGCTTCCTGTGGATCTTCAGTTTTTCGAACTGCTTCTGGACCCAGCGCCACTTTTCAAATTCTTGGTCGGCCCCCTGTGAAATACCAGGACACGCCTGAACATAGCGTTGGAAAAGACCAGGCGTGACCAAGAAAAAGGTACCATCCACCGTGTGAATCTTGGCCTTGCTGTCATTGATGATCAGCTTGTGGCTCTGGATCCCTTCTTTGACCCAATTCAGGAATGCCTGACCGGGGTCTTTCGACGAGGGATTTGAAATTTCGGAAGTGCTTGGTGACGATGAGTCACTGACCTCAGACTCTTCCAAATCGAACATATCCAACAGCGTGCCGAGATAGTCGGCATCCTCCAGCGCCATGGGATCTGGCTGCGATGGGTTTTGAGTTGACTTTGTATTGACAGCCTTGGGGGCTGGTGGTGATACCGGAGCGTCAGTTGTATGGTCATCAGCTGCCACGCTCACCGTTCCGTTGAAGGCCTCGGGCCGGTCTTCGTTCCCCCAGATCAACGCCGGTTGAAGGCGCAGAAAGGTAAAGGTCTGCTCCCAGTTTCCTTGTACGACGAGCGCGGTCCAGATGGCTTTGCCTTCGGCAGTAGACTCGACCAGTCCATGCGACTGGAGTTCGTCGAAGACCGCGATGTTGGATGAGGGAATACCCTCAATCGATTGCGACAGCAGATAGGCTCGCAGCTTGTCGGTGACGGCCTTGCTGACGAGCCAAAGTGCGTCGTGAGTCAACCAACCCGCGGCTCCTGGCTGGTTGAGTTTTAGCTCGTGTTGAACCAGATGACGCAGTCCGCTGATCAAGTGATGTTGCAGCGAATGAATCGGCGCTTGCAGCGCCTTGTTTGGGTTGCCTCCAATATTCTGCGCGGTGGAGACGCGGTCGGCTTGAATCACCAACTCGCCCAGCACGCCGGCGCGCTCGTATTGGCCGGCCAGGACATACAGCAGGCTGGCCCACAGCGATGGAAATCCACTCAGCCAGTCCAAGATTGGTCGGTCAAGAATCTGGGTGTAAAGCAAGCCTGCGGCAGCACCGTGCAAATGATAGTCACGACCCTTGAGGTAACGAAAGCGGTAGGGCCGATCCAGCGGGCCCTGCCAAGGATGCCAAAGACGGCCATCCTGGCGTTCGACCAGCAGGTCCACGGCGATCTTGCCTATATCATGCAGCAGGGCACCATAAGCAATACCCGCCGACCAGGCATCGGTCTGGGCGGCTTGGTCTTCGGGCGCGGCGCCGGTGGGAAGTAGATACGACTGACGCAGTTTCAAACTGCAAGCGACCAGTTCCAGTCCATGGTCGAGCATGCCGCCAAGATAAGCATGGTGGTGCGTCTCGCTGGCCGGGAGTTGTTGGACCAGTTCGGCGTAGCGATGGATCGGATTTAAATAGAGCTGGCTGAACTGCTGATGGGAGAGGGCGGTGTACTGCCAGATGCGATCGAGCAACTGGCGGCGGTGTTCCGCTGCTAACAAGTTATGGGGCAACTCGATGGGCAGGTAACCTTCAGCGACGCTTATGGCTGGTGTCGGAGGGGACTTCTGCCTTTTGTGGCGAAACAGACTGAGCATCGGTGCCTCCCAGGAAATGGTAGGTCAGTGGCCTTTTAGCCTTTTCGGATAGAGCTCTTACCCTTGAGTCCCCATTCCCCTTTCAACCCTTACCCGACCTTTTGGCTTGTGTCCCTTTGTGCCGCAATCGGAATATGGATACTGCTAGGCATCGTTTTGTTGGGGGCTGGTACGAAAAAGACAAGAGTCGGTACACTGCGGTGCGAATTTTCTCGGGGCTTGCCATGAATCTGACTGACGCCACGCTTGTGCTGCTCCTTGCGGCACGTATCCATGGGACAGACGAAGCCGTCAGGGCCTCGGCGAAGAGCGTGGTCAAGAAGTTGCCGCGCAGTAAGCGCGATCTGATCTACAAGGTGATCGACAGCCGGAGACCACTCGAGCTGGTGGATTTTCTGGCGCAGAACCTGGATGCGGAATGACAGGCTGCTGGTGTGCGCGCCTCTCTTGTTCTTTGCGTCAGAGTCCCGCGGCATGGAGCCTTTCTTCTGAGCATAAAAAAGGGCCCAACTCGTGTCAGGCCCTTTGAAGCGTTTGCAACGGTGAGGTATCGATTAAGCTCCATCGTTCATGCAAGGCGAGTCATCCATGATCGCTTGCTTCAGTTGCTGCTCCAAGTTGAGTACATACTCCGATGCGCTTCGGGCGTGACCACTGGCACGAAAGATCGCGCGCTTGTCTGCCTTGAGCAGACCGAGCCAGGAGTCGATGTAGCCCTCGTGCCGAAGCTCTCCCTGTATACCGGAGTAGGCACATAAAAACGCAGCGCCCATTTCGGCGATCAACTCCTCAAACGCGTAGCCTGGCGAGCCAAACGGACAGACTGACGTCACGCCTTCGCGCTGCAACCGAGTGCGATGCCCGGTCCAGTGCGTCAGCTCGTGAAGTGCGGTGGCGTAGTACCCACCTTCATCGTGAAATTGCCCTTTTGTCGGCAGTTGGATGAGATCCCTGATCGGGTGGTAAAAGGCTTCGTCGGCAGATCGATGAACGATGTGTGCCCCCGAACTTAACAGCAGATTTTCCGCAGCACTGTTGGCCTGGAAGGGATCACTCAGTTCCGTCTCGAGCAGGGTTTCATTGAGCGCTTCGAGCCCCTCCGTTTGCTCGACGTTGAACAGAAAATGCGTCCTGAGAATGCCGAAGTGAGCGACCTTGGGCTGACCGTTTTCATCAAGTACGGGTTGGCCTGTCTCGGTCTGTTCCTCGCGCTCCATCGGCTTATAGAGCACTGCTAGGGCGCTGCGCTCACCCTTACGGATGTGCCCGCCGGCCTTTTTGGCTTGGTTGAAGGTCAGCCAACGATCTTGAGTGAATCCCTGCAACCTGGCCTCGGCCCAGAGCAAAGGTAAATTGATGCCCGAGTAGGGGCGACGCGTGATTGCGTTGATGGGGTAGGGTTGGTGATGATTGACGTAAGCTGAGCCACTTGGAGACCAGGGTTTAATCCAGGGGGCAACGCCTTGGTCCAAAGCGGTAACGATCTTGTTAGTCACATCTTGGTAGATATCGCGCATGGCATTTTCCTCGAGAGAAAACGGAGGAACGCCTTACCCGTCGGGGAGGGTTCCCCGGTGGGTGATGGGTTGGATTGATGTAGGACTTGCATGCCGTCTGAGTGTGGATCTGGATGCCGAGTACGGTCGTATGCGTTTAGCGTTGGTGTTCTCCTGCGAGAGCTATCAGCAAGGCGCCAGGTTGGTTTGGCTCGAGGAGCAGGCTAAGGCTCAGTTGCAGCAACGGGTCATCGTGTGGATGACCCATTGGCGCGATGTGGGCTACCTCGAACACCACATAAGGTTCGTGTGGATAGGCCAGGTGAGCCTCGAAGGCTGCGCGCAATACGTTGCTCAGCCGATCGACCTGCAGCCTCTCAGGATGACCTGAGCGCTCGAGCAGTACTACGCGTTGCCACGCGCCAGGAGTGAACACAATGGGCAACCGAAGGGTGTTCAGTATTTCCGGTGTAAGTGAGTCGGACATGGTGTGCCTCCGTTGAAGACGCGAAGAAACCTGTCCCGTTGGGGGAAAGGATTTCCCCGCTGTGGGTTGAAGAAAAACAAGAGGATTTGCCTGGCGAGCAGAGCTCGAAAGGCGCTCAGGAGAGCAGTAGGCGTTCATCACCGTAGAAACGGTGACCGTGCGAGCTACCGAACGCTAATCGCACTTGGGGAGAACCATCACCGAAGTGACGTAGTCTTGAAGGCTCTGGCTACCTGGGAAGATGCTGTCGATAACAGCGATCCGTACCTTGTATTTAGCCGGACGATTTATATGGGTCAATCGCTGTAGAGAAGCTGTTTCACGCGGCTAGTCTTCTGTCTTCCAGTGAAGATTATTCGGCTGGGTAAACTGATAAACGGTCAGGCACGGACCGTTTTCAGTAGTAGGCTGTTATTCCTGTCTCAACCATGAAAACGCTCAGAAGAGGGCGAGACCATGCCAACTCCTAACCCTGTTCAGGTTTCCCGTGCCCACCGCTGGGCATATACCTGTGGCATGTCGGTGAAGCGTGGCTATCGTAAGTTGAAAGCGTTTGAGTCCCGCGTGGCTGAGCGTGCGGTGACGGCAGGTATGCCTGCAGGTAATTTACTCGTTCGCGGGAGCTTTCTGATTGCCAAATTGGCATTGATTGGAGGATTGCTCTTTGTCAGTGCTTGGCTGGTTACTTTCATTGTGATGATGCTGGCTGTCATTACTTTGCTATGGCTCAGGGCTTTTATTGGTGCCGATCACGAAGAGAAAAATCCAGGGCCAGACTACCTAGGTGCCGATCTCTACATCGGTGACTTCGACGACAATGGGCATTATATAGGCGACAGCAAGTCATCTAATTGAGCGCTTAGCAGCACCCAATATTTGATCCGTACCTTTGCTCGCTGAATCACTTGCGGCTTTGCTACCGTTCGCCAACATGCCTTGAATGCCGTTGCCGACTGAATACCCTGCCCAGCTCATGGCCCCTAGAAACAGCATCGGTAGCACGATGAACATCGCCCCCATCACATACTCAATTACCTGCGCCGTGACCGTCCCATCCATAAAACCGGATGTGGGCAGCGATAACAGCAGTTGATTGGAAGCCGAAACTTGATTGTACAAGGTGTCGAGCATGCTGGAGTCGATCCAGCGCGCCAGCTCCCACCAGAAGCTCAGCATGTGCAGCGTGAACAGCGCGAACGTCACGGTCATGACGGTCTTCAACTGGTAGGTACTGACCAGCAGAATTAACGGCAAGCTGATGATGACGCCCATGATTAGGAAAGCCTGCACCATCGGCAGAGCGGCGCGTAACGCATTCATCGCCGGGAAGTTGCTGAAGGAGCCCAGTGCTAACCCGGTATTGGTGGCCAGATTATTGAGCCCCTGATTGATCGAGCCGCCGCGGGCACTGGAGCCATAGTCCTGGTACACCTGTCCGGGCGACATGGACATCGATTGCTGGCGCGGGCTGACCAGCTCACGCAGGGTGGCATCCTCGATCTCGTTGCTCGAACGACCAGTCAACCAACCTTTCAGCTGAGTCAGCAGCGAGGGATCGACCTGCTCGATCAAACGTTCGCGCAACCCAACACCGCTATCACTCCACCACTGCGTGCAGGTGGGGTAGCCTGCGCCATTCTCCAACCTAGGTAAGGAAATATCGCGGCTTTCGTCATACGGCCAACTGACTCGCGGTGTACGTGAGCGATCCGTATCGTAGTAGCCGGGCGTGTCGAGAAAATAGCTTGAGCCGATCCAGGACGCGTCGTGACTTTGTGCCTTGTCCAACTGCGGACGGTTGGTGAACAGACGAGAGCGGGAGTAGCCATAGCAGTCGCGGGTGAAGTCGGCGACTTCTTGCAGCAGGACCTGACTGTCGATGCGCGAACTGTCGATCTCCATGCGCATCTGCCGGATATCCGGTGCACAGGGGATGGCAGCGGTGGCCGCAGCGGTCACCCCTTTACTCAAGGCATGCACCAGAAACCACCAGATCGGTACGTTGGCGGAACGTTCGCCGATGGTATTGAAGGTGGCACTCCAGGCGGTTTCCGCCGGCTTGGCCACACTGACACCGCAGCGCTGGCTCGCCGCATCATCGAACGTCATTGACGAGAGGCTCAACGGAAAGACCGGCGCGCAGCCGAACAACACCACGATGTAGGCCAGCCACAACCGGTTCTCGATCCGCGGCACTGAGAGCAGTCCCTTGTTACCTTCATCCGCGCCTTGCTGACGGGCCGATAGCCATTCTTGCAGGATGATTGCACCAAAGGGCGCGGCGAATAGCCCGGTGTCGGACAGGACGCTCCAGAGGGCGTTGTTGATGATCCATGCCAGCAGTGAGAGGTAAAACTCCAGGTAGCTGTTGGTGCTCATAAGCATGGGGGTGACCTCACAGTCGGGTGAGTTCGACGCAGATAAAGAGCACGAGCCCTAATGTCCCGATGCGTTTCACGCGCAGTCGATTCTGTGGTCGATGTCGGTAGCGTCGAAGCAGGTTCCACCAGAGCGCAAAGAGGGCGGCGTAAAGTAGGGTGCGCCACCACCGCAGGTAAGGTCGTGCGGATCCGAATGCCTGCTGCCAGACCTCGAAACTACCCAGCGCGGTGCAGCCGATCCAGGCGACCAGTGCGGCGGTCAGGATCATCACCGCTGCAATCCCCAGACTCGAAAGCAAAGTGAATAGCAGTGAGCGTTTCATGGCTCATTTGCGCCTGGTGTCAGCATCATTGAGTCGACCCGGCTCAGGGTCGCCTTGCTCGACGGTACGCGAAGCATTGGCACCACCGGCATGCCGATCGAGCACCAGGCTAGCGGTGTTGGTGGCCAGCATCTGCCGGACCTGCAGTTCGGTCTGCAGCAGGCGAATTTCGCGCTCCAGAGCGTCGATGTTTTTCGTCAAGGCGGTTTGGGCCGGTTCGGCGGAAGCGATGTTGGGTTCGTGGCTGCCCGCCAACAGGGTGCGCAGTAGCAGGAGCGCCTTGTCGAGCACGCTGGACAGGGCTGTCTCACTGGCCAGGCGTCGTGCCAGGAGTTCCTGGTCGGGATCGTCGCGCAGCGCTTCGATCACACCACGGGTCACCGGCAGCATCGGGCTGGAGGCTTTCACCAGGTTGTCAGGGGTAGGCGGCAGTGAGCCAGACAGCAGCTCTTGCAAGGCCTTGAGGCGCTCGCTGTAGGCCTCCTGGATCAGCGGCGTTAATCCACTGCCAGCGGTCGCACGCAGGGTTTCGCAGCTGTCGCAGGTCGCGACTTCGCTCTCGCCCAACACGCGAACGGCCCATTCGGATTCCTCTTGGGGCGAAGCCCAGGTCTGGCAAATGGCCCCACCCAAACAGTCGCTACTACTGATCGAAGTGCTGTCATCCACCGTACGGTTGTGCAGCAGGTTATAGCCCGCGCGCACCACGTCGGAAGTCACCCGAATGGGCGTCTGCCCGTTACCTCCGGCCTTTGAGCCGCCGACCCAGGACACCCCATTGTTGCCGTTATGGGCCTCGGTGTTTTTCACCGCGGCCACTGCATCACCGCCGGTTTGCTCCAGGTTGCCCTGCATCTCCTGGTTCTTGGCCAGCGCGCCCCAGCCGGCTTGACCGACCTTGTCCGCCATCTTTTCGGCCATGGCCTGGCAGGTCAGCTTGGAGCGGTCGAAGTCGATACGCCCCTGCATCACCCCGTTACTGAGCAACTCATAGAGTCCCGGGTTGGCGCGCTGGATGATCAACGCCGGCAGCGACATCACCGCCTGGGTCGCGTTCTGCACAATGCTGCCCATGATCTGCTGGAAACCTTCGGTGGCGCCGTTCAGCTGGTTCTGCAGGGTATTGGTGAGGCTCATGTTTCCGCACATCATGTTTGCTCGCCAGGACCCGCCGACACCGAGACCACTGGGCCGGTAGAGCGAACTCGGTGAGCCGACTGCCGAGCCGCCACCAATGGTGTACATCACTCGGTCGTCGAGTACTTCGCCTTGAGTACCCAGGCGGTAATCGCCCTCGGCGGCGTGGGCATGAGTGGCCATGGCGAGCAGTCCACAGAGCAACAGGCTCATCACGACCAACCATGATCGCCCGCAAAGCCGACTCATGATGCACCGCCTTCGAAGTCGATACTGAACAGGAAGGTCTGTCCTTCGCGTTTGCAGCAGCTATAGGGACGCCACAGCGACCAGGCGTAGCCTTCATCCGCACTCTGCACCGGATCGCTGGGGAAGATGCCGCACGTCGGCTGAATCTGAGGGGAAAGCAATTGCCACTTGTGGGTTGAAACGTTGTTTTCAACGATCGGGCCAGGCGGCCAGTAGCCGTCGCGTTTCGCGGGCGTGAGCGGTAAGTACACATGCGGCTGCCCGTTACGGGTAATCACATCGCCGGCCCGTTGCGCCATGACGGCGGCCGCCTTGAAGTCGTCGGGCTGTACCAGAAAACCCTGCCGGGGATAAACGTTGCCCCACATATTTCCCGAGGCCTGACGACCGATTTCACGAACGCCTGATATGAGGGATTCGGGATAGAAGCTTTCCGGGATGCCATGACGCCAGGCCAGTGAATCCAGGGTACTCAGGTAGTAGGGCATGAACGCGGTTGCGCCGCTGACGCAAGCGTAACCGGACTGCGAGGCCAGTTGTGTGGCGGCCCAGCCACCGGGGTGACCGATGCCATCAACGTTTTTGAAGCGAGGCAGATTGTCGCGGCGGGTATTCGGCGTGATCAGGTTACCGCCACCTACCGCACCGCTGATGGGAGAGGAGAGGGTGGCCATCTCGGTCCAGGGGTTATTGCCCGTGGTGGCGTAGCTCGAAACCACGAGTTCAGGAATGAAATGACGCACCTTGGTCGAGGTTTTGACTGTGCAGCCGAAGGGTGTGCAGAGGAGCCAGAAACAAATGCCGACGACTCTGTAGGCGAGGCAATTGGGTGAAAGCACAGAGGACGTGATGCTGCCGGTGTCCAGCGCCATGCTTGGCCCGCACGCCAGCAGGATACTCAGCGCCAAAGGTCGTAGCTTCTGGGGCGCAATTGATGGGCATACGACAGGCATGATCCAGGCTCTTTGGGCTAATGACCTGGACACGTTCAATGATTGAACCTACACCGTCAGTGATAAAGGTGAAGCTGGCGTTGTCGGTTTACAAGGATTTTCAGGGCGACGAGGTGACTATTCGATGCTCAACGCACGGCGAAGGGTGTCTGACTCAGTGAGGAGCTGATCCGTCGTAACCTCGAGGATATTGGCGAGCTTACACAGGACCATCAGCGACGGATTGCCCGTGCACCGCTCGATTTGACTGACGTAGGTACGATCGACCTCGGCCATGAGCGCCAACTGCTCTTGGGTAAGGTTCTTTACGCGTCGCATCAAACGGATGTTTTCCGCTAGCTGCAGACGCAGCTGTTCGTAGTCTTGAGTCATGCGCGCAAATTGCGCCTTGAGGGACTCTCAATCCACGGGATATAGTCTACATTGGTATTGATCTAGGCCATTTGATGCTCATGCCTGTTATCCAGCGTTCATTTGGTTTCGTTATGATTTCGCGGCTGGGTCCAGCGTCTAACAATAAAATCAGAACTCTAAGGTGTGTATGGACGAAAACTACATTTCAATTCCTGCGGCGGATGGCTGCCCAAGTCTTCTGACCCCTTGGGGCAACGAATTTGTCCCGATGATCGAACGTGGCGTCCAATGCGCCCAGGCTTGGCTTGATACGCCCGGCGAGATTCCACTGTGGTGGGAACTGGCGCAAACACGGAAGACCTTTCCTATGGGCGACTGTCAAGATGCTTTTGAAGCCGGATTCCTGTTGAGGATTCAGCAGCGGCTTCGAGGCGCATCGCAATAACCTATCCCTCGCTCTAGAGCGCGATACCTGAATAGATTTCCCTATGCAGGTTCTATGCCTCGCGCTCTATCGATCCGTTCGGCTACCCGGTAAGCCGCTTCCAACTCTGAGCAGCCATTCTCTCGCATCAGTGTCCAGCGCTCGGCTTTTTCCTCGGGCTCCGTCATGGCCAGGGCGAGATAAAAACTGGGCGGCACGGCTCGAAACAGCGTTTCGAGTTTTTTCGACAGCACGACCCCCTCGGTGTATTTGCCCGGCTCCTTGCTGGCGGAGAGCAACAAGGCTTTCTGTGCCGGCGTGAGTTTCTTGAAGCGAGCGATTTCTTCGATTTCCGCCGGTGGCATGTTCAAGCAAATCCACCACTCGATCATGTTGAGCATGGTCTGCGCGGCAGTGGGGAAGTCGGCAAGGTTCTGCGTGGCGAGCCAGAACCAGGCGCCAAGCTTGCGCCACATCTTCGTCCCCTTGACCACGAACGGTGCCAGCAACGGATTCTTGGTGATGATATGGCCCTCGTCGGTGACCATGATGATCGGTCGGCCCAGGTACTGATCGCGCTCGGCGAGATTGTTCACGGTGTTCATCAGGCTGATGTAGCTGATGGACATCTGGGCTTCGTAACCTTCACGAGCATAGGTGGCCAGGTCGACAATGGTCACATCGCTCTCGGGCCAAGGCGTGCCCTCGCGATCGAACAGTTCGCCCTCGAAACCCTGGCAGAACAGGTCGATGGACTCGCCCATTTCCTGGGCACGCTCACGACGCTTCTCCGGCAAGTGCGTGTCAGCAGCGACGCGCAGCAAGGCGTCGCGTACGTCGCGGGTCAGTACCTGGCGACCCGCCGCGACACACGTCTGCGCCGCATCCAGGATGCACTCGCGGATCAAGCTGCGATCGGCTCGACTCAGGCGCGCCTCTTCCTTGGCCTCGCCACCGGTGATCATCAGCCGAGCGGTGATTTCCAATTCGCCAAGAACATCGCGTTGGTCTTCGCGACTGCTTACCGCCTCATCGTCCAGCTCATCAATCGACAGACTCGCCACCTGATCCGGTTGCTCGACCAGGCGCCAGGCATCGACAAAGGGCGCGAGGCTGACCGAGGCACCAGGTTTCAATTGGACCTTGTTGATCGACAGGCCTTGTGTCGCGAAGTAATCGCCCTGCAAGCCGAATGAGTTGCCGGCCTCGACGATAAACAGGCGAGGGCGGTACACGGCCATGACCTGCATCAGTAGGGTGACCAGAGTGGCCGACTTGCCGGCGCCGGTGGGGCCGAACAACAGCAGATGACCATTCATGGCCCGGTCCAGGCGTGACAGAGGGTCGAAGCTCAGTGGCGAACCGCCGCGGTTGAACAAAGTAATACCTGGGTGGCCGGTGCCGGTGCTGCGGCCCCAGACTGGAACCAGGTTCGCCAGGTGCTGGGCGAACATCAGCCGGGTGTACCAGTTGCGCGTGTCGCGGGCCGGGTTGTAAGCCATCGGTAGCCAACGCAGGTAACTGTTGCAGGCGGCGACTTCATCGCCTTCGCGTACCGGTTGCAGCCCCGCGCCCAGCAGCGCGTTGGCCAGGCTGACCGAGCGCTGGTGCAATTGCTGCTCATCGTGACCGCGCACGTAGAACGCCAGGGTTCCGCGGTACAGCTTGTGCTGACGGCCGATGATCGCACGAGCCTCTTCAACATCTTGGCGGGTCTGGGTCGAGGCCAGGTTTTCACCGATGGCTTTGCGCGCCAGTCGGTTCAATTGCTCCTCAAGTACATCCTGCGGTTTGACCACCAAGGTTAGACTCATGACTGTACCTTCGGGTAACTGGTCGAACAGTGCATTCACCGCGTCACCCTTGCGGGTTTCTCCGGTGAGTTGACCAATCAAGGGCGCTCGGCGCAGCTTGTCCACCACCATCACCCGATGAGGTTGATCATCGAAAAACCAGAATCCGTGCTGGACATCCGAACGCGGTTCGTTGAAGAACAGCCGCTCGGCGAAGTCATGATCGAAGGGCAGTTCCAGCGACTCGCCGTCGCCCGACTCCGGATAGGTCACGCGGCGGTAGAACTCCTCGGGCGCTTCATCGGTGAGCCTGGGTGCCGGATTGAACCAGGGCACTAACCAGGCATACAGACCTCTGCCATCGACTCGCGTTGTTTGCACCCCGCATGCCTGCAACGAAGCCGCGATACGTTCGCAAGCCTGTTGCAGGGGTTGCACCGGGGTGGGCCCCGTTTCCTCAGCGTCAGACTCGAGCCAGCGATAGATCACCAAGCGCACCCGGCGGTTATTGCCACGCCAGGGCAAGCGCGTCACCACCTTATCCTCAAACAGACCGCCAGGCTTGGCGATGGCCTGCAGATGATGGCGGCTGAGCTCCAAATATGCCTCGGTGAAGACCGTGCCTCGTGCTCTATCTTGGATATAGTCGGTGAACCGGGTCAGGTAGGGGGTAAAGTCGTTGTCGTCCTGGCAGAAAAACTGCGCCACCCAAGGCGCTTGATCCAGCTCGTCAAAGCTGTCCTGCAGGGCATCCTCCAGGGCATCGCGGGCGGCCATCAACCAATCGGGTTCGCGCCCTTCGGTGCCGATGGGCAGTAGCTCGAACACCGCACCCACCGAGCGATTGTCATCCAGCAAAAAACACTGCTCGGTGTCGAGGTATTCGACCCACGGCAGGTGATCGGTGAAGCTGGGATTGTGCGCATACAGTGCGGCGTCATCGGCCAAGGTGGCGCGAGGGCGCAATGGGTGGCGCCAGGCTTTCCACGCAGGAGCACGGTTCCGCGAATCGCCGGTACGCACTACAAGTCTTCCTGACGTTCACCCGGCAATGCGTACTGCACCCGTTGGTAGAACGGAAAGACGGTCGAGTAACCGGGGACCGGTGCCTGCTCGGTACCGCTCAGGTGCGGATACACGTACAGCACCAGATCGGGATTGGGCAGGCGCGGGAACAGGTTGCGGATCTCGTTCGCCGCTGTGCGCGTGTACGGTTCCTGTTGAGCCGCGGAGACATCTGCCTGAGCCAGCGGGCGGCGTAACTGCTGCCGAGCCTCCAGCAGTTGCTTCTGAGTGCCTAGCGAACCACCACCGTTCCAGATGTCCAGCATGGTTTGCTCGCCATGGGGCAGCAGCGTCTCCTTGTCGGTGGAGCACCCCGCCAGGACCCAGCAGAGCAAACTAATCCAGGTCAGGCAGAGAAGCTTGGTCTTTTTCATGGCGAACGCTCCGGCCCTTGGGCTCGTAGTCGATGGTGATCTCATGGTCGAGGTGCAGGGCGACCTGTGCGGCCGGTGGCACGTACACAGCCGCAAAGGCCTCGCCATACAGCTTGTTGACCCACTCGCGGATGTCGCTGACCCCACCACTGAGAATTGAATTCAGCGCGCTGTTGCCCGTACTGTTGGTAACCCCGAGCGTACTACCGCCCGAACTGATCACGCTGCTGTTGTTCTGCTCATCTCCGAGCAAGGCGGCGACACCGGCGCCGGCCGCAGTGATCAGGCTCTGGCTGCCGAGGTACTGTTGGGCGTTCGAGCGGCGCTCACCGGCGATGCACGGAATGCCATACGGATCGGACAAATAACCGAGGCCTCCGCGGATCTTGTCGGTGTTCGAGCTCTGAGTGGAAGAGGCAGTGCGGCTGGAGATCGCTTTCGGCTGAGGGACCGTGCGGATGGTGCCATCGGTAAACACAAAGGTGATCGACTCGACCTGTCCGCGTACGCAAGACAGGGTCCAGTCACCGGACGCCGTACCGCTCATCACGGCCCCCGCGACGTCCGGCAGGTCGATGCCGTTGGCCGTCAGGTTCTCGGGACCGACCAGCACCTTGAAGGGATAGGGATCATTCACGGTGCCGTCCACCGGGACTCGGCCGATCAGCGCGGTCATGGCGACCGAGCCCATCAATGTCGCGTTTTCGGGGATCGTGTAGACCGGCTTCGCATCTTCGGTACGATCAACTGATCGCGTCAGGTCATGCTCACCCTGGGTGACCGCACGTAGCTGTTTCTGGCTACGATCAATCGCGTTATCTTTCAAGCCTTCAAGAGAGTTGAAGGTGGTAGGCAGACTCAGTGCGGAGGCGGTCTTGGTTTTGCCTCCGACGTTGGTGGACGGAGCATCCGAGGGTTCAATCCACTGCAGCGTATCAGTGGCAGAGTGTCGCCATTCGAACTGAGCCCCATCGCCCGGCTCTAGCCCCAATCCGATCGGCATGTCCTTGCTTTTGCCAGTCAGCCCCGACAACTGCTCCTGCAATTGCGTCAGCAGACCGCGTGCCTGACGACTGTCTTGTTCTGCTTTGAGCCGGGCCTCGTTGGCTTGTCGGCGGCCTTCGTCGACCTGTTGGGTCACGCTGCCAAGCGCCGTCTGGATACGCGAATCGACACTGTTTTCCCGCTCGCGCAGGCGGCTATTCTCCGTCTGCAGCGAATCGTTGTGTTTCTTCAAACCGAGCATGTCGCTGCGCATGGCCTTCACCTGGCCGACCAGGGTCGCGACGGTGTCGCGTGGGGTGTCGCCAGCAATGCCGAGCGACTTGGCTTGCTCGGCGGATAGCTGAATATTGCCCTGATCAACTGGGTGCTCTGGAGAGGGAGTATTACCCGCGACCCAGCTTTTCAGGATGATCACCACCACGGCCAGCAGCGCAGCCGGTACCAGCCATTTGAGCAAGGCGTTAGCTTTCATCGTCAGCACCTCGCGCAATAGGCGGGAGCAGCACGGCGTGTTCGAGGCTGGCACCGCGAGTGACGAGGTAGGCGATTGTGGTGTCTTCAGCACTGCCGACAGGCCCGAGGAACGCATGCTGGAAGGCCGCGGCGAACAGCTTGGCCTGCAGCCGACGCGGATCGAGTTGCACCGTCTCTGGACCACGGTTGCGCAGCATCACCGCCGTCACCCAGTAATCACCGAGTCGCCAGGCGGCGATGGGTGTGCTGGACACATTTTCGGTCGGCAGCAGGGTCGGCAATTCGGTGCGCAGCTTGAGCGGGACGCGGCGTACGCCGGGCAGGGATTCCACGGTGCGCAGCGGCGCGTACAGGCTCTGTGCGGCATAGCGCGTCAAAGCGACCGGAGTCGGCGTGCGTTCTGGAACAGGGACAGTGCTAGATTCAGCCTCGGTAGCTTGCACCTGAGCATTCTTGAGAATACGCACGGGCTCCAGCGGTTGATCGCCGGGCGTGGCCGCGATATCCAGGAGGATAATCTCGCCCGTCGTGACCGATTGCAGTTGCAGTCGGGTCGGTGCAATGGCTTCCGACGCTCGCAGGTACAGCGTGCCGCCGGTTGATTGAATGCGCAGCTTGCCCGTCAGGGTTGAGGGCACGCCGATTCGAACATCCTCGTCGACAAAGATCACTCGTTCCTGATTGATCACCAGTGGGACCGCGAGGGGGAGGCGCTCCCAGTGCATCAGTTCGACGGCCTGCGCTGCAGCACCCCATGACATCAGTGCGACGGTGAGCCCCAGGGTAGAAATCCGCTTCATGGTTCACCTCCAGGCAGGGCGATTTTTTGCGGAGTGCCCTGATAGCAATCCAGTGCCAGCCCCCACTTATTGCGTTCGGGGTCCAGATCAAAACGCACCACGCGTAATGGATAACGCACCACGACCCGTTTTACCGGTTCGGCGGCGTAATACTCATCGGCGTTGAGGTCGAGCGTGACCAGCCAGCTGTCGCGGTCGAGTTGCTTGACCCTGAGCTCTGGATCTTCGCTGTAGCCTCGGCCCAGAATTTCGTAGACGCCACGCACCCGCTGGCGCAGTTCGCCGGCGGCCTTGCGGTACTCATAATCACCGTCGAGGAAGGCCTTGCAGGCGGGTGTCAGGTAGGACTGCAAGCCATAGATGGCGCGGCGATAATCCTGCTCGCCATCCGAGGGCCAGCGGTTGAGCTGGCCAAAGATGTACAGGGCAAAGGCATAGACATTCTCTGAGGGGATATCCCACCACTTACGGGTGCTGCCCGAGCGCAAATCCGGGGGTACATGCACGGTCAGATCGGTTGGAGCCGAGCGCCAGCCATACCAGAGTCCGGCACAGACCAGGGCGAGGATCACTACCGCCAGACGCAGGCTGAAGATATGGGCTTGTTGGGCATCCACCTTGTTTCGAAATTGGCTCATGGCTGCCACCGGGACAGGGCAGGGCGCAGTCGACGCGAACGGCGAACCGTCCAAGCGCCGGAGTGGAGAATCAAACTCCCGCGCCCCAGGCGCCAACGGCTGGCGAGTACCCACTCGAGCTTGCGGTACAGCCAGGTCTCGGGACGGGCCCGTTTGGCCCGACGCAGTAGTGTGCTACCGGCAAATAACACCACCGCCATGCTTGCGATCATGCTGGTCGGCGCCACGGCAATGGAGGCGGTGGCGATCGCCAGAGGAGCACCCAGCAGCAGGCCGATGACGGCGCCGGTGCCGAGCGCTACCCACATCTCATCATTGGTCAAACCGCGCAGTACGGCAGGATCGCGGTTGAGCCGCTCCGGCAGAAAGACCAAGGTGCCGTCGGCAAGGCGTTCGATAGTGTCGTTCATGCCAACCTCACAAAATCGCGGCGGCCTTGGTCAGAAACCAGATGATGATCACCACCAGCAGGGCGCCGATGCCAACCACCGCGCCGAGGTCTTTCCAGGTCTTGCGCTGGTTCTGGACGTCGGCATACACGGTCAGGGAATGCCACGCCACACCCAAGAAAGCGAGCAGGGCGATCAGCAAGCCGAGCAGGATACCGCCGTCGTAGGCGTAGTTTTTGATCGTCTCGATCAACCCGGAACCTTCACCACGTGAAGGAGCTTCCATGGTCGGGAGTTCAGCAAAAGCCAGGCTTGGACCGAGTACCAACAGCAGACCGATCAAGCGCTGGCTTGCACGATTACGCAGGTTGTTTTTCAGGGGGGCAAGGCACTTGAGCATGATGGATCTCCGGTGTTAGGACAGGGTGAAGAACATCAGAACCAGCAAGGTGAGCAGCACGCGCGCGGCGCTGCCGCCGAAGGCTCCAAAGCGCACACTGCCGGCTGCCCAACCTCGGTAAGCCGTCCACATCACCCAGGCACACCACAGCAAAGCCAGGACGAGAACCAGGGACAGCCACAGTGTCGAACTGCTCTGTGCCGAAAAGCCGGAGGCGTTTTGGAAAGCCGCTGTCTGAGCGTCAGTCATGCTCATGGCGAAGGCTCCGCAGGCGGAGTGTCAAGGCGGTAATCACCGACCAGTTCACTGGGATCACGGGGTTGAGCACGGGAGGGAGACAGATAGTTCTGCACACCGTGACGGATGCGTTGGATGTCCTGAGTCAGCCGGGGATAGTCGAAGCGATAGCGTTCGCTTGGTTCAGAGGTACTGGCTACCTCGGCTAGCGTTGCAAAGCGTTCGATAATGTCGAGCTGCTGCTGGACTCGGCTGAGCTGATCCTGCTCATGAGCAGATGCGGCATAACTGCTGCCATCGACGATAGCAAGCGAGAACAGTAACAAGCAGCGAAAGACGGTAGTTGGCATGATGCTGGCCCATATGGATCTGGGAACAGAATCAAGTCAGAGGTCGAATTTTTCTGTAAGAAACCTGAGGTCTGATAAATCGCTTTTTCTGGGGAAGGACTGAGGATGCTTGCATTACAGCTAATATGGCACTTCGACCTTGGGCGGGGGGAGTTATTGAGGCTCTAGGGACACTCCACTCTCGATGAGTTTCGTTGATGACGATATCGTCACAATCCACTTCTCCCGGCTCATTCCCAGGAGCGGACTCACACAGACCACGCTCTTCAGCTCTGAACCGAGCATGCTTTGAAAAGCTAAAATGGATTGTCAATTACCAGTCAAAAAAGTGGAGAGACACAGCATGCCCATTGACCTGTTCAACCCATTGACGGCCGAAGACCAACAGCATCCGATTTTTCGGATGATGCTGCGAGAGCCGTATAGACCGGAACGTGAGGTGCTTAATCAATGGGCGGAAGGCTTCGAGGACCGGGATGGAAAATTCGTCAAAGAATTCCAAAAGACCTTTGAGTCCTCGTTTTGGGAACTGTATCTGCATGCGGCTTTGAAGGTATGGGGCCTCTCCATCGATCTGCGGCACCATGCGCCCGATTTCCTAGTTGGTGGGCCGATTCCGTTTTGCCTTGAAGCGACAATCGCGAATCCGCCCGCTGGTGGCCAATCAGCATATGGGTGCTCGCAAGTTGATCCGCCTGCTGACTTCACGGCGTTTAACATTGAGTCTACGGTGCGCATCTGCAATAGCTTTGACAGTAAAGTGAAGAAATACAGGGGCCAGTACTCGAAACTCGTTCATGTCCAAGACAAGCCGTTCGTCATTGGCATTGCTTCATTTGATAGGCCACACGCACACTTTGCCGCCGGGCGTCCCATCCTGGCGGCACTCTATGGCCTCTACCATGATGAGGCGGCAACAACGGCAACCGATACGCACGTCCCGTCCTACAACGTCTCGGCAGCTCCCAAGAATGAAAATACCAACATCAAAGTGGGGCTGTTCTGTGATGACAGCTATCCAGAGGTGTCGGCAGTCGTCTACAGCAGCCTGGCCACATGGGGAAAGGTTCGGGCTCTGGCCGACAACCCAGGCGCAATGAGTGCCTACACAACCCTTCACCCCAATCCAGGAGAGCTCATTCCGGTGGTGCGCGCCGCGTTAAAGCGTGACTACAGCGAGCATCTGATGGATGGACTGTTTGTGCTCCATAACCCATTTGCCAAATACCCGATACCGCGGGGCTTCTTGAGCCATCCGCGCCTTTGCGAAGTGACAGTAGCGGATGACGGTGAACTACTTATCGACGCGCCGGACGATTTTTTGCTGTTGAGAATGCTGAACTCGTTCATCCCGGCTCAGTAACGTAATGGCTGGTAATGATTGGCCAGGAGGTTGCCCGAACCGACACTGATTTTGGACAAACGACCAATTACATTACCGGATCGTAAGAGATCACCGATCTGCTTAATGACTGATCCACAGCGTCGAGAGAGATAGTGATAAGGCCTGTCCGAATACTGGTCGGACGGCGATGAAAACGCTCAGGTACACCACAAGCTCGCCCTGAAGTGCGCGACCAAGACAGCAGGGCGCACATTTTCGCGTCTGAGATGTTGAGGGAAACAGCTTAACTAAGCACTTAGAGATATTTTTTGAACGTCGTCGATGTGATCGCTACTACCGCTCCAAGTAGTACTGCGCAAGGCAAAAGCACAGCGATGGGGTTGAGCGAAAAGGGCAGGGATAGGTAAATGATCCAGGGCACGATCAACAGTGGTAACACTGCTCGCTTAGCGCGGTGATAGACAAAGCTGCTTTCTCGCCCCGCGCCAAATTTGCGCAGGTCACGGCGCATCAAACCATCGACAAAACCAGTGAACATGGCCAGCAAGAACAGCGGCGTGGCCAGGACCAGAATGGTCAGGCGGACCACGAACGTGAAGGTGACATACATTGCTGCCAGTACAAAATCCTCGATACTCACGTAGAACTGGTTTACCCAACTCCAGAAGCCGTTACCCAGGCTTGACACCCGCGCCTGCTGGGCAAAATCTGCAAAGCCGGTCTTGACCAACAGCCACTGATTGAGGAATTCCAGTAACTGGACAATCGTTGGCCCAGGTTGTTGGAGGATAAGTGACGATTTGAAGTACTCACTGAGCCAGCCCAACTCACTGGTTAGCATGGCCTGACTATGCCGCCAACCCTGATCACCCCAGAACAGTAGCAGCCCGACGAACTCGATCAGGATCGAGAACAGCAACGAGGCGATCAGCAAACCGATGATGCGCAGGACCAGGCTGATCGCAGAGATGATCAATCCCGGACGCTGGATCGGTTGTGGCGGCGTGTTCTGGGCGGAAGTCGCCATAGTTCACTCCATTGTGCGTTGCAGAGGTGATGTGGTCACGACGCCTTCTGGATAGTTTTCTGTTGAATAAAAACCGGTGGCAGGGGCGGGCTACCCCACCTGATCCAGATCGAAGTTGGTAGTTGGACCGCCACCGCTTGCGCTCCACCATTGCCCTGCCTGCGCGTTGTAGGTGGTCCGCATTCGCTGGGTGAGTTCCTGCAGGTCCTTGGGCATGGCATCGTCGTTGGAGGGTTTTGGCAATGGCATGCGGACTTTCCAGAGCTGCCCACCGGCCTGGAAGGAGAACATTTGCCCTTTGGGTAAACTGACGATATGAGCAGGCTCGATCAACGGCACACTGGTGCTACTGACGCGGTCCTGCGAGGACGAGGTAAAGTCTGTATTCGCCTCTGGATCGGAGGTGTCGGTGGCACCCGACACCAGGGTCTTGGTCAGCACGTTAACCTTGGGCAACTGCTGGGTGAGCAGCTCAGCGGTCGCGGTTTCGCGCACCCGCAGCATCTGCAGAGTGTTGAAGTTACCAATAACCTGGCCAGCTTTGGCGCGGTTGCCGATACGTGCTTCGATATCGCTGAGGGTCTGGGTGTAGGCGGTTACCTGGATACCGGCACCGCCGCCCTTATTGATCAGCGGGATGAATTCATCCCCCATCAACTCGTTGAACTCATCGGCGTGGAGGTTGATCGGCAACTTGTCACTGTTGTTACCCGATTGGGGCAGGCCATGGTCGATGCCGTGTTTGTAGATGTGTCCGGCGACCGAGACCAAGTCGGCAAACATGGAGTTGCCCACAGCGGCGGCCACCTCGGCGTCGGTCAGTGCATCCAGGCCGACATAGACGATGCCACGTTTTCGGATGATCTGCATCCAGTCGAAGATTGGCCGCGGGTCATCTAAGTCAGTGTAGTTGGGGGCCAGTAACTGGGCGGTCTTGCCGGTGGTGAGTTTCTCCAGCAGCGGCAGTAGCGAGGCAACGATTTTGTCGAAGTAAGTACGGTCATATCGTACCGCCGAACGCAGTCCGTCCATTACCGGATCAAATACCCGCTTCACCGCCAGGTACTGCTCGATGGCCACCACACGCTTTTCGCGCCCGATCATATGCCGGGGAATGTTTTTCTCGGTGAGCTTGCCTTCAAGCTGGACGATCACTTCCCACGCTTTCGGATCAGTCTTGGCGAAAAACTGCTGGGCGTATTCGATGAACAGTGCGTCGATGTTGACCACATGCCGCTGGATCTGCAGGTAGTCCGGACGTCGTCCTAGCTCGATCAGGGCGCGGGCGATGATGTTGACGAAACGCCAGGCGAACTCGCGGAAGGCCGCGGAGTTACCTTCACCGCTAAGCTGCCCGGCGATGCGTGACGCCACTTCCGAGATACGACCGAAACGTCCCACGGCGTTGTAGCGGGCCGAGATTTCTGGCCACCCCAGATGGAAGACATAGAACTCCTTCTCCCGCCCGGCTCGCTTGGCTTCGACGTACATGCGTTTGAGCAGGTCGGCATCACCCTTCGGATCGAAGACGATCACCACTTCATGTTCGACGCGGTGAATGTCCTGGGTGATGTACACCTCGGCGAGTCGCGTCTTGCCGACACGGGTCGTGCCCAGCACCAGGGTATGTCCGACCCGTTCGCCCAGTGGCAGACTGACCTCCGTTTCGTTGGGCTCGACCCCATGCAACAGCGGCGAGCCACCTACTGGGGGCAAAGGGCGCAACGGATTGAAGGCACTGTCCCAGGCGGTGACACGGGCCAATGTAGAGAGCGGAAACGGTGCATGTTCCAGGCGGCGTTCGAGTCCGCGTGCCAGACGATAGCGGGTCGGTTGGTCGACATAGTGAGCAACAGCCGGATCCTGGGCCTCGACCAAGCGCTGGGTGTGCAGGCGGGTCCAGCGAAAGCCGCGGCCCATGAACAGACGCTTGCGGCTGACCGGAATCTGTCGGCTGGTCAGTTCGTAGCGGGGCAGCCGGCGGATATTGCGCCGATAACGCAGCACCTCCCAGGCTTGTCGCAATCGGATAAGGCCGAACAGGGCATAGGCCAGTGCTGCAACCAGACCGATCTCGGGTGACAGCGCCACGGCCCAGGGCGAGTACACGCACAACACCGCGGCGGCGATGCAGATCGCTACGGTGAACAGCTCCACCGCTGGCCGGAGCTTGGACTCCATCGCATGCTCGGCCATGACCTGGACTCACTGTTCCAGTGAGGTGGCGGTGATCAAGACGGGGTAGTGCTCAATCTGCAGGCGGGTGGCGATGTCGTTGCCGTTGACCGGCAGGATGGTGATGTCCGGAGCGGCTGCGCGAATTCGGGCCAAAGCTTCGGTATCGGTTACTTCAACCGCTAGACCGGCCGCGCCCATTTCCTGCAGTTCAGTCGCGCGTTGACGCAACCAAGCCAGTGACTGGGGGTCGTCACCCACCAGGAAAAAAGGCCGCAAGCCCGGCATGTTCAGGGCGCGAGACGTGATCTTGCCGGGGCTCAAGTGAGAGCTGCGAACGGGCAGTATCCAGGCTTCGTCGGCAAACGTGGACAGGTCCGCATGCATGGCCCGATCAGGCTGGGTCTTGTTGTTTATGGGCGACCTGGCAACCTGAAAATGGGGGCGGGTGAAGTCGCTAGGCTGATCCCGAGCTACGGTCAGTTCCGACTGGGCGAAAGGTGCGAAGAGCAGGATGAAATAACAGGTAAGGGGGATTCGCTTCATGGCGGTGTGCCTTGTTCGAAGGAAACCAGCAGTCGTTCAAGTTGCCGGGAAAAACCTGCGCGGTAACGTGCGGCCAGCGCTCCTCCCGCCGGGCGGTGATAGCGTCCGGCCGCTGACACCCAATCACCGGTGGCGGCGTGATGCTCCTGCAACAGCGCGGCGGTCACGGCGAGATTTCGGTAGGGGTCGAGGGCTTCGCAGGGGCTGGAAAAACGTTGTCCGTGATAACCCAGGTTGGTTTGGCCGAGTCCAGCATCGACCCGCTTGGCGTCATGTCGGGCGAGTGCCTGAAGCAAGGCGTGACAGGCGGCCTGGCGAGTGGCGAAGCGGTAGGGGGTTCCGGCGATGTTCAGGGTCCACGGCCAGGGCAGCAGTCGACCACGGACGCGGATACCACTCTCCTGCAGGGCAATCGCGAACAGCACCGTAGAAGGGATATCGGCGTCATGCGCCGCCAGTTGGTAGGCAGGAGGCGGAAGTTCGTCAGCCTGGACGGCGAGCATCGTCAGCATGAGCGCAATACCACTCAGTCGAGGCGTTGCCATTGTCCATTCACCTGTTGGAACGTGGCGGGCAACGGCCCCGGGGCACCCAGGCCGAACCAGCGACCACGGTCATGGTTCAAGGTGATCTGCTGGCGTTGGACCTTGACCGGATCGATGTCCGCTTGCCGAGCCCAGCGACGGACGCGTTCATCCTCGCCTTGGCTGCCCACCAGGTAGATATCGAACGCAGTGTCACTACTTTGCAGACGCTGCGCTTCGGCGGTGCACGCCGGGCAGTGGTCCTCCACAAACAGGGCCTGGCGTGGCATGACCGATGAGCTGGCAGGGGGCGGGGACGCCATGCCCTGGATCGGCAGCAGCCCGGGAAACAGCTTGGTCCAGGCCGCGGTGTAAGCGTTTTGGTAAGCCAACTCGTGCTCGGCACGTTTGGCTTCCAGCGCTACCTGTAATTCGGCATAGCGCTGGCGCTCTTGGTCGGTCTGGGCCTCGACCCCGAGTGCGGTCAACGGATCGAGGTTCGGGCTCCAGAAACCGCGCGGGCCGGCTTGGATCTGTTCGAAGCGCGTCCACTCCTGCTCCGTCAGACCCCAGCTCGCTGCCTGTTCAGAGTCAGAGCGCCCCAGCGGAGCAGACTGCGTGTCCTGGGTCCGTGACTGTGTCGTGATGGGGTTACCCATTGCAACGCCTGTGGTCAGCAGCGAAACGAGACAGACAACGGCGGGCAGTTGCGCTCTGTTCATGATTGCGTCTCAAGGGAGGTGCACGGTCTGATCTGGCTGAGCGGCCACCGCGAAGATGGCTGAGTTCGGCTCCAGTATTTTCAGGCGCCAAGCCCCTTGCTGCTCACCGCTATGTAGCAGCCGGACATCCGTGAGCGAGCGACTGTCATGAGGTGCAACCGCCAGAAAGCGCTCACCACCGCGGGACTCGACACTCAATACTGAAAATGGTGGCGAGAGCGGGGCGGGGTTGGGGCGAACGGTCTTTTTCGGTTTGGTCGCAGAAGGCGTCGGTGGTGGAGGGAATGGCTTTTTCCTGAGGTCCAGGAGCTGCTGCTCGACCTGTTCAAGGCGTGCGCGCAGCGCTGTCAGGTCTGCCTGGGTGGCGCAGGCTGCGAGACCATCGCGCAGTTCCTGTATCTCTTGCGCCCACTGATCCAACATGGGATCGAGGGTATTGGCCTGTTGCTCACCGGTATCGACCATCTGCTTCAGGTCTTTCAGCGCGTACTGCAACTTCTCCTGGGCGTCCTTGAGGGCGCTTGAATCATGTTGCAGGGTGTCCAGGGTTTGTCGGTATTGCGTGTTCGTGCTCTGCAGTTCGGCCACGCGTTGATACTGGTTATACAAACCACCGCTCAGGCCGGCGACCGCCAGGCACAGCAGCCCAATGATGAGGGTTTGAAACGTCGAGGCTTTCATGGGCGTGACTCCGACTGATGGGGCGAGACTGGGGTGATCAGCACGATGCCGGCATCAGTTTTTTGCTGTTCGAAGCAGACCGAACGGCTGACTTCATCGGTCGTGAGTTGCCAGGCGGGGCCAGCCAGCACTTGTAGCGCGCTGCGCAAAGAGATTGGGCCGAGCCGGTAATGGGCTGCGGGTAGAGACCGGGTAAAAAGTACCTTCACTGGGTCGGCAGCAGGGCAGAGCGAATAGCCCGAGCGCTGCAGCACGTAGTGCATCGCCTCCTGTACCGAAGGATTTAGGTTGGACGGAATACTCACGTCGATGATCTGGGCGAGAAGATCGCGTTGTTCCGTGGTGGGCCCGGTGCTGACCAGCGTATAGCGGCCATAGCGGAGTTCTGCCGGATGACTTTCTTTGGCTGTACCTCTCGAGAACTGGGCCCGATTGGAGCCGCTGTCGATCTCTGGATGGGTTGGCAATGGGGTGGGAATTTGCGCGGTGCAGGCGCTCAACAAACCGAGCAGGCAGACAGGCGTGAAAAAACGCTCCATGGAAAAAACCTCATGTCAGATTCAGTGCAGAACCTGACATGAGGTGAAGGAGCGATTCAGTGAGAAAGTTGATTCAAGACGAGTCGTGTTAACGTTGAACACGTTGCTATTCATCAAAAATGGCGAGCCCATCCAAGACGGTAGCGTCGGGGTCGAAGATCAACAATCGCACATCCGCCAATGCCGCTAGGTACAGTACGTTGACCAAGGCTTCCGGTGTGCCTGCGTCGAGTTGCTCTTGTCTCAAGCTCGAATAACGATTGCCCTCAATGTTCAGCAAGTTCTCGTCCGTCCATGGTGTGCCGATTAGTTTGCAACCGATACCGCAGCAATCTGGCATAGTGAAAAGCTCGAACAAGAGGCCGGTTTGCCGCGGAGCGAAGTGACTGACCCACTCTTCCAGATAAAGCATCGCTTCTTCGGGAAGGTGTGCGGTACTGATTTCCCAGGCTCGACTGTAGTGTCCCGTTTCGAAGCTCAAGCGATGGACCATGGCTTGTGCCTCTTCCAGGGAGTACAGGTCACCGAGGTGATGCCGCTCGTTGAGCATTTCGCCAATCACGGCGTAGATTACTTGGCGTACCAGCCCGGTGGACTGGCAGCGTTCATCCAAATCATCCGGAATGGATTGGCCTTCGCTGATCAAGGCGAAATCGTCGTTGAACAGGCAGGGGAACAGTTGCAGCTCATCGTCGGGCAGATTGGCTTGTGCGTCATGCACGGGGCGAAAGCAGGGAGGGCAGTCGTTTTCGTAGGTGATCAGGAGCAGCCGTTCGATATGCAGATTGTCGTAGCCACGAGCAAATGGGTTTGAGGCCGGCAGCAGGGCTGGGGCTTGGTGTGTGGGGTGCATGAGGGTTCTCCAGATGAAAATGAACAAGGCGCCCGAAGGCGCCTGTGAGAGTTAAAGCCAGCCATGTTCGGCCAGAGAGAGGGGACGGCCTTCGCCGACGATGAAGTGATCCAGTACGCGCACTTCGATCAAGGCCAAGGCCTCTTTCAATCGTGCGGTCAAGACGCGATCCGCCTGGCTGGGTTCCGTACAACCTGAGGGGTGGTTGTGAACAAAAATGGCGGCCGCAGCGTTATGCACGAGGGAACGCTTAACGATTTGGCGCGGGTAAACGCTGGCGCCATCAATGCTGCCGTGAAAGAGGACTTCGAATGCCAGCACCCGGTGCTTGGCATCGAGAAAAATCACACCGAAGACTTCATGCTCTTGTTGCGCAAGGTGCAGTTTTAGGTATGAGGCCACGACGTCAGGCGATGTCAGGTTAGGGCCGCGGCTGAACAGTCGACGATCCAGAATATGCAGCGCTTCGTCGATCACCTGGTTTTCTTGGACGATACGATCAGCCTCGACATTCGGGGTGTCAATCAGTGTGAGTTGGGTGTTCACAGGGGTACCTCCGAAGGGAACAATCAGGGGTACACGCCCGAGGGGAGTGGTATCCCCAAGGTGGGTGTGGAGTCGCGGGCGTTAGCAGATGACGCGCTGTTTACAGCCGAGTGAATCGGTGGCGTTGACCGTGTAGATGTGAACCACAGCCGTCGCAAGGCAATGGAGAAAAGGCTCTTATTCCCCAGCCGGCTTCGGGATCGAAGTCGGCACTGATGGGCATCAACCGAACCAGCCCACGGTGTATCGCGGCGATGCGTTGTTCGACCTCATCCTGCGAGTGATATAGCGACAACGTGCTGCAGTCCTCGTAAGCCGAAGCGAACAGGCACTCGTCGCAAAGCCAGAAGGATTCCATAAGGTTCTCCTGTGCTGATTGAAGAAAAGGCGCTCGATTGAGCGCCTTGATGTAAAACGTCGTGGATTGTTCAGGCAGACTGAACAGTACGCGTGGCGACACGGCGGGCCGTGCGGGGAGTGGGTGGAGATTCAGGTTCAATCCTGGACTCTGTTGGGTTTGCGGTCTCCTCAGCTTCGGCATCAGCCGACGCTGGGAAGGACTCACTGGTTGGCGCTTGCTCAGCAGGTGCTGTTGCTTCCTGCCTGGCAGGCGCTTTGTATTCGAACGTGCCGTTGACCTTGATCCAGTCGATGAACAACAAACGACCTTTCAAACTGGCGCCCGGTTGACCCTGCTTAGCGCCTTTCTCGTAGAGAAACGGATCTATCCACAGGTCGCCGATACGGAACGACAGCAAGACCTTTTTCTCGGCTTTGACGGCGTCCATATAGAGACGAATCAAACGTTCAGCTTCGCCTCCAGCGACCTTGCAGTCGAAGCGGGTGTACTCCACCGCATCGGTGGCACCGTGCAGGGCGGCGATATCGCAGGCCATGAATGGCTGGCCGCGGCGGACTTGTACTTCACGAACACGGTTGAGGTAGCCGATACCGACGGTGTGCAGATTGAAGTAAGTGGTCGCTTCTTGGGAGTGGTTGGCGTGGACCATGGTGGTTCTCCTGTTTCAAGGGAAAACGGCGACGCACAATCCCTGATGGGGAAGTGAGCCCCCGTCAGGGTGGGTAAGGTGAAGGCGAGCGATGAACGACTCGTCACCGGCAAGCCGATGACGAGCAGAACAGTGCGTCTGAGGAATAGCGATGCAGCAAATGAGAATTCGCAGTGTTGAGCTACGGATATGGGTAGTGGGCATTCATCACCGCTGAAGCGGTAACCGTGCGAGCTTCCGAACGCTGATCGCACTTGGGTAAACCACCACGAACATGGCGTAGCCTTGAAGGTTCTGACTACCTGGGCTGTCAACGACAGCGAACCACGCCCTTTGTATAAGCCTGTCACAGGGGAGCGTCAAGACGCTGCCACCCGTTTTTTTAAGGCCGGAATACGGTGGCAGTCACTGGAATTAAGAAAAGGAAAAAATGAAGAGTGGGCCTGGCGGGGTACCAGGCGAGGAAGAGAAAAACCACCTTTGACGGTCTTACGCAGTCGACAAGCGCCTCGCAAAACTTGGTTGAACTGCGCCATGATTCGCCAACCGACCCTTGTCGTGGCCTGGGTCGGAACATGCTGGCACGCATCCGCGCACAAAGGGTGCCCAGTGTTTCCCCGGTGGGCTCCGGGACTGAATACGATCGCCGAAGCGGATGACCGCTATTGCCGGGTAGAGGCAACAGTGGTCATCCGCCACCACAATCAGGTCGAGCAAAAAACGGGAATTAAATTCCGCAGAAGAGAAGGCTCCGAACTCGAAGAGTTCGACCGAGCTACCCGGAGCAAATCGGTCTTGGGTCGCCGTTGGCGATGATCCTGAGGCACTACAGCAGAGAGGGTGGGACGACGTCAAGGCAGAGAGCGAACCGTTCTCATGATGATCGTCCCAGGAACATCATGAGCGACGCGTATCTTTACTGATCGACACAGTGCCCTTGCAATCCGGGTAGCGGGAGCATGACCAGAACGGCCCTGATTTCCCCTTGCGCCTGAGCATTGAGGCGTTGCACATGGGGCAGGTCGGACCGGTTATGGCAGGTACTGCCAAGGTGAGCGTTCCGCAGTGTGCGACTAGCTGCGCAATCCAGTCCGCCTGCTTGGCGACGAACGCATCCAGGGTCAGACGCCCCGCTTCGATTTCGTCCAGAGCCTGTTCCCAGATTGCGGTCATACCCGGATCTGCGACTGCGGCGGGTACCGCCTCGATCAGGGTATGGGCCGCGGCGGAGGCCATCAAGGCGCGTTTTTTCTTCAGCAAATAACCGCGATCAATCAACCCTTTGATAATGCCGGCTCGCGTGGCTTCGGTACCGATACCGGTGGTGTCCCGAAGTTTCTGTTTCAGGCGTGGGTCGTTGACCAGCTTGGCGACGTTTTTCATCGCCTTGATCAGATCGCCCTCAGTGAAAGGTTTGGGAGCGGCAGTGCGCATGGATTTGAGCTCCGCATCGTCCACTGCGCACTGCGTGCCCTGTTGCAAGACGGGTAAGACTTCGGATTTGTGACTGGGCTCATCCTCCTCGGTGTTTTCGCAGAGCAAGCTTTTCCAGCCCTGGATCAGGATCTGTTTGCCGACAGCGGTCAAACGTTCTTTGGCACATTCCAGTTCGACCTGGGTTCGATCAAACTCATGATGCGGAAGAAACTGCGCAAGGTAGTGGCTACGGATCAGTTCGTAGACATGGCGTTCTTGTTCGGACATCCGCGCCAGGTTCGCCGGCTCGGTGGTGGGGATGATGCCGTGGTGCGCGGTGACCTTGGCATCGTTCCACACGCGGGAGTGCAGTGATCGATCGAGTCTTCCGAATGTGGACTGCAGCGCCGGATCCGTTTTGAGCAGGGCATCGAATACCGCGGGTACCTCATTGAACATGCTCTCTGGCAAATAGCGGCAATCGCTGCGTGGGTAGGTGGTGGCCTTGTGGGTTTCATACAGGGCTTGGGCGATGTTCAGGGTTTCCTGAACGCCGAGTCCCAGCTTGCGCGAGCAGACTTCTTGCAGTGTGCTCAGGTCGAAGGGCGGGGGCGGAGGTTCTCGGAAACGCTCAGTCTGCAGCGAGAGTACTGTGGCGGTCTTACCGCTAGAGATCGTTTGCACCGCCTGACGGGCAAGCGCCTGCTGCAGGCAACGACCGGCCTCATCGCGTCCTGAGCTTGGTGGTAACCACGACGCGATGAATTGTTGCCCCATTGAGGACAGGTGCACCTCCACTTCCCAGTAGGGCACCGAGATGAAGCTGGCAATCGCACGATCCCGATCGACTACCAGACGTAACGTGGGTGTCTGGACGCGACCAACCGACAATACGCCGTCATAACCCACCCGCCGACCAAGAAGGGTAAACAAACGACTCAGGTTCATGCCGATCAGCCAGTCAGCACGGCTGCGGGCGAGGGCTGAGTGGTAAAGCAGGAAGGTCTCCTGACCAGACTTCAGTGAGGACAGTGCCTTGCGAATCGACGCCTCGTTGAGTGCGGACAACCAAAGACGTTGAACGGGACCTCGATACTTGCAGAGTTCCAGTAGCTCGCGGGCAATCATTTCACCCTCACGATCGGCGTCGGTCGCGATGACGACAGCAGAGGCTTCGCTGAGCAGGCGCTTGATGACTTTGAACTGTGCCGCAGTCTTGGGTTTGACCTCGACCCTCCACTGCGCGGGAATGATCGGTAGATGATTCAACGACCAGGATTTGTACTGATCACCATAAGCTTCAGGCGGTGCTGTCTCCAACAGATGGCCGATACACCAGGTGACGGTTGAGTCAGTACCGATCAGGCAACCATCACCACGCCGAGTGGCCCCGAGTACCTTGGCGATGTCCCGACCCTGGGAAGGTTTTTCGCAGAGGAAGAGGCGCATAGAACTGCTCCGGATTGAGTTCGGAGCAGCGTTGTTGGAAACAGCAGTTGCGAGATATGAAAAACCTGAATTGCAGGTTCCTCATATTAGTCGGTGAGGGCAGGCTTGAATGGGCCGAGGCTGCTAACCCGTTGCGACGGCAGTGTGGATCTTCACGAGCAGCGCGAAGTAACACGCCAGCAACTTCGCGCAAAGGCGCAATTTTTATGCCTGAAAGTCTGTCAGTCCGTAGGTGGCTGCCCTCTGCGCTTTCTGGGTTTCGACGCAGGTGAACTGGCCTGTTCTGTACTTTTCTCGACGTGTGTCGCAGATGCCGCGGGTTCACTGGATCGTTCCCGCATGACCACGCTGTGCACCCGGTGAGGCAGGATGCCGACTCGACGGGCCTCGATCTTGAAGGTGACCCGCGCATTGTCTTCGCTATCCTCCCACTCATCGCGTACGGTGCGGCCTTCGACCAGCACACGCATGCCTTTCTGGTACAGCGTGCTCCAGTGTTCAGCCTCGCGGTGCCAGAGCTCAACCGGCGCCCAATAGCCGCCTCGATCTTCATAGCTGCCCTCGCGTGGCACGGGGTTGTCGAAGTACACATTCAGCCGTAGCAAACGCCGTGGCTCGTCATTGCCTGAGGCGAATTCCTGGAACTCTGGCGCACTTCCGATGTTGCCTTCGCCGACGAAAAAAGTACTCATCGTTATACCTCCACTGCGGTTGTGAACTGGCGCAGCAGCCGTTCGGCACTGTCCATTTTGATCGCGCAGGTCGTAGCCTGGCGGTAGAGCGAATGCACCACACTCATCTGTAGGTTCAGTGCGATGCGATTGCATTCGAAACGGCGCAATCCCTCGCGTACGACCTGCGGCAGGGCTTTGTTGGATACCTGGCGTTCCCAGACCGAGACCCCCATACGGGCAAAGTCACGGGTGCGCCAACGCAAAAAGGTGCTGCCAGCGCTGGTGTTCTGCAGCACCAATCGAATATCCAGCAGTGAGTAAGGAGGCTGTCCGGCCTGCTGCACAACAGCCTCCATCAGGCGACATAACTGCGCCTCGATTTCCCTCGCCACCTGCGCCAGGTGCTCCAACTCCCCCTTACCCTTAAAAGGCTTTAAAAGGCCTTTTAGGGAGGTAGCGTGTTCGAGCTGCCGATAGGCATCTTGTGTCAGCGCGTCGAAGGGCATTGGTTGAGCAGAGGTCAGGGGATTCATACTTCGTCCTTCGGCTCATCCACTGTCGCAGACGACTCATCCGCTTCCTCTGCCAACGCGTCAGCATCATCCACTGCCACCGCACCACGACGATTGATTGGCGGCGCGAACTGGGAGCGGCGATGCCCCTCCAGGACGTCCATCGGGGGCAAACCCAATTTCTCGATGGCCGCTAGAGCACGAGCATTGTTCGCCGCCATGTCATCACGGGTGACGCCAGCATGCCGATAGCGCTGGGCCTGGCCGAATAGGCTGCGCAAAAGATGGGCGCCGTCGTCGATCCAGGCTTCCATGTCGATACGGCCGATCAGGGCGGTGTGATGGGCCAATAGAGTCCGCCGTACCAGGGTGTCGTAGTCGGTCAGCAGGTAGACCGCCAGAAAACCCAGCTGGCTGCCGATGTACAACGGCAAGGTGACGGGGTGGATGTTGAGGTTGTCGCTCATGTCGATCTGTGTCGGCAGGTCCTGTCTGATCCGATCCAGCTGTAGGGTCAGTTCCAGCATCCCAGCCTTGGCCTGCATCAGTTTTTCCTCGAGTTGCACGATGGCCCAGTCGGCATAGGGATCGTCCTGGGCCGCGGTTTGTTTGATCAGGTTGGTGACACTGATGTAGCCGGCCATGCCCATGATCGAGTGGACGCCTTCGCGTGCGTTCCGACCTTGCCAGATACGGGCGGCGTGGTGGGTGTGCAGGGTCAGGGTGATGCTGCTGCGCAATGAACCCAGGTTGAGTTGATAGTGATCGGCCACGGTGTCGTCCTCTCATAAGCTTGGACGGGAACGTTGCGACAAACGCGGGTCAAGAGCAGCCAAAAAGCTGAATGCGGTCTGTTCGGTTTGGTTTAAGAGGGCTAACTACTGACGTCTACGTTTATGGGAAGGACGTCCCGGCTTTCCCCTAAAAGCTCCATGGTTAGGTCCGACATGTTCATAGGTTGGAACTCAATGGATTTGATGCCAGTGGCATCAAATCCATTGACGTCTGCGTTCATGGGAAGGGTGTCCCTGCTTTTCCCTAAAAGTTTTATAGTTTGGTCCGACGTGTTCGCAGATTGGAACTCCATGGATTTGATGCCACTGGCATCAAATCTACTGACGTCCACCGCATTTGCCGCGCAGTTGGCGCAGCTCATTCAGGCACGCTTGGGCAAGGGCAGAAGCGGGTGCGCCCTGTTGTCGAGATGGCCGCGAGGGGGCGGGTGGGGGCGGTTCTGCAATGGGTGACGGTTCTGCCTGACCTGCCCAAGGACGAAAGTCGCCTTTCAGCGCACGCTGGATCAGGCCCATCAGATAGGCTGCTGGCTTGCGGATTCCTCCAGCCGCACAGCGTGCCCCCGCTTCGTTGAGCACCGCCTGCCGATCCACTGGTTTGAGCTTGTTCAGCGCCACGGCGACGGCCTGACGCTCGCTTGGGCTTAGGTGCAGCGGATCAGGCCAGTGCAGGTTGTCCACCTCTGGGGTCGCGCGCGGTACTGTACAAATACTTTCTTTTAATACAGTACAGGCGGCGTTCGGATTCCGAACGGTGCCGGAAACACTGGCGTTCAGACTCGGTTCGGAATCCGAACGAGGGCCTGCACGATTCCGAACGCGGTGATCTTCCCCCCGTTCGGAATCGTGGAAGGCATCATCGGCTAGCTGATCCAATCCTTGCTGCGTCCAGTGCTCGCCCCAGCTGTCGAGCCGCGTCGGTAACCGATCCCGATCGATATTCGTGTCCTGGCGGACCTCCTCCACAACGTGCTGAGCGACAATACGCACGGCCTTCGTCGCATGACCGAGGGCATGTCCGACCAGCTGCAGGTAATCCTGATCCAGCTCCATGGCTTCGGCGGGGGTTAACGGTTCATCATGCAGAACATACAGTGAACCTTGAAGACGTCCGTTAAGCTGATCGCGTCCCCGACTCACCAAGCTGAGCCAGCGTGTCAGCCTGAGCATCGTCAAGACGCGAGCGATGGTTTCACGGGAAGCTGATGCACCGTAGGGCACGCTCGACAGGTAAGGTTGCAAATCCTCATAGCGCGGCGTGACAACGCCCTGGCCTTGTAGCATGAGCCGAAACACCTGCCAGGCATTGCGTTCCAATGGCGTCAGCCGATTATCCAACAGCAACCGACGCGGCACGACTTCGTGTGACTGGCCGCTGAACAAAAAGCCAGCTTGCAGCGCCTGGTTAAAGGGATGTTCAGCGGCAGGGCGTGCGGGCCAGCGTTCACTCAGCTGCTGGGTGCATTGCTGCAGGACACGCTGCCAGCGACTGGAAGGGGCAGTGTTCATGTGCCGTTGCTGTACTGGTCAATTTGCTGCCACACGATGGTCAAGCTAATCTGTTGCTCCTCCGCCAGCATCATCATGGCGTCGAGCTGATCCTCGGTACCGTCCTGAGCGCGTAGTTGGCACCATCGCTGCCAGAGCGCATGTTCCTGCGCTTCGCTCAAATGCTGAGGGCGGCCCTTACGGGTTTCGATCTTGAGCAGGCGTCGGCGCAGGGCGGTTTCCGAATGCGCCAAGCCGAAGCATTGATACATGATGGTGCTGCTGGCGCCGAGCTTGAGCGCCCGGTTGATCAAGCGCTCGTTCTGTTCGTCGCGTTCGGCTTGCTCGATCAACCGATGCAGCACCGGCGAGTCAATCTTGATCTCAACCCAGGGGACGGTGGCATGGGCCAGGCGCGATAACGTAGTGGGCGGTAAGGACTGCAACAGGTAGATGTCGTCCTCACCCAGTCCGAGTGCCTTGCAGCGCTGCAGGTTACCTAAGCGCAGCTCATGCAGCACCTGAGTCAGCATCGCCTGATTGAGCACATTGAAGGACAGGTTCATGGCAGCTCCTTCGGTGAGTTGTCTTCAGGGGGAAGCGTTAAGTCGATCAGGCGACGAGCCAAGCGGATCAGACGATACAGCTTGATGAGCAGAGCGTCGGGCAGTCGCTCCAGACCCACGTCCACGGCGGGACGGTCTGGCAGCGGAACTTGGTAAACCCCCAGCAACAGTTGACCGAACAGGGCTGAGGGCAGTTGCTTGCGATCGTCCCAGTTCACGTCGTCTTGAGCGCGCAACAGGGCTAGGAGCAGTAGGTGAATGCTGGTCGCGCGAGGCGCGGCAAGATCAAGCCGTTCGATGTCCAGGGCGAAGCCCAAGCCAAGCTGCTGATCGATGACGCTCTCGGGATGTCCGGCATAGGCCGCCATTTCCCGCGCCAATCCAGCAATGGCTAAACGCAGTTGTTCGGGGCTATCCAGTGCTGGTGCGATGGTCCAGATGTCGTCGATCGCATAGGTGTCGACCGAAGATGCTGCGTCGGTGGCGGTCTCGCGATCGATCTGTTCACGAATCTGTTGAACGCGTGATGGAGGACTGACCGCTGATACGACGTTCGTTCCAGGCGATGTAAGCAATTCCTCTCGCGTTGGTTCGGTCTGGGGTCTGGCATCCGTTGATTGGGAATGGGGCTCGGAGGAGGGAGCTCCTGCTGCGGCGACATCAACGCCCGACAGATGGTTGTTCTCTGAGGGTGTGGTCACGACGATGCCTGGCGTTGAGATGACTCGCTGGGTATCGCTCAGCTCTAGGGCCAACATGCGGTAGGACTGTCCGAGCAAACGGCTCATGCGCTCGAGCAGTTCATCTTGGAGCTGCTCAAGATCGAAGGACTCGGGGTCGGCATCGACGTAGACCAGAGTCTCGAGCCAAAATTCGGCGAACGTAATAGTGGCGGTTGGATAACGGTTCCAGGTTCGCTCTGCCTGACTACGTAGAGCGATCAGGCGTTCAATCTGGGGCTTGCCCAAACCGGCATACAGGGTTTGTGGAATAGCGGGCAATAAGTGTTCGAGGGTGTCGAGCATCCGGCTGATTTGCGACTGTGAAATAGGGTAACCCCCAGCGGTAAGACGTCGTGCCAGTTCACGTTGCGAGAGCACAGTGCCATCCGCTTCGAGCATGGTTTTGAGTTTGGCCACCGCCAGAGCCCGTTCGATGAAGGTGAGTTGGCCGTGCAGATCGCTTTCGGTCAGATGGCCGAGCAGGGCAGTGATTTCATTGCTCCAAGGTCGGAACAGGCAATGAATCCGAAAGAAGCGCTCGTCGCGGGTTTCCTGCCACAGCTCGCTGAGAATCGCCAAGCGCGTATTACCGCCGTTGCGGATGATGAAATAGGTTTCACCCGGGCGGCGGGTAATCGGCGGCGGTTGATCCAGCCCACGTTCACGGATCGAGGCCTTGATATCGTCGTACAGCGGATTACGGATGAAGCGCGGGTTGTGTTCGTAGGGCCGCAACTGCTCCAGCGTGACCAGCATGGGTGTGTCGATGACTGGATCGGACAGCCGCTCCAGTTCTGGACCCCGAGGGACGTGGTCCTGGTGCAGCTTGTCGGTGATCTGCTCCTGACTGAGCTTCTTCATCGGAACAACCTCAGTTAACGCTGGTTGCGCAAATGGTCACCGACTTCGAACTTCACGATCTCGGCAGTCCCTGAACCTTCGAAATGGTGGGAAAGTTCTGCGAGGAACCAACCCATGGCCGAGCGCCCACCCTGCAGGCGAAAGACCACGGTGCAGTACTCCTCGCAAGGCGGGTGGTGTGGTCGAATGGATGGCTGAACGAAGATGGACAGTTGATCCAGCATCAAAAGACTCCTTGCCAAACGCTATTGGCCTCAAGGTCGATCAAACCCAATGACTGGGTGAGAAATGCCGGCTTGGTGATTCGTCTCATTGAACCTCCGCGCATTTGCTCAACCTGCAGATCGCTTCGCGCCATTCCGGAAACAGTTCGATGGCCAGCGCTTGCATGGTTTCCCGCGCTGATGGCGAGCGTCGTTCACCTGACTGGCGCGTCTCGATTCGATGGACCGGCAGCCCAAGGGAGGCGGCATTGAGGTACGCCACTCGATCTGGAACTACGGTGTCTAGAACCGAGATATTGGTAGTCCCAGCAAAGGTTTCGCGCAGGCCACGGATGATCATCCGTGTGTCCACTCGAATGGAATTCACCTGGTTCAGCAGAAGTCGTAAGGGTGGTGGTGGAATGCCCATGTGTCGGAATGGTTCGAGTTCGCTGAGTAGCTTCAAGGTGCCGCGCTGCAGTTCGCGAGCGGCGAGCATTTCCGGGGTGATGGGAGAGAGGGCGAGATCGGAGGCCAGGACGGCAATCTCCAGCAGCCCGCTACGTGCGCCCTGGGTGTAGATCAGAAGCAGGTCGTAACGTGGGCGGAAATTGTCGAGCAAATTGCGCAGCCGTAATCGCCCGTCAGGGGCATGCAGCAGCAAGGTGCGAAGTCGACCTTGATCGTCGTTGGAGAGGATCAGGTCGAGACCTGTGATCACTGTCCTGGAAACTATCTGTGCAGGAGTTGTTAGGTTGAGTGCGATGAACTCGTATGCACCTGCATCAGCCTTCTGGTTCAGGGCGTAATAACTGGAGAGGGTGGGTTGGCTATCCAGGTCCAGCAGCAGGACGCGTAGGCCAGCATCTGCCAGCAGACCACCGAGGTTGGCCGCTACTGTGGTTTTGCCTACGCCACCTTTGGTGGAAACCACCAATACCACACGCATAACATCAGGCCTGCTGGCCTAAGCGTTCAACGACCCACTGCTCAATTTCCAGCGAGTCCCAGCCGACTGCGCGCATTCCGATGCGTTTGGCTTGAGGGAATTTACCTTCCTTCATCAAATTGTAGATGTGTGCACGCTTGAAGCCGGTTTTTCGCTCCACCTCTTCACGCCGCATGATGTGACGTTCCACCTGTGGTTGAGGTGCTTCAACGATGGGTGAGGATTGGCTGGACATGCTGGTCACTCCTGGCGCCGACTGGCGTTTTATGGGAAGTGACCTGAATTGAATAGCAGAAGCGAGAGGGATGCATTGCACCGCAATCGGGGCGATTGCAGTGCAATGTGATTCAACTCTTAGCGAGGCTGCGTTTCGCGGCCGCAAACTTCTCGTCCAGAGTGCGCTTTGAAATGCCAGATAGATTATTAAAATGAGCAGTCAGGGCGTCGACAATGGCGGCTTGGGATCGGAAAACTGAATGAGGCTTCCCCGAGGGAGAGTGGTCTAGGAAAAGACTGATCATTGCACCAATAATGTGGAGGTAAACAGTTTCGCTACGGTCGCTGACTATGCTGTTGGTCTTGAGCAATTGGTCTACGTTTTCTCGTTCCAGCCCTATTGCATGCAGCTTTTCAAGCAATGCCTGGTAAGCGAGCTCAGTACTTCTGACCTGTAGCTGTAATGCATCCCGGTCGGCTTGAAGTGCCAAATAACTGCCAATGCTGATATTTTCTCGTTGGGTGGAGAGTCCTCCGAAAAGGAACGCTGGGTTTTGGTCAGGATAGTAGCGAGACATCCATATTTTAAGATCAGAGTGACGGACAGTTAGTTGGTCGCCATCGACGGGTGTTCCTATGGAAACAGATACACCGAGGCACCCGTAAGGTAATTCTCCATTGTGGACTGCATCGAAGATTTTTTCGGTATTGACATGAAGACATGGCCATTGGGGAAAGGTTGCTGATAGCGGTGATGAACCATACCAGGCGGACTTAAGAATTTGAGTTTCATGAGCCATAAGATTGCACCAACGTATGGCGGCATCGATCGGGCGATAAAACACTTTTTCTAACGGGTTGCAGCTAAGAGATGCGTACATAGGGGGCCTCGTCTCATGGGGAGGACGTCCCGCTAGGTACGTTTCTGGGTGATTATCTGTTGACCTGGGCTTCCGTGCGGTGACTGTCCCTGAATTTTGTCTTCTGTTTTGCCAAATGGATTTTCCTTTCTGAGGCAAAGCTGACTGTAGTCGGATAGTAACAAATAGTTGAGTGGCACATGTAGAGCAAACACGAAGATCGCCGATCTCCAAGAATGTCACTAATCAAACCGAGATCTGGCTTTACCGTTAGGCGGCTGGAAACCGCTAAAAAAATTGCGTGCCTGCCCGGTACTGACCTGCGCAAGAGACGGCGGACTCCAGTTTGGTTTTTTGTCCTTGTCGATGATCAGTGCACGCACGCCTTCCATGACGTCGCCCTTGGCGAACCACTGGTGATTGAGGTGCAGTTCCAACTTGAAACAATCGACAAGAGACAGTGTTCGGCCGTAGCGTAGTAACTCTAGCGTGACGCTCATGGCGAGCGGCGAGCGACTATCTAGCAGCTTGACGGTTTCCTCGGCCCAGTCCTGAAACTCAGGGCGGGTTTCTGTCAGTAGGGCTTCACGAATGGATTGCAGATCCGGAATAGAAAAGTACTCATCGATTACATGGCGAAAAGCTTTGAGCTCCGCCCCTGGTATTTTGTTAGCAGCCACTGTGGCGAGGAGGGTGCACAAGGCTTCCAGGGGAGGTGTAGCCCAGACCATGTTGTCGAGTCGGCGGTCAAACTCCGCGAGCAGATTACTGGGTAAACACCAGTCGGCCAAACGCGCATAAAGCGCATCAGCAGCCCTAACCTGAGCACCGGTAACGCCCAGGTACAGCCCTAGTTCGCCAGGTAATCGCGAGAGAAAGTAGCTCCCGCCAACATCAGGGAAATAACCGATACTGACTTCTGGCATACCCATCTTGACGCGTTCGGTGATTACTCGCAGTGACGCACCCTGAACCAGTCCCATACCACCGCCGAGAACGAAGCCGTCCATCAATGCCAGGATGGGCTTGCTATAGCCATGGATATAGTGATCGAGGGTGTACTCTTCTTCGAAGAATATGGTGTGTAGGTTATTACCAGTAATGTAGCTATCGTAGAGAGAGCGGATATCTCCGCCAGCACAAAATGACTTTTCTCCACTGGCGCGCAGAACTACGACGAGAATTTCTGGATCGTCCTCCCAAGCTTGCAACTGTTTCCAGAGAGCACGAACCATTGACAAGGTTAGAGTGTTCAATCTGCCCGGACGGTTGAGTGTCAGGTGCCCAATACGGTTGCGTACTGCCGTCAGAACGCATAGGTCGGCATCACTCATGCTGATGCTTCTTTCTTGGGATAAAGGTTTATGTGGGTGGAGAAGGCCAGCCCTCTGTGCTCGTTCTGGCTGAAGGTTTTATAACGATGTTGCACGGGGGTGCCGAATATTAGCGATCGATATGCATGTTTCGCCCCTTCAGCCGTAAGGCCAAGATCCGTGAGCATTGCGTCGAAGTCAAAACCCCCGCCATAACGATCGATTCTCGGCACGTTTTCCAGTGCGCTAGGGAAGGGAGTGTAGGTATCCAAACTCCAGCCGAGGCCACTGGATGCATCGACGATGCCGATCATAACTCCGGCGTTCACGCGTAGGAAAACGCCTAGATCGACGGCCGTCAGCGCAGGCCCTGCTTTGAGCAGATTTCGGATCACAGGGCCACCCTTGTTGCCGAGACCGAGAAAGCCGATGTGCATGATGGATACCTTTTGAGCTTGTCTTTAAAGAGGCTTAGCGATTCTGGAAATGTGCGGGGCGTTTTTCGAGGAACGCGGTCATTCCTTCCTTCTGGTCGACGGTGGCGAACAACGCGTGGAACACACGACGCTCGAAGCGCAGACCCTCGCCGAGGCTAACCTCGAAGGCGCGGTTGACACACTCCTTGACCAACATGGTGGCCGGTAGGGATTTCGCGGCGATGCTATGAGCGACCTTGAGAGTTTCCTCCAATAGGCTGTCCAGCGGCAGGACGCGCGCCACTAAACCGGTGCGTTCGGCTTCTTGAGCGTCCATTTGGCGCCCGGTCAGGCACATTTCCATGGCTTTAGTTTTGCCTATTGCTCGAGTCAGGCGTTGGGTGCCACCAAGGGCTGGTAGCACTCCGAGGTTGATTTCCGGCAAGCCGAAACGAGCGTTGTCGGCGGCGTAGATGAAGTCGCACATCAGTGCTAACTCGCACCCGCCGCCTAGGGCGTAGCCGGCCACCGCGGCTATGATCGGTTTGCGGCGATTGGCGATACGGTCGGCGGTGGCGAAGAAGTCGTCCAGGTAGATCTGCGGAAAGGCCAGCTCGGCCATTTCCTTGATGTCCGCGCCGGCGGCGAAAGCTTTCGCCGAACCAGTGATGACGATGCAGCCAATGCTTGGATCTTTTTCCAAGTGATCCAGCGCTTGATTCAGCTTGCAGATCAACTGTTCGTTTAGAGCGTTGAGCGCCTTGGGACGATTGAGAGTTATGACTCCCACTCTTCCTTGAACGTCGAGCAATAGGCTTTCATATTCCATTGTAATTCCTCCTGCTAAGAGCTGACGCAACGGCGCCAACTCGATTTGATCATTTCAAGGTGATGGTGGTTTTTACCGAGCCACCAACTTCGCTTTCATCGAACTAGCATTGCTTGATGGTGTTGGACTGGGTGTAGAAGTTCATTTCCTCGTAGTGGCGAAAGTACGCGTGTCAGTACGTCCTGAGTCGCCGGATTGACTACGTCGCGCCACTGACAGGTGGTGGATCAATCAACTGGCCGCCAATAAACAATTTGATGGCGATAACAACGCTTTGGGTATGTGCTCGAATGGTCATTATGAACACCGAATTTTAAGTTCTAATGAGAAGAGTGGTCTCGGAGCCTGGACATCGAGCAGCATGCATTGATCCTAGCCGTACGTATCTGTTAGACGCAGGTGAAGCTGTCACATGCCTTGGTAGATCGGTCCTTCGCCACCCTGGGGTGTCATCCAGTCGATGTTCTGGGTCGGATCCTTGATGTCGCAGGTCTTACAGTGCACACAGTTCTGCGAGTTGATCTGTAGCCGGGGGACGCTGGCTTCACCGTCCTGGACGATCTCATACACACCGGCCGGGCAGTAACGCTGTTCGGGTGCGTCATAGATTGCCAAGTTCACTGTGATCGGTACGGAGGTATTCTTTAGCGCAAGATGACAGGGTTGTTTTTCCTCGTGGTTGGTGTTCGACAGGAACACCGAAGAAAGGCGGTCGAAGCTGAGTTTGCCGTCCGGCTTCGGGTAGTCAATCTTCGGACAGTCGGCAGCCGGTTTGAGTTTGTCGTGATCGGCGGTGTTGTGCAGGGTCCACGGTGTTTTACCGCCGAAGAGTTTTTGGTCGATGCCGAAGAGCAAAGACCCCAGCCATAGACCGCGCTTCATGTAGGGTTTGAAGTTGCGCGTTTTGTGCAGTTCCGCGTACAACCAAGACTCCCGAAAAGCGGACGGGAAGGTCGTGAGTGTGTCTCGTTGGCGCTCGGCGGCGAGAGCCTCGAAGGCGGCCTCGGCGGCGAGCATGCCGGATTTGATTGCGGCGTGGCTACCTTTGATCCGCGCGGCGTTGAGGAAACCGGCATCGTCGCCGATCAGCGCGCCGCCGGGGAAGACCAGCCGGGGTTGGCTCTGCAAGCCGCCTGCGGTGATGGCGCGGGCTCCATAGGCTAGGCGCTTACCGCCTTCGAGGTACGTACGTATCTCGGGGTGCGTCTTATAGCGTTGGAACTCCTCGAACGGCGATAGGTGGGGATTGGCGTAGTTGAGTCCAACCACGTAGCCGACCGAGACTAGGTTGTCTTCCAAGTGATAGACGAAGCCGCCACCGTAGGTGGCACTGTTCATTGGCCAGCCGGCGGTATGTACCACCAGACCAGGGTGGTGATTCTCGGCCGGTACCTCCCATAGCTCCTTGATGCCGATTCCGTAGGTCTGCGGATCGACACCGTCGCGCAAGTTGTATTTGTCTTCAAGTTGCTTGCCTAGGTGACCACGGCAGCCCTCGGCTAGCAGCGTATACTTGGCGTGCAGGTCTATACCGAGCTGGTGGTTGGGGCCAGGCTCGCCTTCGCGGGTGAGGCCCATGTCGCCAGTAGCGACTCCTTTCACCGCCCCTGAATCATCGTAAAGTAACTCGGCACCGGCGAAGCCAGGATAGATATCCACACCCAGTGCCTCAGCCTGTTCACCGAGCCATTTGGCGACGTTTCCAAGACGCACAATATAGTTGCCGTGATTGATGAAACAGTCTGGTAACAGGCTATGTGGGATCATGCGTCCGCCGGTTTCGTTGAGGAGGATCAGTCTGTCCTCGGTGACCGGGGTCTTAAGCGGCGCGCCGCGCTCTTTCCAGTCGTGAAAGAGTTCGGTGAGCGCACGCGGATCCATCACCGCTCCGGATAAAACGTGGGCGCCAATCTCTGCTCCTTTTTCGATCAGACATACCGAAACTTCGCGATTGGTTTCAGCGGCGAGCTGCTTCAAACGGATCGCTGCCGCCAATCCGGCCGGGCCTGCACCCACGATCAGTACGTCAAACTCCATGGACTCGCGCTCCATCCCCCCTCCTTATCCACATAAGCAAAACAGCTCCCCTCGCTACAACTAGGAACAAGAGGTATCAATTCAGATATTGGTCCGCTTCTGGACCCCGTAGTTACGATGCTGTGGAGAGTCGAGTGTCCCGCATCATCATTGGTTGGTTCCCTTCGAACAGTGTGCGGCTGTCCCCCTCGTTTGCCATCATCGGAAACGACGATTTTTAGGTCCGAGGTTCAGAAAGTCTCTCAGAAAAACGAAGGTTGACCGGATGGGGCGAGACTGCGCCGCGACCTATCTTCCCCGAGGACGTTCCCGCTCGGGCGATGCAAGCTGCTCCGATCCTGGATGATGTTCGGGTCGAGTTCCTGGGTGCATCCATTGAACATCTGTGTGCGATTTTGGCTCGGTTGACGATTATCTTGTTGCGTTTGCTGGGCTGAGCGAGGGAGCAATCAGTAAATTACGGCAAGCGTTGCTTGCCGATCTTTAGGCGTTGAAAGGGGAGCGATTTGGCTAGAGGTTTGTTTGGTAGGGCGCTGCACCAATCCAAAATTGTCGTTTTGGACGATGACCATGGAGCCGTCTGGATTCATGGTGGTGGCTCGTATCAACACCACGAGCAATAGTCCGGACAAGAACAACAATAAGAGGTGGAGCGATGTTACTGAAAATCGATCTTAAGCGGGGCTGTATCTATCACCAAATCAAATGCTGTGCCGCGTTGGCAGGTATTGCATGCGTTTCTGGCATAGCGCAGGCCGGCCCGTTTGAACTCGACAATGGTTTTTCGGGGCGCTGGGGTCTCGATATGTCGCTTGGTTCGTCCTGGCGCACCCGCGATGCCAGTTCGGCGCTGATCGGCAGGCAGAATGGTGGATCGATGCCGTCCTCATCCACCGACGACGGTAATCTGAACTACAAGCACAAGGGCGACAACTTCTCGACTATCGCCAAGGTCATTGGTGAGCTCCAGGTCGAAAAGGACGGCTTCGGTGTATTCCTACGCGGGAAGGGCTGGTACGACTATACCCAGAAGGATCGCAAGGTTTCCCATGGCAGCACTGCCAATGGGTACGTTGCCGACAGCCGTCTTGAAGACAGCGAGTACAATGACCGCCTGTCCAAATTCAGTGGCGTCGAACTGTTGGATTGGTACGGCTTTGGCGGTTTTGCGCCAACGGATAATTCCTATTTGGGCTTCAAGCTCGGCAGCCATGCGGTGAACTGGGGCGAGAGCCTGTTCGTTAGCGGCGGCATCAACCAGTACAACCCGATCGATGTTTCGGCGGCGCGCCGCGCTGGGGCGCAGGTGAAGGAAATCATTCTGCCAACGCCGCAGATTTCGCTCAGCCTGGGGGTAGGGGAGTGGAGTTTCGAAACCTTCTATAAATTGAAGGTCCAGCGCACGGTACTGGAGGGGTGCGGTACTTACTGGAGCGTCAGCGACAGCATGAACTGCCAGGACTCGACCTATGCACTGGTGAACCTGACCGGCATGTCTGATGGCGATGCCCTGGCCGCCAACTTGGGGAGAATCACGGGGGTCAACCAGTACCCAAGGGATTCCGGCTCCTATGGATTCTCCGTCAAGAGAATGATCGGGGACGTCGATGTGGGTGCCTATTTCATCAACTACACGACGACTTCGCCGCGCATCAGTCTTCGCAACACCCCGTCCACGGCAGGAGGCCCGCTGTCTGGCGGTGCCACTGCCATACAAGGCTTCTGGGACTGGAGCGCTAACAACATCAAGGTCTACGGACTCAGTGCCGCCACTGAGTTGGGCGGCTGGTCGGTGTTTGGAGAAGTCAGTCATACCCAGGATTTCCCGGTACAGATCAACGGGGCTGACCTGGTCGGCGGCTACGGCATCCAGAAGGGTGGCATCCTTGGCCAGACCAAGGGACCGTTCGCTAATATCCCGGCTGGCGGGATAGTCCGCGGCTACGATGTCAAGGACAAGACTCAGGTCCAGGTTTCAACGATCCAGTCGTTTGCCTACCTCGGGCGTATGGTGGGTGCGGACACCCTTTCCCTTATGGGGGAAGTGGCCTATCAGCATTGGAGCGGTATTGGTGACCCCTTGTCATCGACCCGTTACGGCCGAGGCTTCGAGTATGGGTCAGCGAGCTGGGCGGCCAATGGACGGGCAGGCAACTGTGTCTCCAATGGTTCTTCCTCGCAAAACGCCGGCTGTGATACCGATGGTTTCGCGACTAGCAATGCCTGGGGCTATCGGGCACAGGCAACTCTGCAATACAACAATGTCATCGGCGTCAACCTGACCCCACGGGCATTCTTCTCCCATGACGTGAAGGGCTACTCTGCCGACAGCATTTTCCTCGAAGGGCGCAAGAGCCTGGGCCTGGGTTTACGCGCCGACTATCGGCAACGCTATTACGCGGATCTCAGCTACACGACCTACGATCACGACACCAAATACGACTCATTTCGCGATCGTGACTTCATTTCCTTGGTCATCGGTATGAACCTGTAATGCAACAGGTTAAAAGCCAGATGCATTTTTTGAATAAAAATTCGAGGGAAATTCATGAAACTTACTAAATCCATCATGATGTGTGAATTGTTCATTGTCTTAGGTCTAACCGGAGCGGTGGCTGTTGCCGATGACTTTTCACAACTTGGCAAGGAACTTACCCCTTGGGGCGCTCCCAAGGCCGGGAATGTTGACGGTAGCATTCCCGCCTGGAATGGCGGCATCACGGCCCAGCCTCCAGGTTTTGACCCGAAAAACGGTTATATATCGCCGTTCCCTGATGAAAAACCGCTGTATACCATCACGGCGAGCAATTACAGCCAATATGCCTCGCGCCTGACCGAAGGCAATATCGCACTGTTGAAGCGCTATGCCGATTACAAGATTGATGTGTATCCCAGTCATCGTACCCATGCATTGACCCAGGCTCAATACGATGCAATTGCCAAGGAAGCGCCTGGAGTAAAATTAACTCAAGATGGAAATGGTTATAGTGGTACGACGAAGTCTGTTGTGCCTTTCCCGCTGCCAAAAGTTGGTCTGGAAATCTACCATAACGTCCTGGTGCGTTCCCGGGGTGGTAGCTACAAGCGGCGCCTGGCGAGCTTTCCGGTGCAGGCCGATGGTAATTTTACCCCTTCCGTCTGGCAGGAAGACTTGCAGTTCTACTGGAATATGGACAATCCACCGGCGAACTTATTGTACGAGGCTACCTACAACTATCTGTCGCCTTCCAGTATTGCGGGAGGTGTGACATTAGTACGTGAGCCGATCGATAAGAGCGCCGAGTCGCGCAAGGCCTGGGCATACAACCCAGGAACCAGGCGTGTGCTCCGTGCTCCGGAAGTCGGGTACGACAGCCCTGTTACGGGAACCGATGGCCTGCTCACTCAAGACAGTTTCGATGGCATCAATGGCTCGCCGGAGCGCTTCGAGTGGAAGTTGGTTGGCAAGCGGGAGATGATCATTCCGTACAATAATTTCAAACTGACGGACAAGAGTTTGAAATATACCGATATTGTCGGCAAGAAAACCCTTAACCAGAATCTGGTGCGCTATGAGTTGCATCGCGTCTATGTACTTGAAGGTACGTTGAAACCGGGTGCGCGGCATATCTACAACAAGCGCGTACTTCTGGTAGATGAGGACAGTTTCCAACCTGTACATGTGGATAATTATGATGGGCGTGGTGATCTCTGGCGTATCCAGGAGATTTTCCCCTCCTATTACTACGATTGCCCCTGCACTTGGACTGCTGCTGAAGTGTCGTACGATCTCCAGTCCGGACGCTACTTTGTTGCGGGCCTGGCCAATCAGGAGCAGCCAGTGGTATTCAACCAAATTTACAGGACTGGATATTTTGACCCCTCCAACATGAAGCGATTGGCGCGCTAGTTCCAGAAATTCCCTATGCCGATTCAGCAGCGTCAGTGCGTCGATGACATCTGGTACTAGTGCTGATCGGCGTGGCGGCAGACCGTTGGGGGGAACTGGAAAGCAATGCTGGCGGTTCCCCTCAGCGCTCATACTAGAGGGATACCAGTGATCTTTTTTTCGTCGTATTTCAAACATACTTGGATGTTGGCAATGTTGCTGGCGGCAACTTGTGCCTGGGGGCAGGATCAGACTTTTGTTGACCCGCTGCTTTTGCCAGCCCGTTTGTCGGACAGGCCGACAGAGAAGTTGCTGGTGGATGTTGCAGCCTTGGGCAATGGGCGCCTGGTGGCGGTTGGCGAGCAGGGCACCATCATCCTGTCCGATGACAGAGGCCATAGCTGGCAGCAGGCCAAAGTGCCCGTTTCGGTCAATCTGACCGCTGTGTTTTTTTTCGATACCAAGATTGGCTGGGCAGCAGGCCATGGCGGGGCGATTCTCGGCACGCGGGACGGTGGGCAGACCTGGAGCAGGCTGTTCGACGGCAATGCGGCCAACGCGCAGATTCTGGCGGCTGCCCAGAGTCGACTCAAGAAAGTACGGGGCCGCGATCAAGGCATGGATGATGCGCTGGCGGATTCGCTGCAGGACGAACTGGAGCAGGCCGAGGAGGCATTGACGGATGCCGAGGCTGGTTCTCGATTTGGGCCATCCCGGCCCTTGTTCGGCCTCTGGTTCAAGGATGTCCGGCAGGGGTTTGCCGTCGGCTCCTTCGGCCAATTGTTCCGTACCGACGATGCCGGTGCCACCTGGCGCTATATCGGCGACCGCCTGGATAACCCGGAAGGCTTCCATTACAACGCCATCGCCCATACGCCCTCGGGCAAACTGGTGGTGGTTGGCGAGGGGGGAGCGATGCATATCTCGGCCGATGGCGGGGATAGCTGGCAACGTCAGGAGACCGGCTACAAAGGCCAGTTATACGGGCTGCTGGCTTTTCACGACACGGGGGGCGAGGAGATTCTGCTCGTCTACGGTTTCGGCGGCCGCGTCTTCGTTTCGCGGGATGGCGGTACTAGCTGGACCGAGGGCAACAGTGGAGTGAAGACAAATATCGTGGCCGGGTTCGTGGCCTCCGATGGTTCGTTGCGCCTGATCGATGCTGGTGGCCAGCTCCTGCGTAGCGATGACGAAGGCATGCGTTTCGTATCCATGGTTGCCGCCGCGCCGGGGCGCATCGCCGCCGCCATCCCACTTGCCGACGGCTCAGTAGTGCTGACAGGAAGCGGGGGCGTCCAGCTCCTTACCGGGAATGGGAAGTGAAATGACAGACCTGATGACTCAAAAAGACAAGGAAGTACTGCCACTATCCGACGTCGATATCGAGACGCACAAGGGCGTGCGCACCCTCGTGGATTTTGCTGAGGGCGTGCTGTTCCATCACCGCGGCTGGGTTTTGGCGGTTTTCTGCCTCCTGTCGATATTCCTCGGCTGGCATGCATCGAAGATCGACATGGAGGCGAGCTTTCAGAAAATGATCCCGTCCAGCCATCCGTATATCGAAAACTACCTGGCCTACGAGGACGATCTGCGCAAGATGGGCAACGTGCTGCGGATCGTCGTCGAAAACACCGGAGGCGACATCTACGACAAGGATTTCCTGTTTACGCTTAAGAAGATCAACGACGAGGTGTTCTACATACCCGGCGTAGACCGAGGCAACATGAAATCCCTGTGGACGCCCAACGTGTTCTGGCGCGAAGTGACCGAGGATGGCATCGTCGGCGGCCTGGTGATTCCCGACGACTTCGACGGATCTTCCGAGAAAGTCGAGCGACTCAGACACAATGTGGTCCGATCAGGCACCGTCGGTAGCCTGGTGTCCAACGACTACCGTTCCACCGTGATTCTGGTACCCCTGCTGGAGATAGACCCGCAAACCGGCGACCAACTCGACTACGGCCTGTTGTCCGAGCGCCTGGAACATCTGGTGCGCGACAAGTATGCAGCCGAAGGGGTACGCGTCCACATCACCGGCTTCGCCAAGATCATGGGTGACCTGATCGAGGGCGTGCGCAACATGGTGTTGTTCTTCGTCATTACCTTTGTACTGACGATCGGCCTGCTGTATTTCTACTCGCGCTGCTGGCGTAGCACATTATCGGTGATCTTCTGCTGCAGCCTGGCGGTGCTGTGGCAACTGGGCGTCGTACGCTTGATGGGGTATGCGCTCGATCCCTATTCGACCCTGGTGCCGTTCCTGACCTTCGCCATCGGCGTCAGCCATGCGATACAAAACATCAATACCATGGTGGCGGAACGTCTTCAGGGGCTTTCCAGCATTGAGGCTGCGAAGGCGACCTTCCGCCTGCTGTTCGTGCCCGGCTCCATCGCCTTGCTGTGCAACGTGGTCGGTTTCTCCACCTTGCTGGTGATCGATATTGGTGTCATTCGGGAACTGGCAATCAGTGCCTGTGTTGGCGTGCTGGTGATCATCTTCACCAAGATTTTCTTGCTGCCAGTGATCATGTCCTACACCGATATTTCGGTGCGGGGATTGCGTCACCGTGCGCTCAAGGTGAGCGAGCAGAACAAATCCCTGGTGCGTCGAGTAACGGGCGCCTTCCTGTCACGGCTAACCGAGCGGCGCTGGGCGGTCGGGGTTGTGGTGGTCGGCCTGGCGGTGCTCGGCGTGTCACTGTACATGGCGCGGGATCTGCGTATCGGCGATCTCGACCCCGGGGCTCCGGAGCTGCGGGCGGATTCGCGCTACAACAGGGACGTTGCTTTCCTGAGCGCCAATTACGCCAACAGCGCCGATCTTTTCGTGGTCATGGTCAAGACCCAGCCGGGTAGTTGCGGTACCTATCCGGTGACCTCGGTGGTGGATCGCTTCCAGGCTGTGATGAGCGACGTCGATGGCGTGGTTGGCATCCAGTCGCTGGCCATGGATATGAAAACCCTGATCGCCGCGACCCAAGGCGGTAATCTGAAATGGTACGGGCTATCCCGAGACGAGTACGTTTCCAGCAATATTATGCGCATGACACGGCAGGACTTCTACAAATACGACTGTTCGATGTTATCGATCCTACTGTTCCTCAAAGACCACAAAGCCGACACCCTGGCGCGAGTGGTGTCGGCGGCGGAGGGCTTCGCTGCTGAGAACAACAACGAACATGCCGAATTCCTCCTCGCCGCTGGCAATGCTGGTATAGAGGCAGTGACCAATATCGTGGTCAAGCAGGCCGAGCGCCTGATGCTGCTGCTGGTCTACGCCGTCGTCGCGCTGCTGGTGTTCTGGGAATTCAAGTCGTGGCGGGTGACCGTTGCCCTAATCCTGCCACTGCTCATCACTTCGATACTGTGCGAGGCGATCATGGCCAGGCTCGGGCTCGGCGTCAAAGTGGCGACGTTGCCGGTGATAGTGCTGGGTGTGGGCATAGGTGTCGATTACGGCATCTATCTCTATAACCGACTCGAGAACTACCTGCGGATGGGGATGAGTCTCAAGGAGGCCTATGGCGAAACGCTCAAGACCACAGGGGCAGCCATTGCAATGACCGCCGTGACCCTGGCCTTGGGCGTGGCTACATGGCTGCTCTCTGACATCAAGTTCCAGGCCGACATGGGCATGCTGCTGGCGATCATGTTCCTGTGGAACATGGTGGGCGCCATCCTGATCATCCCCGCCGTGTTGAGCCTGCTACCGCCCAAGCTGAATGCGCATGGTTGAGTGCTGAAAACGTGGCGTCGGGGGCGATACCCCGGCGTCCGTTACGCCAAACTCTGACGACAAAACCCAACAAGCACGAGGAGCACTGCAATGGACTTCCATCACATGTGCCTGGTGGTCAGTGACATGGAACTGGCGCTCAGGCTTTACCGGGACACCCTGGGGTTTTCGGTCTATATCGATATGCTGATCCCGGACGAGGAGGGAGCGTTTTTCGCCCCGGGCACTTTGGATGACATTTTCCACGTGCGCGGCGCGAAGTCGCGCATGGTCATGCTGGCTTCCACCACGGGGGCCAAGCTCGAACTGCAGCAGCCGGAGAATCCGCGGGTGCAACAGACGCCGAGGGAGTTTCTCGGCTACGCCCATACCGGCATTACCGAACTGGCCTTGCGTGTGAGTGGTATCGACGAATGGTTCCAGACCATTCGCGCGGCAGGTTATCAAACACAGACCGATTATGTATGGGCTGTGGGTGGTGGGCGGCTGAAGTCGTTCCTGTTCCATGATCATGATGGCAATCTGGTGCAACTGGTCGAGGAATTTACGCTGTAAGGACGAAGCGGGAGCCGCCCAGGGGCGCTCCCTGGTTCAGTCGTAGAATGGATCAGTCGCGCAGCTGCGTAATCCGTCATCCCTCCGAACAAAAAACAACACCCGGCACAAGCAGACTGTGTGAAAACCCAGTCTGCCGCGGTTTAAAACAAATGCCCCGACTTGTCGGGGCATTTGTTTTTCTGAAATTAGAAAAATAAGAGCCTTTCAGCCCATCAACACCATCAGCCTTTGCTCTCCCCGTACCTTAATCCCCCTTTTCAAGTTGTAGGCCTGCACCGCCAGTACCATTTCTGCACGAGCGCCTTTCAACTGATGCAGCAAGAACCGGCCATTACCAAACATCCACTGCTTCAGAGTGTCGAAAGGATGTTCGACGATGGAGCGGCGACTGACCATCATCTCGGGATGAGCCTTCATTCGCCGTTCCATTCGCTCAAACGTCGCTTCGTGGGTGTGGCGCATCAGATACCGACGTTCAGCTTTGGTGCAACGGCTTTTCAGCGGGCAACTTTGACAGTCGCTGATGCTGGCCTGGTAGATTCGATCGCCCTTGCTGAGTTTCTTGAGCGTCAGTTGTTTACCGGCGGGGTATTGATATTGATAGTTGTCTTTGTCGTAGTTGAAGTCTGTCCGGTCAAAATAATGCTCTTCGACACCGGTCGTATTGACGGCTCTATTCGGTGGTACAAACGCCGTGATACGGGCGTCCTGACACGCCTGGAACTGAGCACCATTGGAATAACCCGCATCCGCCGTGACGCAGAGTTCGGATTGCTGCAGCTCTGCTTTAGCCGCCTTGGCCATGGGTTCGAGCTGACGGTTGTCGGAGCCTTCCTGGGTGACTTCGTGATGCAAAATCAGGCAGTACTTCGTATCGACAGCGCTTTGAATGTTGTACGCCACGAGCGGCCCGGACACCGTTCGCATTTTTCGCATCGGGCTCGCCCACAATGTGCTGAACCAGACCTTGAGCTTGCATCAGCCCTTGGCAGGTCTGGTTATTGGCCTTTTTTACCTGCAACTCTCGAAGCGCTGCTTGCACGGCCGAGCGGTCAATCGATTGCCCTTCCTCGCTGCAATCCGCTTCATCGAGCTGCGCCAGATAGCGCGCAATGCGCTTGTCGAGCATGGCTTCCCGGTGCTTGAGTTTTTTCGGGGTCAGGTGTTTGCGACTTGAGGTCACCGCCTGAAACTTGCTGCCATCAATGGCCACCAGTTCACCGGCAATCAACCCGGCATTTCGGGAAAACCGGACGAAGGCGCGGCACGTCGCAGTGAACGCCGCGCTGTTATCGCACCGAAAGTCGGCGATGGTTTTGAAGTCTGGGGCCAGCCGGCCTAGCAACCACATGACTTCGACGTTGCGCTGACACTCGGCCTCGAGCCGCCGCGAGGAGCGAATGCGCTGGAAATACCCGTACAGGTAGAGTTTGCGCAGGTCGGCGGGATCGTATGAAGGGCGATCCGTGGCTTTGGGTCTGGCTTTGTCGAAATCCAACTGCTCAAAGTCCAGAAGCGAAACATAAGCCTCAATGACCCGGACCAGATGGTCATTGGGGATGAGCTCGTCCAGCGAGAGTGGGAACAGCGCGCTCTGGGAGCGGTTTTTACCTTGGATATAGCGCATAAAAAAATGCCCGTATCTTGCGATACGGGCATTTTCTTTAACCGGCCAACAGATTGCTAGGTTTTCACACAGTCTGATAAGGCCAGGTGTTTGATGATGATGGGGTTGTCGTTTTGTGGTAAGTGGTGGACGCACCTTCGGCAACTCCACCAATCCAAGTTCCCAGTGGTTTAGGTGACCCGGTAGATTTCCCAGCAGATGGAAAATCCGGGCAGGAGGCGACCCCGTCCGACGAAGACTGATTGGGTCAGCCAGGCATATTGGGGGGCGTCCGTTTCAAAGCGGGGAGTGCTACGGAAGTAGTGGTCCTCGAAGGTGGTCTCGCCGCCATTGCGAACCGCCACCTGGTATTTCTCGTTGTATTCGAGGACCCCCAGATACTGAGCGTAAATCACGCTGCCGTCGTGGGTGCGGAACTGTGCGCGCACGTCGATCCGGCCCCAGCCGTCGGGGCCGTCGAGTATCCAGTCATGCGCGCCGTCCAGCACCTCGCCGTTGAGCTTGGGGCCGGTGATCGTGCCGGCTCCGCAGCGGGCGATCCTGCGCTTGCCGAAGGGGCCGCCCACGGCATAAACGTCGATTATCGGAGCGCTGTAGCCGAAGACATATTCGAGATCCATTGTGGCCGTTCTCCCTGATGGCAATCAGCAGCGCTCGATGATGGTGACGTTGGCCATGCCGCCGCCTTCGCACATCGTCTGCAGGCCATAACGTTTGCCTCGCTGCTCGAGGGCGCTGATCAGGGTGGTCATCAGCTTGGTACCGGAGGCGCCGAGGGGATGGCCCAGGGCGATTGCCCCGCCGTTCACGTTCAGCCGCTCGGGGTCAGCTCCGGTCGCCCTGAGCCAGGCCAGGGGTACCGGCGCGAAGGCCTCATTAACTTCGTACAGGTCGATGTCGTCGATCTTCATACCGGCCTTGCGCAGCGCCGCCTCGGTAGCCGCCAGCGGCACGTCGAGCATTACCCAGGGATCGCCACCCAGCACGCTCATGTGGTGCACCCGGGCCAGAGGAGTCAGGCCCAGGGTCTTGAGGGCACGTTCGCTGACCACCATGACGCCGCTGGCGCCGTCGCAGATCTGGCTGGCGGTGGCGGCGGAAATGCTGCCACCTTCGTTCAGCAGTTTGACCGCCTGGATGCTTTCCAGCGTCGCGTCGAAACGGATGCCTTCGTCCACGATATGCATCTCTCCGGGGCGCGTGCCATCGGCGAGGCGCACTTCGACGGGAAGGATTTCTTTGGTGAAGCGCCCCGCTTGAGTGGCTTCGATTGCCCGTTGGGTGGTGGCGAGGGCAAAGCGTTCCAGATCCGCACGGGAGAAACCGAAGCGCTGGGCGATGAGTTCCGCACCGACGAACTGGCTGAAGTCACCGGCAGGATAGCGACGACGGATTTCCGGACTCATGTACTCGCCAAGCCCATTCTCCTGGGCGAGTTTCTGCGGCATGAACATCGGTACGCGGCTCATGGCCTCCACGCCAGCAGCGATCACCACGTCCATGCTGCCGGACATCACCGCCTGGGCGGCGAAATGCAGGGCCTGCTGCGACGACCCGCACTGCCGGTCCAGGGTCGTGCCGGGCACCGACTCCGGCAGGCGCGAAGCGAGTACCGCGTTGCGGCCGATGTTATTGGACTGTTCGCCGACCTGTTGCACGCAGCCCATGATGACGTCTTCGACGACGGCCGGGTCGATGCCACTGCGCTCGAGCAGCGCATCGAGAACCTGTGCCGCCAGTTCGACCGGGTGCCATCCTGACAGGCGTCCTCCGCGGCGGCCGCCGGCGGTGCGTACCGCGGCGACGATATATGCTTCAGCCATGTGTGTTTCTCCTGTGGGTGGAAAGAAGGGGAGCAAGGGCCGACTCAGCGAGGCGACATGCGAATCGCGCCGTCGAGGCGCACAGACTCACCGTTGAAGTAGGTGGTGGTGATCATCGTTTCGGCGACTGCCGCAAATTCGTCAGGGTGACCAAAGCGCTTGGGGAAGGGTACCGATGCCGCCAGTGCTTCCTTCACGTTGTCCGGGGTGCCTTGCATCAGTGGTGTGTCGAAAATCCCAGGCATGATGGTATTGACGCGAATACCCTCGCCCATCAGGTCGCGGGCGATCGGCAGGGTGATACCGACGATCGCGGCCTTCGAGGCCGCATAGGCGGCCTGACCCATCTGTCCGTCCTGGGCTGCGATGGAGGAGGTATTGATGATCACGCCCCGCTCACCGTCCTCAAGAGGTTCCAGCTGGAGCATACCGGCTGAGGATTTCGCGATGCAGCGGAACGCTCCGATGAGGTTGACTTGAATCACCCGTTCAAAAATATCTAGGGGGAAGTGCCTGCCTTCGCCACTGGTTCTGTCGCGGCTGGCCGTCTTCGCGGCGCCACCGATGCCCGCGCAGTTGACTAGGATTCGCTCTTGCCCGTGAGCCGCGCGAGCCATTGCAAAGGCCGCATCCACCTGCGCGTCCTCGGTGATATTTACCATGCAGAATACGCCGCCAATCTCCCAGGCCAAGGCTTCGCCGAGAGACTCGTTGAGATCGAACAGCGCGACTTTGACGCCCTGCGCGGCGAGTCGACGCGCGACGGCCGCACCGAGGCCGGAGGCGCCGCCGGTGACAATGGCCGATAAGGTGGAATCGAGTTTCATGTGGGGATCCTCTCTGGTAGGTGCCTCTTCTGCCGCAGAAGTTAGGCGTTATGGAATGACTGCCGGGCGGCGGCCAATGCGCGCATAGGTCCAGTGGGCACATAGTGGTTCCCTAGCTTCGCGTAGCGGTCGCACTGACGAACCACATTGTCGAGACCGAGCCAATCAGCATATTTCAAGGGGCCGCCGAGATACGCGGGAAAGCCCAGCCCGAGGAGCAGGGCCATGTCCAGCTCTGCGGCGCTAGCCACTACGTCATCTTCCAGGGCATGGGCGGCCTCGACGATCATTGGCAGCATCATGCGTTCTATGATTTCGGCGTCTGCGAAAAAGCGGGTGCCTTCGGGTTGAATCGCCGAGAGCAACGCATAGGTCTCATCCGATGTGTATTTATGCGTTTTGCCGGTTGAGTCCAAGTCGTAGCAGTAAAAGCCGGCGCCGTTTTTCTGGCCGTAGCGTTTGTGCTCGACTAACAAGCACACCGCGTCGCGCTTCGGTAGGACCATCCGATGCGGATAACCGGCGCTGATGACCCGCCAGACGCGGGCGCCTGTATCCATGCCAATCACATCCTGCAGATAGGCCGGCCCCATTGGCCATCCGAAGTCCTCCATCACCCGGTCGATCTGGGCAAAGTCGGCTCCTTCGGCGACTAATTGCAAGAAGGCGATGACATAGGTGGTCAGAATACGGTTGACCAGAAAGCCCGGGCAATCCTTGACCACAATAGGCGTCTTGCCCATCGCCAAGGCGTAAGCAACCGCTGTTGATACTGTCTCGGCTTGGGTCCGACTACCCCGTACGACTTCGACCAGAGCCATGACCGGCACCGGATTGAAAAAATGCATACCGACAAAGTTCTCCGGACGCGCTAGTGCCTGTGCGATGTCGTCGATGAGCAGGCTTGAGGTATTGCTGGCAATGATGGCGTCACGGTGCAGATGGGTTTCTAGAGTAGATAGCACTACACGTTTGGTTTCGAGCCGCTCGACGATGGCTTCGACGACCATGTCCACGGCATCGAACCCTCTGTTGTCCAGTTGTGGGGTAAGACTGTCGCGAACGATTCCGGCACGCTCCGCGTTGAGTCGGCCGTTTTTGATTTGCCGCGCCAATTGCCTGTCGACCTCGGTCACTCCAAGATCGAGCTGGGATTGGGCTAGATCTTTCAGCCGGGTAGGGAAGCCGTGCAAGGCGCTCGTGACGGCAATACCACCGCCCATGATGCCGGCTCCCAGCACCGCCGCTTGCTTCACCACGCGCCCGTCGTGGTCATGTTTGCGGAACAGTTTCTTCAGCGCTTGGCCGTTGCGAAAGGTCTGAATCAGCGAATCCGCGGCGTGGGTTTTTGCTACCTGTGCGAAGCTCTCGGCTTCCATGGCCAGTGCGACTTCGCGGGTTTTTGTCGCCGCCCGCGTCATCAGTTCGAGTGCGACAAGGGTCGCTGGTTGGTGTTTCGGGCTGCGCGCGGAGACTTCTTTCCAGCGAGCATTGAGCACAGCCTGTTGGTCGGTGGCTTCATTGATTGTTAGGCATCGCTTGCGAGACTGGCGGTGACGCCAGTCGATTCCGCCGTTGCAGGCCTGGCGCAGAAGGTCGAGAGCGGTTGCACGCAATTCCTCCGCAACGCAGACTGCGTCGACCAGACCTAGGGACTTTGCTTCTGGGGCTGTGATCAGCTTGCCGCTGGCGATCAGGTTCAGCGCCACGTCAGCCCCGGCAACACGAGGGGTGCGTACTGTTCCACCCATCCCGGGGATCAACCCTAGTTTGACTTCTGGTAGACCGATCCGAGCCCCAATAGACATTGCCCGCAGCGCGGCCGCCAACGTGAGTTCCATTCCACTACCAAGAGCAAGGCCGTTGATTGCCACTACGCTAGGGACAGGTAGGTCCTCAAGGTCGATAAAGCCCTGATTGAGTTTGAGGTTTCGCAAGGCCAAGTCGGCCTCCGAAAGGCGGAACGCCGTAGAGAGTTCATTTATATCGGCACCGACTACGAACGTCTTCTTTGCGCTGGTGATCAGAACGCCCCTGACGGTTCCGTCACCCGCGATCGATCCGACCGCGTCTGCCAACTCATGCAGGGTGCGTTCGTCAAACTTGTTGATGGAATCCTCGCGACGGTCAAAGCAAAGCTCGACAAAGCCTTCTTCGATCCGCTGCACGTTGATACTGTTTCCCTGAAACACAGCGATTCTCCTTGTTGAGGGCGATGGTCCGGCGCTGGGACAAGCGATAAATTTAGTATGGTCGGCCGTGGATTTTCACCGTCGAAAACGACGATTCAGAGACGCCGCGCGAAGTTTTCCCAGGCTTCCTGCAGGGACTGACGAAACTCCGGCGCCGCAACGCCGATCAGAGCCTGCGCCCTTTGGTGGACGCTGGCGCCGCGCAGATCGGCGACACCGAATTCCGTGACTACCTGATCGACGTCGATGCGCGACAGGGATGAAATGGACAGGTCTCCCAGGCAGGGCACGATGCGGGAGACGGTGCCGCGCTTATACGTGGCGTTGAGGGCGATGATACTGCGACCTTCTGGCGTTAGGCGGGCCGCCCGGGCGAAGTCCGGGGCGCCGCCGGCACCGCTGACCGCTCGGCCTTCGGCGTGCTCCAGGTTGCATTGGCCAAACAAGTCCACTTCAAGGGCCGAGTTGACGGCGACGAAGCGGTTTAGGTTGACCAGCGTGCGCGTATCGTGGGTGACCTCGCAGCCGAGCACCCGCAGCGGCGCGAACTCGCGGGACCAGGCGTACAGCTCGCTGCTGCCGGCGACGACGCAACTAGTGTGGGCGAAGTCGAGATCCAGCGCCCCGGCCTCGGCGAGTTCCTGCATGCCGTCGGAGAGTAAACCGGAAAACAGCTTCAACTGCCGATGGTCGCGCAAGGCATTGGCAAGCGCAGTGGGGACCTTGCCCAGTCCCATCTGCAGGGTGCTGCCATCAGCGACGAGCTCCGCGATATGGCGGGCAATGGTGCGGGTGGGTTCGTCGGTCTCGGTGCGGTATTCGGGCAACGTTGAGTCGATTTCGCATACGTAATCGAAGCGATCGTATGAAAGGGTGACGGCGCCTGGGATGCGCGGCAGGCGCGGGTTGATTAATGCCAGCAAACGCCGACTCTTGCGTATGGCCACCGGCAGGAATTCCACGGATGGCCCCAGGGAGCAATAGCCGGCGTCGTCCGGTGGGGTTACCTGGAGTACTGTTAGATTGAAGTCCTCTGTGTCCAGCAGATGGCGCACGAAACCGCCGTAGCTCATGGGCAGCAGGCGATAGCGACCTTCGCGCTGCGCGTTGCGCAATGACGGCTGCATAAATAGTCCGCTGACGATGGCGCTGGGGTGGAGGCATTCCACATCGAATGGGGTGTCAATACCAGGTGCGATGCTGGTCAGAATGCGCAGGTCGCGGCTGCGTTCCGGCCGGTTCTGCAAGACGGTGAGAAATGCCAGAGGTACCGCAATTCCACCCGGCACATACACGGATTCGCCGGGTGCCAGGATGTCGGCCACCCGATCAATGGGGATATTACGATTCATTTGCCGGCGTACAGGCCGAGAATGGAAACAGCCGCGATGCCGAGATAGGGCACCCCGCCAAGGTTATGCGTCAGGCCAATGCTCGGATTGGCCAGTTGCCGCTCACCGGCCCGCCCTTGCAACTGGTTATAGACTTCATAGGCCATACGCAAGCCCGAAGCTGCAATTGGATGGCCGAAGCATTTTAGTCCGCCGTCCATCTGGCAGGGCAGGCCGCCATCCCGGTCGAAAAAGCCATCGAGGATGTCATGCACCGCGCGGCCATCACTGGAAATAAACAGATCCTCCATCGTCGACAGTTCGGTGATCGAGAAGCAGTCATGCACTTCCATCAGGTCTAGCTCCGAGCGTGGATTTTTGATACCGGCTTCGGCATAGGCTTTTTGTGCCGCAGCTTTAGTGGTTCGCACGTAACTGCCGTCCCACTGCGAAGTGCCGGATTCGACGCCAGAACTGATCGCAAGTTGAATAGACTTGATTGTGACCATGTCATTGCGCCCCAAGGCGCGGGCGATTTCGGGCGTGGTGACGATGGCCGCCGCTGCACCGTCGCTGACTCCGCAACAGTCGTAGAGGCCGAGAGGGTCCGCGATCATGGGTGCATTAAGAATCTGCTCCATGCTGATTGCTTTGCGTAGATGAGCCTTTGGGCTGAGCAGCCCATTCTGGTGGCTTTTCCATGAAACGTGCGCCATCGCGCGTTTCAGATCTTCCTTGGTGGTGCCATGCTTGGCTCGGTAACCGGCAGCCAACTGAGCAAAGCCTGCCGGTGTCGACCCTAGGGGGAGCCACAGGTCGTTGAAGGTTCCCTTGTAGACGAAAGGCAGACCGCCATAGCCGGTATCCTTCAGCTTCTCCGCACCGATTGCCAGGGCGAAGTCTACTGCGCCACTGGCCACCGCATAGACTGCGGCACGCAGCACTTCGGTGCCGGTGGCGCACATGTTCTCCATATGGCTCACCGGGATACCATCTAGGCGCAGCGCCATGGAAGCGGGGATTGCTGAGTTGCCAACACTGATCGTATCGGAGCAGGAGCCATACCAGGCGGCTTCGATCTGTTTGCGTTCGATTCCCGCATCGAGCAAGGCCTCCTCGAAGGCCTCCGCCAGTAATTCGGATGGCCCGATATCCCAGCGTTCGCCAAATTTGGAGCAGCCCATGCCGATGATGGCGACTTTGTCCTTGATTCCCGTAGCCATAAATAATGTCTCCTCAAGCCTGAAGCGGCGTGGCCTTCCAGAAATAGCGCGGATAGCCGCGTGCCTTGTCCACGTCCTTGATGCGGAACACCATGCGTAATGGCGTTCCAACGTCTAGGCCTGCGGCACCGACATCGACTATTTCCATGAGCAGGCGCGCGCCCTTTTTGAATTGCACGAAACCCACGTACAGCGGAGGTGCCGGGTAGTAGCTGAGCCAGTCGCCGGTGTGGGTTAGTACCAGGGCGGGTTCGTCGAATAGCGGATGCGCATCGAAATTCTCCCGTGGCGCATTGCACACCGGGTTCACGCAGTAAGGCAGTTGCGGGAACTGTATAGTGTCGCAAGCGCTGCAGCGGCCGGCGACGAAGCCGGGCAACTGATCGCTGGAGCGATATTGTTCGGTAAGTGCGGTTTTTATCGATTTTTCGCCGCGCATACCCCATTCCAGATCGATCGCGTTTTCATAAGAAGCGAGGCGTAGATAGGTGTCGTTATTTTGCGCATCGGCTAGTGCGCCACTGACACCGTGGCGTGGTGTGAATGACTTGAGGGCGTCGGTGGTGCGCAGCACCAGCACGTCGACCCCCTGGCCGAAACCAGCCAAGACGATGGTCTGGTTTGGTGCAGCACGCTCCAGCACATGGGCGAGCATAAGCAGACCGTGAGCCGCGCCACTGTAGCCACAGTCGGCTTCCAGTCCATCAGCTTCCGCTTCCGCGGTAATACCGAGTTTTTTGATGACCGCCGTAGCTACGCCCTTGAACGGCGCAGCGAGGATGAAATGGCTGACATCGACTGCGGAAACCCCTGCTTGTTGTAACGCGGCCTCAACTCCCTCGACTACCAACTTCAAATAGCCCTCGTCGCGGACCCAGCGTTCTTCCCAGTAATAATCGTAATGGGCGCCCTCGCTCCGGAAGTGGTCGACGAATAATGCCGTCCGGCTGGTGGAGGCGAGTAGGGTGGCGATGACCTCGTCGTTGCCGAGCGTAAATGCGGCGGCGCCTGCACCGAAGCCGATCTCTTGGCTACTGGCTGGTTTGCCGCGAGGGCGATCGCTGGCGATGAACAGAGCTGGAGCGTCACCTTGGCGGAGGGCTGCGATCAGGCCGCTGGTGGCCGCGCGCTGCGAGTGCCCTACATCGAGAGTGCGGACCGAAGGCACTAGTCCTAAGGCTCCCGCCACGATGGTGCTGTTTTGTAGGTCAGCAAATGGCAGTGTGGTCGAGGCCAGCGTAACCGACGTGATGGCATCGCGAGCGCGATTTGCCAGTGCGTCGCGGGCTGCTTCGACAGCTAGGGTGATGCTGTCTTCATCCCAGCTGCAGAAGGCTCGCCGACCCTTGGCCTGAGAGCGCAGGCCTGGAGCCATCCATTGGTGTGCAGCGGCGATTGTCGTGCGCTGCATACGCAATCGCGGAATGTAGCCGCCAAAGCCGGTAATGCCGAATGGTCGGATTGTGGTCATCGTGTGCCTATTCGTCTTATTGCTTGCCGTCGTTGTTTTCCAGTTTCGCCTTTCGTTTCGCTCATGCGCATCGTCCAATCCGACATTTAGGGGGCGGTTGTCGGGCGGTGATGTGTTCGCGTCATTCGGGAAGATCTCGTTGCTGGTTGCTGGAAATGTCTTTTCCGACGATGGCGGGTGTGCGGCGCCACTCGATGATTGATGTTTGCGGCGGCGTGGGTAAAGAGTCGAAAAAGGGGGGGGGCGGGCAACCACCGACTTCTGCAGGACTCGAGCCGGCTCGTGCCTGGCGCGTTGTCGGGCGATCATGTGCTCAAGGATTGGAATGGCCATGCTGAAGATGAAAAAACGTTTTGCCATGAATAATCTGTCGATCAAGACCAAGCTCAACCTGTTGGTCTTTTTCTTTCTCATGACCATTGCTTTGGTCGGTCTGGCGGGCTGGTTCGCCACATGGACGGTTGGCCATGCCTTGCGTGACCTGGGTAATCACAACCTGCCGGCGATGACGGCATTGGGCGATGTACGTCTGGCTCGCCTGAGGGTCGCCGAAGCGATGCAGAGCGCAGCGAGTTGGCGCCTTGAGGCATTCGAAGCCGAGGCCGACAAAGTGGATGCACTGCTCGAGGCCAGGGAGGTTTTTGAGAGCCTGCAGGAGCGGCAGCATGCGTTCCAGGCGTTGGGTGAGTCTGCATTCCGGGCTTTTGACGTACTCCCTAGATCGGTTGAGGAGGAGATATTGTGGAATGAATTCAAAACGCTTTGGGATGGTTTCTACCGACTCGATTTGTATCAGGCCAAGCTTGCCAATGACATTGTTGGAGCCGCTGACTGGAGTGAGCTCGAACTACGAATGCATCAGTTCCTCGTGGCGACCGGCCGCTGGTCCAATAGTCTCTACAAGGTCGATGCGCCTCTGGACCGGCTAGTGGAGTTGAATCAGCTCGCTGCTCAGAAATCGACGGCGACTGGTGATGATCTGGTCAACCGTGCCGGCACCGGTATGGCAGGTATCTTCATCGTTGCGACGTTGCTGGCCTTCGGTTTTGCCTGGGCCGTGATGCGCAGCGTGGTCGGTTCCCTGCATGGTATTCGGGAACTCATCCTGAGGGTTGCGGACTCGAAGGACTTCACCATTCGCGCTGGAGTGCAGGGTACGGATGAAGCGGCCGAGACTACCCGGTCGTTCAACCTTCTGCTGGAGAGCATGCAGACTTCCTTGCTTGAGGTTATGGCGGGAGCTGGGGGGATCGGCGAAGCCTCGAGACAGATTTTCTCAGTGGGATCCGAGGTTACCGATACCGCCAGCGCCCAGGTTGAAGCCTCGATATCCATGGCTTTGGCCATCGAGCATATGATCGCGAACATCGCTCATATAGCGGGCAAGGCTCGGGACGTGCTGGGTCAAGCGCAAGAAGCGAGCTCGACCGCGAACTCCGGTGCAGTCGCCATCGAACGTGCCGCTCAGGCCATGGAAGGGATCAGCCTCCAGGTTGGGCGTACCGGGGAAACTATTGTTGCTCTAGGGATGGAGTCCGACCGAATTTCCAGCATTGTCGCGGTGATCCGCGAGGTGGCTAATCAAACTAACTTGTTGGCACTCAATGCGACTATTGAGGCAGCCCGTGCCGGAGAACAGGGCCGCGGCTTCGCCGTGGTGGCGGATGAGGTACGTAGGTTGGCTGAGCGCACCACTGGCTCGGTGCAAGAGATAGGCGCGATGATTACCGCGATTCAGACCTCGGTGGCCAATTCAATGCGCGACATGAAAAGCGTTGCGGCCCATACCGACCAAAGCAAGGCCACCTCGGATGAGGCCGCTCAATGCATGATCGAGATACGTTCCAGCGCTAATGAGGTATCTGCGGCTATTACCGAAGTCACTATCGCCCTTGGCCACCAAGAGCAGGCTGCTCAGGAAATCGCCTCTCGCGTTCATCTGGTGGCGCGGCTCGGTGAACAGAACAATGCAGCCGCCTGTCGCGTTGCAGTTCTCTCCGGCACCCTCAATAGCGCCACCAGTACCCTGCACGGGGTGGTGAATCGCTTCAGACTTTGAGGTTTACGAAACGCCCGCGGGACTCGCCGGGAAGGGCTTGGACAAGTTCGTCGAACAATTGGCGCACATTTGATCGGACGCATCCGCATTGTACTTGGGTAATAAGACATCAGTCGCACACCAGTGACATGTGTCGTATCGCCGCCAATATCCAGCTTGCTTTTTCGCACTCCGATCGGTGAGCGAGTATCTGAGATACGTGCTATGCCGGGGTGGTTTCGCTTGGTTCTTCTTGTCGTTTTGGACGATTCCAAGTGTCTGACAATTACTTACTCTGGACCCGCAGCGGCTTTCGTACCATCAACTACGGGATACAGATTGATATGACTCAAAAGATAGCTTTTGTAAGCGGGTCGGGGCGTGGCATTGGTCGGGCGATTGCCATTGCACTTGCGGAGAGTGGTTATGCCGTCGCAGTGGGTGATCTGCGCGAGCCTGAAGGTAACGAAACAGTCGAGCTGATCCGCAGCGCTGGCGGTAAGGCGCTGTTCGTGCAACTGGATGTAGCTGATACGGCTTCGGTGAATGCAGCGGTTGGCCGTGCGGTGGCTGAGCTTGGGCCAGTCGATGTGCTGGTGAACAATGCCGGTTGGGATGAATTGAAACCCTTTATCGCGACCGACGAGGCTTTCTGGCACAAAGTAGTTGATATCAACTATTTGGGCACGTTGCGTCTGATCCATGCTGTGCTGCCCGGAATGCTGGAGCGTAAATGGGGGCGGATAATCAGCATCAGTTCGGATGCCGCCCGCGTGGGTTCTTCCCTGGAAGCAGTCTATTCCGGTGCGAAAGGCGCGATCATTTCCTTTACCAAGACGCTGGCGCGCGAAGTAGCGCGCAAGGGCGTAACCGCCAACTCAGTCTGCCCAGGCCCGACGCGCACGCCAGGTTTTGAGTCGGTAATGGACCCCACTAACGTCAAGGTTCTCGATGCCATGCTCAAGGCTGTTCCCGTCGGGCGTCTGGGCGAGCCGGAAGACATTGCCGCCGCCGTGGCCTACCTAGCTTCGGATCGGGCTGGTTACGTGACGGGGCAGACACTGTCCGTCAGTGGCGGACTGACGATGGCCTGATTATCGAAGGAGATCGTCAATGTCTGAGCAACATATTTCCCAGTCCAGTACGAACGCAGTTCTGTGCGCTCTGGATAGCCATGGCGTGGTTACGGTTTCCCTAAACCGCCCGGAGTCACGTAATGCCATCGACGATGAGATGGTCGATGGTCTCCTTGCTGCATTGGAACGGGTTGAGAACGAGCCGAAGGCTCGTTGCGTCGTGCTTACCTCGACCCACGAGAGCGTCTTTTCTGCCGGTGGTAATCTTAAGGGTTTCGCCGCTGCGGAGAGCCTCCTCACCAAGCATGCTCGTAACGGACGCTTCCCCGGCGTCATCGAAGCCATGATGAAACTCAAGGTGCCGGTATTGTGCGCCTTGAATGGCCATGCCTTGGCGGGTGGCCTGGGTCTGGTGATGGCTTGCGATCTGGTGCTGGCCAAGGAAGGTGTTCGCGTAGGCACGCCGGAAATTAATATTGGCGTCTTTCCCTTCATGATTTCCACATTGATGCTGCGCAATATCCCACGCAAACGGGTATCCGAGATGGTTTTCATGGGTGAGCAATTGACTGCTGAGGAGGCGCTGAAACTTGGCATCGTCAATCGGGTGATTGCCGCCGAACAGTTTACCGAGACGGTTGCCGACTGGTCGCAACGGCTGGCCAGCAAATCGCCGTTGATGCTCAAGCTTGGCAAGCGGGCCTTGTTCGAGACCCAAGATCTGTCTCTTGAGAGCGCACTGGTCTTGTTGCAGAACTACCTGACGCTGGCTCAGAGCACAGACGACGTGAAGGAAGGTGTGGCTGCATTTATAGAAAAGCGCCCACCGGTCTGGCGTGGTGCATGAATTCAGTGCTGAAGAGTGTCGCTTTCGACGACGAAATCATTGGTGCTTGTCGGCAAGATGTTTCGAGGTCAAGGCGCTGCTGCGGTTCATATCGCAACCGAACCATCGATGCGGCTGCCACCGTCAAGTGGCTCAATTGAGGAAGGTTAGATGAGTACGAATTCATATCGTTCGGTTTTTCGCTCAGGCCTGTTCGATGGTCAAGTGGCCATCGTCACCGGGGGGGGCAGCGGAATTGGCCGCTGCACAGCTCATGAATTAGCGTCTCTTGGGGCGAAAGTCGTCATCGTCGGGCGCGACAAGGAGAAGCTGCAGAAGGTCAAGAGTGAACTACTGGATGGAGGAGCAGAGGCGGAAAGCTATATCTGCGATATCCGCAACGAGGAGGGTGTTCGCGGGTTGGTAGGCAATGTCATCGCGCGCTTCGGGCGCATCGACCATCTGGTCAACAATGCAGGCGGGCAATATGCGACGCCACTGGAAAGAATCTCGAAAAATGGTTGGGAGGCGGTAATTGGCTCCAACCTGACCGGTGGGTTTCTGATGGCTCGTGAATGCTATCTGCAGTGGATGCGAGACCATGGCGGGGCAATCGTGAATATGGCTGCCGACATGTGGAACGGTATGCCTGAGATGGCTCATTCGGGAGCTGCACGTGCCGGCATGGTCAACTTTACTATGTCCGCCGCGTTGGAGTGGGGCTCTGCCAACGTGCGCGTCAATGCGGTTGCTCCGGGGTTGGTGTTCTCGTCCGGTGTGGATAGCTATCCACCGGAAATCCAGGCGCGGCTGCTGCGTTTCAAGAACGACGTACCCTTGGGACGCACTGGTACGGAAGCGGAGGTGTCGTCAGCCATCGTCTTCCTGCTATCCGAGGGAGCAGCATATATCTCCGGAGCCACAATTTGCATCGATGGCGCCTTCGCTATGGCCACGCCCAATTTTACGCTGCCGACGCGAAAGTCTGAGTCGCCCGTATACGACGGCTTCCATCTGTCCACTCCGCCCAAGTTGGTGAGGGATTGATGTTCAACGGCTCATATCACTCCAAGTTGAGGAACGATTATGATTGTTAACCCCATGAGGTTAGAAGGCGAAACCATCGTAATTACCGGTGCAGCCCAAGGCATCGGCAAGGCGGTCGCAGATTTGGCATATGATCTGGGAGCTTCGATCATGCTGATCGACCTGCAAGATGACCTCCTACAGCTGGCGGCACGCGACTACTCGCCTGATAGGGTAATGACTTGCGCTGGCAGCGTCAGCGACGCTGACTTTATTAATGACGCTTTCGATCTGGGTGCGAGGCGTTTTGGCACCTTGCATGGTTTGGTCAACAGCGCAGGCATCATCCGCCCCGCGATGATAGAAAAAATGTCTGACGATCAATGGCGGCAAGTAATCGACGTCAACCTCACTGGTAGTTACTACAGCGTTCGGGCTTTTGGGCGCGCGGCGCTGGAGCAGATAAAGGCTGGCAATCAGGCGCGACGTTCTATCGTCAATATCTCCTCTGACGCCGGGCGCATGGGAACCATAGGGCAAATCAACTACAGCGCTGCCAAGTCAGGTTTGTTCGGCATCACCATGAGTACTGCCCGTGAGTGGGCCAGACATGACATTCGCTCCAACGCCATTTGCTTCGGTGTGGTCGAAACGGCGATGACCGAGACGGTGCGTGGAGAGAAGTTCCGGGAGGGCTTGCTGGCGCGTATCCCTATGGGCCGTTGGTCGTCCGTGGAGGAAGCTGCACAGCCGATCTGTTTCTTCCTGTCCCAGGCATCGTCATACATCACCGGTCAAGTGATCTCCGCCGATGGTGGCGGATTCATGAGCGCCTGAATGGAAGGGGATTGGAATGAACGTCGATCGCCTGCTCGAATGGCCGTTTCAGGATGTGGTTCAGACTTATACGGTACGGGATACCTTGCTGTATGCCCTCAGCGTGGGCTTCGGTAGCGATCCGACCGACGCGGATCAATTGCGCTATGTATTCGAAAAGGATCTGACGGTGGTCCCCAGCATGGCTGTCGTGCTGGGTCATCCTGGTCCCTACGTGACCGATCCCACTGCGGGTATCGACTTCCGCAAGATTGTCTACGGTGAGCAAACGATGGAGTTGCTTCGGCCTCTGCCGGCAGCGGCGACCGTGCGTGCGCGGGAACGTGTCATAGCGGTTCTGGACAAAGGCCGCGAAAAGGGAACGCTGTTGCGCACTGAACGACGCATTGTCGACGACTCGACCGGCGAATTCTTGGCGATCCTGACCGCCACCCTGATGTGTCGCGGCGACGGAGGCAGTGGTGCGTCTTACGGCGAAGCCAGCCCGGTTCACATGTTGCCAAATAGCGAACCGCAGCGAACGGTCGAGGTCTCGATACTGCCCCAGGCGGCCCTGCTCTATCGCCTCAACGGCGACACCAATCCGCTGCATGCCGACCCCGAACTGGCCCGTCGGGCCGGTTTCGATCGGCCCATTCTGCACGGGCTGTGCAGTTATGGCCTTGCGGTTAATGCCTTACTCAAGACCTGGTGTGAATACGACGCTACGCGAATTTCCAGCGTCCGCAGCCGTTTCTCGGCTCCTGTCTATCCGGGAGAGACGCTGACCTTCGAGACCTGGCGCGACGGACAGACTTTATCTTTCCGTGCCTGGAGTAAGGAGCGGGGCGTGAAAGTTCTGGATAACGGTTGTGCTCTCTTGCGCTGACAACGGGTCGCGCTGAACAGAATTCATGGAGAACTGATTGATGAATGATCGCGTTGTGCGTATCGGTGGTGCCTCGGGTTTCTGGGGCGATAGCGCTGAGGCTGCGCCGCAGTTGGTGAAGGGCGGCAATCTGGATTACCTGACGTTCGATTATCTGGCCGAACTCACTATGTCGATTCTGTCCCGCGCACGTGAGCAGGATCCGGCGGCAGGCTATGCCCGGGATTTTGTCGAGGTGGCTATGCGCAGCGTATTGCGCGAGGTGGTTGACAAAGGCATCAAGGTTTTGAGTAACGCGGGAGGGGTCAATCCCATTGCCTGTGCCGAGGCTCTGCAACGACTAGCGGAAGCGGAAGGACTTGAACTCAGGATCGCGGTGGTCGAGGGTGATGATGCCTTGTCCAGAATCGAAGATTTCCGCGCCGAGGATGTCAGGGATACGCACTCGGGACAGCCATTGCCGGCCAAGGTGATGAGTACCAATGCCTATTTGGGAGCCCTGCCGATTGTCGAGGCTCTCAAGCATGGCGCTCAAGTGGTGATCACCGGCCGTTGCGTGGATAGCGCCCTGCCGCTGGCGGCATTGATGTATGAGTTCGGTTGGTCCGAGCAGGACTACGACCTTATCGCCGCTGGCAGCCTGGCTGGGCATTTGATTGAGTGTGGCCCGCAGGCTACCGGGGGCTTGTTTACCGATTGGGAGACGGTGGAGGGCTGGGACAACATTGGCTATCCGATTGTTGAGTGCCGGGCCGATGGCAGTTTCGTGCTCACCAAGCCAGCCGGAACTGGCGGACTGGTCACTCCGGCCACGGTGGTTGAGCAGATGCTCTATGAAATTGGCGATCCGGCAGCCTATCTGCTGCCGGATGCATGCTGCGACTTCACGGCCGTGCGCATGATTTCGGACGGCCCTGAGCGGGTGCTGGTGCAGGGCGCCCGGGGCTATGCGCCCGGCCCCTATTACAAGGTCTCCGCGACCTATGCTGACGGCTGGCGCTGCGTTGCGAATATTACCCTGATCGGCGGGCGCGCTGAACTCAAAGCGCGACGGGTCCGCGAGGCGATTCTGGCTCGTACGCGGCGCATGCTCGGCGAGCGTGGGATGGGCGATTACAGCCTGGTGTATAGCGAAGTGCTCGGTACTGAAGCCACATTCGGGCGGCATTCACGGGTGGCCGTCAATCGTGAAGTGGTATTACGGCTGGTGGTGGAGCACAAGCGTCGCGACGCGCTGGAACTGTTCGCCTCCGAGCTGGCCCCAGGTGGCGTCTCCTGGGCACCGGGTATGACCAGCATCGGTGGCGGCCGTCCGCGCCCCTCGCCCATCGTCAAGCTGTTCTCCTTCTTTGCGCCGAAAACGCAATTCCAGGCAAGCGTAAGGATAGACGGTGAACATTGGCCAGTTTCAATTCCCTCGGTGCAGCAGGCGCCGACAAAGGTTCATGTGGCAGCAACGTATTCAGAACCCCTGCAGTCGGCGAGTGTCGAGGCCATGGTCGAGGTACCCCTGTTGCGCATTGCGCACGGCCGCAGCGGCGACAAGGGCAATAGCGTGAATATCGGTGTCATCGCCCGCGACCCGAAGTGGATTGGGGTATTGCGCGCGGAACTCACGGCGGAGCGAGTGCGCGAGTATTTCGGCCATTTGGTCGAAGGTCCGGTCAGCCGATTTGATGTGCCGGGTGTCGACGCGTTCAACTTCCTCCTGCACGGTGCATTGGCCGGCGGTGGAATGGCTTCGCCGCGCAGCGATCCATTGGGTAAAGCCTTCGCCCAGATGCTGCTGGATATGCCGGTTCGTGTCCCGGAGGAACTTCTGGACCAACTGCCGGCGGTTGCATGACGACAGCTGGAAAAACAAAATCACTTCTTATAGAGGAACACACAATGGATTTTTCGTTGAATGAAGACCAGCGGGCGATCGAAGAAGCCATCGGAGATATCTGCGATGCCTATGACGACAATTATTGGCTTCGTGCCGAAGAAGAAAAGCGTTTTCCGCAGGAGTTCGTCGACGACCTAGTGAAGGCTGGCTGGATGGGCGTGACCATGCCCCAAGAATATGGCGGGGCGGGCTTGGGTATCACTGAGGCAGCGATCATCATCAAGCGCATTTCCCGGCTCGGCGCCAATGCTTCATCGGCGGTTCACATTAATATGTTCGGACCACATCCGGTGGTGGTGTTCGGCACTCCCGAGCAGAAAGCGCGCTTCCTGCCACCGCTGATTGAGGGTAAGGATCGGACATGCTTCGGCGTCACCGAGGCCAACGTTGGTCTCGATACCACACACATTAAGACCTTCGCCGAGCGTAAGGGCGACCATTACGTGGTCAACGGTTCCAAAGTTTGGACCTCTACCGCCCAGATCGCGAACAAGATTCTGCTGATCACCCGTACTACCAAGTACGAGGATGCGGCGCGTCCGACCGATGGTCTGACCCTGTTTTATACGGACTTCGACCGCAGCAAAATTACAGTGCGGGAAATTCCAAAGATGGGCCGCAATGCTGTTGATTCCAACGAGATCTTTATTGATGGCCTGGAAATTCCCGTCGAGGACCGGATAGGTGAGGAGGGAAAGGGCTTCGAGTATTTGTTGCATGGCCTGAATCCGGAGCGGGTACTCATTGCTGGTACCAACATTGGTGCCGGCCAGGCAGTGATCGACAAAGCGGCGAAGTACGCAAAGGAGCGCATCGTGTTCGGTCGGCCGATAGGCAAGAATCAGGGCATCCAGCATCCGCTGGCGGATTGTTGGATGCGCCTACAGGCCGCGGAAACCATGATGTTCAAGGCAGCGACTCTGTATGACCAGGGCAAACCATGTGGCCTTGAAGCCAATATGGCTAAGTTTCTGGGAGGTGATGCTTATTTCGAGGCGGCGGCGCGCGCGGTGCGCACCCACGGGGGGTTCGGCTACGCCAAAGAGTTCCATGTCGAGCGCTATTATCGCGAGGCAATCATGGGGTTGATCGGTCCGGTCAGCCACGAACTGGTGCTGTGCTATATCGCCGAGCGGGCGTTAGGCTTGCCGAAATCCTATTGATCCCTGAAGAACTTGAGCAGCAGTCGTACGACGGGGGAATACATGGACTTCAGTCAGCCAGTGAAGAGGATGCTGCTGCATACCCGCAGCATCCGTTGCGAGGGCTATGAACGGGAAGACGGCCAGTGGGATATAGAGGCGAGCTTGCTCGACACCCGGTCCTTTGAGCTACCGCTACCATTCGGAGTCGTTCTAGGGCCCACCGAGCCTTTACACCAGATGGGGCTGCGCATTACGGTTAATCGGGATTTGATCATCCGAGAAGTCGAAGCGCTGACTGCCCATGGCCCGTCGCCGGAATGCAAGGACATCGCCGACACCTACAGGCAGTTGCTAGGCCTACGTATCACCGCGGGCTTTTCCTCTGAAGTAAAAAGGTTGTTCGGCGGACGGTTTGGCTGCACTCACCTGACCGATCTGATTGGCCCTTTAGCGACGACGGCGATGCAGACTTTGTGGGCTGCGCAGATTCGCAATGCCGCATGCGGTGTTGATGTGTCAATCCGCATAGGAAGCCCGGAAAAACTGATTAATAGCTGTCATGCCTTTCGCAGTGATGGCGAAATTACACGCGTTCACTGGCCTGACTCCTACACCGGCGACAAATGAGCTCTGTCAGCAACAAGTGTGTCTCTTTGGACGATTGCGAACAGTGGACCGTGAAGCAGAATAATTATCGAGTCGGTGGCCCGGACTTGTTCAGAGCTTGATTCGAATATTACTGAGAGGAAATGCCGAAGATGGATGCTCCTGTACTTGATGATTCTCCGGTCTGCGTGACGCGTGACGACGGTGTTCTTATCATCCGCCTAAACCGGCCGGCTGAAAGTAACGCGGTGAACCAGGCGCTTGCGCGCGGTGTCTCCGCTGCCATGGACGAGCTCGATAACGATCCAACGCTGCGCATTGGCGTTATTACAGGGAGCCACAAAGCGTTCTGCGCTGGGATGGACCTCAAGGCCTACTTGCAGGGTGATATGCCCGCTACGGAGCGTGGCTTTGCCGGTGTTACGCGCAAACCACCGGAAAAGCCGCTTATCGCAGCGATCGAAGGTTTTGCGGTCGCCGGCGGGCTTGAAATTGCCTTGTCCTGCGATCTGATTGTGGCTGCACGCGGCGCCAAGCTGGGAGTGCCGGAGCCGAAGCGAGGCCTAGTGGCGGCGGCTGGTGGACTGATCCGGTTACCCAAACGCATTCCCTACCAGATTGCGATGCAACTGGCGATTACCGGCGACTACATCGATGCCGAACGTGCCTATGAAATCGGCCTGGTGAACGAGTTGTGCGAGCCAGGCCAAGCGTTGGACCGAGCGCTGATCCTAGCTCGCCGGGTGGTGAGTAACGCTCCGCTGGCAGTTCAGGCATCCAAGGCGATCATACGTGGCGCCCTGGATCTGGATGAAGAAGGTGGCTGGGAATTGCAGGATCGCCTCGGGTTGCCCGCCCTCAATACCGAGGACGCGCACGAAGGTGCCCGTGCTTTCGCCGAAAAACGTGCGCCGGTCTGGGGAGGACGTTAAGCATGGATTTCCGTGATGCGGCGGAGGACGCCGCTTTCCGCGAGACAGTGCGTACCTGGTTGGAAAACGAGGTGCCTCGTCTGGGGCCGGTACCTGACAAACTGGAGGAGCGTGTCGCATGGTGGCGACCTTGGCAGCGTCGTCTACACAAGACCGGTTTTGCTGGCTTGGCCTGGCCGTGCGAGTACGGGGGGCGCGGTGCGAGCGTCCTGCAGCAAGCCATCTTTTATGAAGAATGCGACCGGGTCGGTGCGCCTGATCGGCTCGACGTGATCGGTGCCGGCTTTGCCGGACCGACTTTGATCGAACATGGTACGGCTTCTCAGAAGACTCGTTTTCTCGATCGCATCCTTACCGGACAGGACCTTTGGTGCCAGCTATTTTCTGAACCTGGGGCCGGTTCAGATCTTGCCGCTCTGACTACCCGCGCGACACGCGATGGCGACGGCTGGCGCATTCATGGGCAGAAAGTCTGGACGAGTGCCGCACAGGTGGCCGAGTACGCCATCCTGCTGGCCCGTACCGGCGAAGGCGAGCGTCATCGCGGGATCAGCTTTTTCATTCTACCCATGCGTCAGTCCGGCGTGGAGGTGCGCCCGCTACGCCAGATGCTGGGCGGGGCCGAGTTCAATGAAGTGTTTCTCGATGGTGCCTATGTGCCGGACGACCTCCTAGTCGGCCAGTTGGGCAGCGGCTGGAAAGTCGCCATGTCCACGTTGGGCTATGAGCGTGTGGCCATCGCTACCGGGCGGGTCAATACGTTGCGCCTGCTCGAGGAGTTGATCGCGCTGGTCAAGGACAGCAAAGGCGCTGACGGTCTTCCATTGGGTCGCGATGCCTTCGTGCGGCAACGAGTGGCCGAACTCTATACGCGGATGACCCTTCAACGCCTCACCGGGAAACGCATTTTGAGCACCCTCGCGGCGGGGGGATCACCCGGCCCGGAAGCGTCCACCGCCAAGTTGTTCACCACGCCCCTGGTGGAGGAAATCTGCGATTTCGCCCTTTCGGTGATCGGACTCGAGGGGCAGGAGGAGCCTGCCGACATGGACCCAGCCAGGGCCAAGTGGCTGCGGCTGGCCTATCAGGCTCGAGGCACCAGCATTGCCGGCGGAACCACGTTCATCCAGCGCAACATCGTGGCTGAACGTGTCCTTGGAATGAAGCGCGACTGAGGGGAGCAAGTAATGCGATTTGCCTTCAACGAAGAACAAGAAATGCTGCGCGACATGATGCATTCCGCCTTGCAGCGTGAAGTAGGGCTAGACAAGATCCGGCGCTGGATCGATGCGGAGGACTTGTCGCCTTTCGACGAGTTCGTGACCCGTAACGCCTGGTTGGGTATCGGCGTTGCGGAAGAGCTCGGCGGCCAGGGCGGCGGAGTAATCGAGCAGGCACTGATGTTCGAGGAGCTGGGGCGCGGTGCCGTGCCGAGCGGAGTCTTGCTGGCCGGCTCGAGCGGAGTCCTGGGTTTTGCCGCGCGGGTTGCAGGTGGCGCCGAACACCTGCGCGATCTGCTCGAGGGCAAGGGCACTGGTGCCCTGTGCGTCAGCGCTGGTCGGTCCGCCGACCAGGGCGCGCTCCGGGTGCAGGTCACCGGGGAGCGTTTGTCCGGCCTTGTGCCCATGGTCCTGGAGGCACCTCAAGCCAGCCACCTGTTGCTCCCCGTGCCCGCCGATGACGGGCTGGATCTCTGGCTGCTGCAGGCCGGAGAGGCGGGAGTCGATATCAAGCCTCGGCGGATGATCGATCGCACCCGGCGCTTCGGCGACGTGCATCTGCAAGGTGCAAAGGGCATTCGCATCGGCCATCTGACCCAAAGCGCCGCGCGCGAGGCCAATGCGGTCATGGCGCTACTGGTCGCGGCCGAGTCCCTGGGGCTGGCCAGGCGCATGCTCGAAATGACCGTGGAGTACGTCGGTCAGCGGGTTCAGTTCGGCGTGCCAGTCGGCTCCTTTCAGGCGGTCAAGCATGCGGCGGCCGAAGTCTTGGTTGACATCGAAGCTGCTCATTCCGGCGTCTATTACGCCGCCTGGGCACTGCAGGAAGGTCAAGCGGACGGTGTGCTCAATGCCTGGATCGCCAAGGCGTTCACCACTGAAGTCGCTGCACGGACAGCAGATCGGGCGTTGTTGCTTCACGGAGCCATTGGCTACACCTGGGAGCATGACCTGCAACTGTTCTACAAGCGGGCCAAGCTAAATCTTGAACTGTTTGGCTCTGTCCGCAGTTATCGGGAGCGGATGGCTGATGCATTGGAACTGCACTAAGCGACTTTTCATCAATTCGTCCCACCCATGCTGTCCGGCATTTTATTTCTCCAATGATTAGAGGAAATACCATGGAACTCCAGGATATCAGCTACGAAGTCGATAACGGTTTGGCCACCATCACCATTTGCCGCGAAAAACGCATGAATGCGTTTCGAGCTGAAACGGTGGATGAATTGATCAAGTGCTTTAAACGCGCTTGGGCAGATCCGGAAGTCGGTGTTGTCTGTCTTACCGGTGCCGGCGATCGCGCCTTTTGCGCCGGCGGCGACCAGAAGGAAAGGGCCGAAACAGGAAGCTATGGCAAATCGGAGAGCGGGTTGTTCGAAATCCTGGCCTTACAACGGGTCATCCGCGACATTCCCAAACCGGTGATTGCAGCGGTCAATGGGCTCGCCATCGGCGGCGGCCATGTACTGCACGTGCTGTGCGACATGTCAATCTCCGCAGATCATGCACGTTTTGGCCAAAATGGGCCGCGCGTTGGGTCTTTCGACGCTGGCTGGGGCACCGGGCTGTTAGCGCGTATCGTCGGAGAGAAACGCGCACGGGAAATCTGGTTCATGTGCCGCCAATACGATGCAGCCACTGCGGAACGCTGGGGCTTGGTCAATGCCGTGGTTCCTGCGGCACAACTGAAGGCAGAGGTGCGGAAGTGGGCGGACGAAATGTTGGTGATGTCGCCCACAGCGTTGCGCTTCCTCAAACAATCGCTGAATACCGACACCGAGCACTTCGTCGCTACCGGGAGCCTCGCTTCGACCGGTTTGATCAATTTCGGCGACACACCGGAAGCTAAGGAGGGGGTGACAGCATTCGTCGAGAAGCGCGCCCCGGCCTTTAGCAACTACCGGAGCCGAGTGTCGGTTTAATAAGCACCAACAACCAGGAGTACCTTGGGCAAGAGGGCTTAAACGAGGCGCTGGTGGCTGGGATTTTCGTGCTCGTTCAGGAAGCGATCCCAGCCCTATCGGCACGACTGTGACAGGTATTTTGTCGTTCAGCCTTGGCTGAGTGGCGGCCAATAAAAACAAGAGGATACGTCATGCAATCCACCATCGCGCAGCGTGAGATGGTCGCTGCACCCGTTTTATCCCGACATCCGGACACGGTAGTGAAGGGCTTTCTTCGTACCGTAGAGCAACACGGAGACCTAGTGGCCATCGACAGTCTCGACGGGAAGACCCGATTGACTTGGCGGCAGGTGCGCCAGCGTGTTGAGGTACTGGCGGCGGGCTTAAGCCTCCTTGGCGTTCGCCGAGGCGATACGGTGGCGCTGATGTTGAAAAATCGCCCCGAGTTCCTTTTTGCCGATCTCGCCATCATGTCTCTTGGCGCGACTCCTTTTTCGATTTACGCCACGTTGCCTGCAGTACAGATCGTGCCATTACTGGACAATTCGGATGCCACTATTGTTTTGTGTGAACGCACCTTTCTCGCCCAGATACAGGGCGCCCAGCAGGCATGGCCGGCGCTTGCGACCGTCGTGCTGCTCGAAGGTGGCGGGGGGGCTGGAACAATTGATTGGGCCGAATTGGAGAAAAACGGTGCAGAGGGATTCGATTTTGAGGCGGCGGTAGCGGAGGTTCTACCCGACGACTTGGCAACTATCGTGTATACCTCGGGCACCACCGGGCCAGCCAAAGGCGTGGAGTTGCCCCATTCGAGCGTCATTGCGTTCGCCACAATCGTCGAACACTGGCTGCGCTTCTTCCCTGGACAAAGAATACTGTCGTGGTTGCCGACGGCTCATACAACCGAACGGGTCGCCGGGCATTACCTGCCTCTCCTTAATGGTTGCACGATCACCTATTGCGATAACCCCATGAGCATCATGGACGCTGTCAAGCAGGTTCACCCCCATATTTTCTTTTCCCCGCCGCGACTCTGGGAAAAGGTCAAATTCGGCATAGAGAAGCAGTGGGCCGCTCTGCCCGAGGATATCCAGCAGGCGGTACGTCAGGCTCTGCAACGGGCAATCGAGAAGGTACGCCTTGAGCAGAAGGAACAATCTGTGCCGGCAAAGTTGGCAGAGGCTTGTGCAGAGGACGACGCCAAATATTTCGCCCCCGTGCGCAAGGCTTTGGGCTTGGACGCGGAGGGACTGTTTGTGGGTTCTGGTGGGGCCATGGCGCCGATTGCCTTGGTAGAGTTTTTTCACGCCATTGGCTTGCCTCTGGATGAAGCGTACGGGATGACCGAGTCGGCGGCACTTGGTACGCGCAGCCCAAAAGGCAAGATTCGCATCGGCACGGTGGGCAAGGCCCAGCCGGGCGTGGAGGTAAAACTGGCTGAGGACGGCGAAATCCTCATTCGTCACAACGGGGTCATGCGCGGTTATCGCAAGCAACCGGAGGCTACCGCCGAGATTAAGGACACCGATGGTTGGCTGCATACCGGAGATATCGGAACCATAGATGCCGATGGTTATTTCCGTATCGTTGACCGCAAGAAGGACATCATTATCAACTCTTTCGGCAAAAACATGTCGCCGTCCAGTATCGAAGGGACTCTGACCGGTGCGGGCAGCTTAATTTCTCAAGCCGTAGTCGCGGGAGATGGCCGTAACTATAACGTCGCTTTGCTCACCCTTGACTCCGTACATGTATGGGCCTGGGCCATGGAGCACGTGTCATTGGCATCCTTGTGTCTGATCCCGGAAGTACATGAGGCGGTGGAGGCAGAAGTGGCGCGGGCTAATCAGCAATTGAGCCGGGTCGAGCAGATCAAGAAGTTTCATATCGCCGGTGGCGAGTGGTTGCCAGGGTCCGATGCCGTGACGGCGACCATGAAACTTAAGCGCCAGGCCATTTTAAAAAAATATGCCGATGAGATTGACGCCTTGTACACAGACCAGGGGAGAAATTAAATGTCACGGGAAGCTAACAACCGCTTCACGCGAGATCTTTTCGACGAGGATCATGATGCGGCTCGCGACAGTTTCCGCCGCTTTCTCAGCAAGGAAGTTCAGCCGCATTATGCCCAGTGGGAGCGCGATGGCATTATCCCCCATGCGGTGTTCGAGGCACTAGGCGACGGCGGCTATCTTTGCTTGGCAGTGCCGGAGGAATATGGCGGCCAGGGGCTAACCGACTTTCGCTTCAGCATTGTCCTGACTGAAGAATGCCTTGCCCTGGGGATGACCTCCCTGGCTTCAGGAATCGCCTTGGTGAATGACGTCGCCTTGCCTTACTTCTTGGACTACTCCAGCGAAGAGCAGAAGCAGCGCTGGTTTCCCGATATGGTTGCCGGCAAGCTCGTCACCGCTATCGCCATGACCGAGCCCAGCGGTGGTTCCGACCTGGCGGCGCTGCGCACGACGGCGCGCCTCGACGGAGACGCCTATGTGGTGAACGGTTCGAAGACCTTCATCACCAACGGCATCAATGCCGATCTGGTGCTGACCGCGGTCAAGACCGATCCCTCCAATCGTCACGGCGGTATCAGCCTCCTCGGCATCGAGCGTGGCATGCTGGGATTCGAGCGCGGGCGGAATCTCGAAAAGCTGGGCCAACATTCCCAGGACACTGCCGAGCTGTTTTTCAACGATGTACGGGTGCCGTGCGCCAACCTGATCGGTACGGAAAACCAGGGGTTCGTGCACATGATGACGAACCTGCCCCAGGAACGGTTGAGCATCGCCAATTCCGCGGTGGCTTCATCCCGTGCCGCGCTGGATTGGACGCTCAGCTATGTCAAGGAACGTACCGCCTTTGGCAAGCCAATCGGTACTTTCCAGCTCTCGCGCCAGGTGCTGGCTGGGATTCGCACGGAAATCGAAATCGCGCAGGTATTCATTGATAAGTGCGTGGCGGTTCATCTGACGCACGAACTGACCGCCGAGCAAGCGGCCATGGCGAAATGGTGGTGTACCGACCTGCAGGGACGCGTCATGGATCAGTGCCTGCAACTGTTTGGCGGCTACGGCTACATGACCGAGTTCCCCATCGCACGGGCCTGGGCGGATGCCCGGATCATGCGGATATTCGGTGGTACCAACGAGATCATGAAGGAGATCATCGGCAAGGCGGAAGGTTTGTCTGGCTGAACTAGCTGCTGATGGTTTCCCCAAAAAATAAATAAGAAGGAGGCAGCAGATGCCCGCTACGAATGTCAATCGTCAATGGATCTACGCGCAGCGCCCGAGCGGGGCTGTCGGACTTGAACACTTCAAGTTGAACGAGGCGGCAGTCCCCTCCCCAGGGCCCGGTCAGGCGCTGGTTCGCGTGCGTGGGCTGTCTGTCGATCCAGCGCAGCGCGCTTGGATGATGACCCGGACTTACCGGCCGCAATTGCAACCCGGCGAGGTAATGGCTTCCTTCGGGATTGCCGAGGTTGTGGAGTCCAACGTTCCTGGGCTGGCGCCTGGCGACTGGGTGGACGGCGATCTGGGATGGCAGGATTTTGCGATCGTGACTTCGGATAGCGTCAGGCTGAGGAGCAAGAGCGAGTCGCTGGAGCATTTGATTGGTGTTCTCGGTATCACTGGTCTCACCGCTTACTTCGGGCTGCTCGATGTGGGCAATCCGCGGCCGGGAGAAACCGTAGTGGTTTCGGGTGCTGCGGGAGCGGTGGGCTGTATCGCGGTGCAGCTTGCCAAGATCGCCGGTTGCCGGGTGGTTGGCATTGCCGGTGGCGCGGAGAAGTGCCGTTGGCTTGAGGAAGAACTGGGTGTCGACGCCGCCGTCGACTACAAGGCCGGTAATTTGCGAGAGGCATTGAAGGCGGCTTGCCCGAACGGCGTGGACGTGTACTTCGACAACACTGGCGGTGAAATTCTCGAAGTCGCGCTGGCCCTGATGAATCTCCATGGCCGCGTGGCCTGTTGCGGCGCTGTGTCGCAATACAATCAGTCGGATTGGAGTGCTGGCCCGCGCGGCTTGCCTGGTGTGCTTGTGGCCAAGCGCATCCGCATGGAAGGGTTTCTGGTGATGGATTTCTACAAGCAGCGTAAAGCCGCCGAGAAAATTCTGTCGAACTGGATTCGCAATGGTCAGCTCAAGACCCCCATGGATGTTGTCGAGGGACTCGAGAATGCACCCCAGGCCCTGATCGATCTGCTCCAGGGGAAAAACTGGGGAAAGATGATGGTGAGGGTGAACTGAGATGACCCAGACCAGAGTCAACCGGCAGTGGATCTACAAGCAGCGTCCACAAAACGCCGTGGGTCTCGAGCATTTCGAAATGCGCGAGGGCGCCGTGCCCAAAGCGGGGGGGCGGCCAGCTTCTGGTGCGCGTGCTGGTCGCTTCGGTCTCGCCGAGGCAACGCGCCTGGATGAGGACGGATACCTACCGGCCGTGCTTGCAGCCGGGCGAGGTGATGGCCTCCTACGGTCTTGCAGAGGTGCTCGAGTCGCATAGCGACGACTTCGCGCCCGGCGACATAGTGGACGGCAATTTCGGCTGGCAGGATTATGCCATCGTCGATGCCGAGGCTGTCCGTCGGCGGCAACCCGGGATACCGCTGGAGTGGTTGTCGGGTGTCCTGAATCTGATGGGTTTCGCAGCGCATGTGGGCTTGTTCGAGGTGGCGCGACCGCGGCCCGGTGATACCGTGGTCGTGTCCGGGGCCGGGGGGCAACAGGCTGCGTCGCCGTGCAACTGGCACGGCTCACCGGATGTCGCGTCGTGGCAATCGTTGGTGGCGCTGCCAAGCGCTGATGGCTGGTCGATGAGTTGGGCGCGGACGTCGCGGTCGATTACAAGTCGGGCGATCTGGTCGGGCAGTTGCAGGGGGCTAAGCGCATCCCCATGCAGGGATTCGTCGTTTTCGATCCTCTTCACCGGCGCCCGAACGTGGAGTTCGTTCTCTTGGAACTGCGCCGCTCCGGCAAGTTGAAGGCACCGGTGCAGGTGGTGAAGGGATTGGAACATGTTCCCCAAACCTTGATCGATCTGCTCGAGGGATGCAATCGCGGAAAAATGGTGGTCAGTGTCAGATCCCTGCAGTAGGCCCGGTAGTCGACGGATGCCGCATACCGGAACTGACTTTACTTCAAGCGCACTTGTGGAGAGCCCGATGAACGTATTTGAACCGATCAAACCGGAACAGGATCCTGCTGGAAAGATGGCGGAGATGGTTGTTACAACAGCGTTCGAGGATATTCCCGCCGAGGTGATCGAAATCGCCAAAAAGGCGATTCTCGACACCCTTGCCGTCATTATTGCTGGCTCCAAATGGGAAGTCAGCCCGCAGATCGTGCAACAGGTGACGGAGTGGGGCGGCGCGCCGGAAAGCCCAATCCTCATCTACGGCGACCGGGTGCCGGCGCCGCTGGCGGCGTTCGCCAACGGCGTCATGGCACGTGGCATCGACATGGGCGATGTGCATGAAACCGGCGGGCATGTCACCGAATGGAATATTCCCGCCATGCTAGCCGCAGTCAGTATTTCCAGTAAGCCGGTCACCGGAAAGGAGTTTCTTGCCGCTTACGTTACTGGCGGTGAGCTGAGCGTCAGGGTCAATACGGCAATGAATGGCTGCTCCCACGCCTCGGTGGGCGTTCCCGGTGAGTACAACGGTCCCCTCTGTGCCACGGCATCGGTGTCACGGCTGCTTGGCCTGAGTGTCGAGGAAACCTGGAATGCCTTGGGGATCGCCTACTCGGTCCACGGAATGTCGGAAATGCAAAAGTACGCCGAGGGCACGCAGATGGCGCGGGTCCAGCATTCCTTTGCCGGCGAGACCGCGATCAAGGCGGCCCTGTTGTCGAAAAAAGGTATTACTGGCCCGAAAGGGATTTTCCTCGGCGTGCCAGGAGGCTCGTTCCGGCATATCGGCTGGGACGGTATCCGCCCGGAAATCTTGACCGAGGATCTGGGCAAGCGCTGGATCTATGCCGAGGGGCTGTCGCTAAAACCCTATTCGGCTTGCAAGTTCACCCATTCGTTCATCGCCGGCGCCATCGAGATCATGCGGCGCGATCGGCTCGATTACCGGGATATCGCCAGCGTGCGCTGCATCGGCAGCGAGGGGGCGCGGATGACCATCGAGCCGAAAGAAGCGAAATGGAAACCGAAGACCGTGGGTGAGGCGTTGTACAGCACACCCTACACGGTGGCGACTGCGATCATCGGCGGCGATGTTTTCCTCGGCGACTTCACTGTCGAGGAAGTCAACCGGGCTGACAAGCGCGAGCTGATGCAGAAAATCAGTGTGGAAACCGATCCGGCGATAACGGACCAGTTCGAAGGCTTCAGCGTCGAGATCAAACTGCAGGACGGCCGTGTGTTTCGGCAGTGCACGCCCTATGTCCTGGGGCACACCCGCAACCCGATGAGCTGGGACGATCTGCAGCAGAAACTCGACAAGTGCGCCGCCTATGCCGCCGTGCCCCTGGCGCAATCGAAGCTGAGCAGGCTCGTCGGGCTGTGTAAGGACCTCGACAAGGTTGAGGACGTATCGGAACTGCTCGGTGCGCTCACACCCTGAACGCTGTCCTGATTGAGGAGATGCCGCTATGCGCTTTTCGACGATCCATATGGATATTTCGGATCACATCGCCACGCTTACACTGAGCCAGCCCCGCAGCCGAAACAGTATCTCGGAGACTAGCCTGCGGGAAATGATCGAGGCGCTGGATTGGCTGCGCACACGGGATGAGGTGCGGGCATTGATTCTCACCGGCGCGGGGCAGGCGTTCTGCTCCGGTGCTGATCTCGGGAAAATGGATGCCGTCGATATCAATGGCTTGTCCATCGGTGAGCGGGCTGCGGCGACCATGGATGCACTCGCTAATCCGCTCATTTTGGCATTGCAGCAGTTTCCTCTGCCGGTGGTGGCTGCCGTGAATGGCGTTGCAGCGGGTGGGGGCGTGGCGCTGGCGTTGGCGGCGGACATTGTGATTGCCGCACGCTCGGCCTATTTCCTCACGCCGTTTCTACCACGTTTGGGTATTGTGCCGGATATGGGTGCAACCTGGTTTCTGCCGCAACGGATAGGGCGCGCACGGAGCCTGGGGTTGCTGCTGCTGGGCGATCGCCTGTCGGCGGAGAAGGCGCTGGAGTGGGGATTGATCTGGGCTTGTGTCGAGGATGATGCGCTGTTGGACGAGGCGAGAAATATCGCCGGACGGCTGGCCCAGATACCGCCGCATAGCGCCCTCGAAGCGCGTCGCGCGCTGAATGCGGCGGGCAGCCAAGACCTGTTGGCCCAGCTCGGCTATGAGCGCGATCGGCAACGCGAACTGCTGGACTCACCTGCCTTCAGGGAGGGTGTGAAGGCATTCTTCGAGAAGCGCGCGCCGGTCTTCGAGCGTTGATCCTGAATGCCTGCATATATGAGAGGAAACACCGATGCAGCTTGACGACTTGATGTTCAAACCGGGTCTGATGCGCGGGCAGCGCATCCTGATTACCGGTGGCGGGACGGGACTGGGACGGGTCATGGCCGAAGCCTTTCTAATGTTGGGCAGCGAGGTCTATATCTGCGGACGGCGTGCTGCCGTGGTGGAACTGGCCGCCGCCGAGTTGATGGCACAGCATGGCGGTAAGGTCGTGGCACTGACCTGCGACATCCGCCAGCCCGAGGCCATCGCCACCATGCTCGACCGCATCTGGGACGATGGTGGCGCGCTGACCGGTCTGATCAACAATGCCGCCGGGAACTTCATCAGCCGCACCGAGGACTTGTCGCCCCGGGCCTTCGATGCGATTGCCAGCACCGTCTTCCACGGCTCCTTCTACATCACCCTGGAATGCGGAAAACGTTGGCTGGCGGCGGGTCAGAGAGCCAACGTCCTGTCCACGCTGGTCACCTGGGTTTGGAACGGCTCGGCGTTCACCGTGCCCTCCGCCATGTCGAAAGCGGGTCTGAATGCGATGACGCAATCCCTGGCGGTGGAGTGGGGTGGGCGCGGTATCCGCGTCAACGCCATCGCGCCGGGGGTCTTTCCAACCGAGAGCGCTGCCGCCAGGTTGGATCCCACTGGGGCCGCCAAACCCGGCGACGATGTGCCCATGCAACGCGCCGGGGAGATGTCCGAGCTGGCGAACCTGGCGGTCTACCTGATGGCGCCGGGCTCCGACTACATCAATGGCGAAACCATCGTGATCGACGGCGGGCTGTACCCGGCGACCGGCGGCAACTTCGCCAAGCTGACCAACTTGACCGACGAAGACTGGCGTCGCACCCGCCAACTGATCGACGAACGCAATGCCGCCGACAAGGCCAAGCGCACGACTTGAGCAGCAAACAGGGTATGGAGACTGCAAATATGACATACAACTGTCTCGAACTGGACGAGCGGGGACCCGTACTCTGGGTCACGCTGAACCGACCGCAAGCCCTGAATGCGCTCGACCTCGAACTGGTCGACGAGTTGGGACGCCTCTTCACCGGCTTGTATGTGCGCGAGGATATCCGGGTCGTGGTCATGCGCGGCGCAGGCCGGGCTTTCTGTGCCGGACTCGATCTCACGCAACACGCTGCGCAGACCACGACGCTTTCGGTGTCGGAGGGGTTGGCGTCTACCCGCCGCTACCGCGATATCGTCATCGCCATGCGCCGTTGCCCGCAACCGATCATCGGCCTGCTCAACGGACCCGCCTGCGGCGGCGGCATTGCCCTGGCCCTGGCGACGGACGTGCGTATCGCCACATCGACCCTGCGCATGAACGCCGCGTTCATCCGTATCGGCTTCAGTGCCTGCGATATGGGCCTCAGCTATTTCCTGCCGCGCATGGTGGGCAGCTCGGCCGCAGCGGAATACATGCTGACTGGGCGCTTCATCGATGCGCAATGCGCTTACGAACTGGGGCTGGTCAGTCGCGTGGTCGCGCCGGAACGGCTCGATGAGGAAGCCGGTGCCCTGGTGGAAGATATGCTCAGAACAGCGCCTTTGGGGCTGCGCCTGACCAAGGAGGCGCTGGGTCATGCCATCGATGGCCAGAGCCTGGAAGCGGTGATCGCCATGGAAGACCGCAACCAGACCCTGTGCGCCCATGGTGAGGGTTTCCGCGAAGCGATGGCAGCGTTCATCGAAAAACGCCAGCCCCACTACCCTACGGCAGGGTAGGCGAATGCCTGGACCGAGAGAGGAGGATGTATGTCGATACAACTATCAGTCCTGAGCCATATCAGCGCGATCGTGGATGATGCCGCTGCGGCGGGGCGTTTGCTCGGCGATGTTTTCGACGCCCCGCTGTTGCAGCGGGCCTCTTCGTCTTCGCAACAGGAGAGTGCGACGCGGATAGTGCATGCGGGGCTCGGTGACGTCCGGCTGCAATTCATCCAGCCGGGCTCGGTGGATGGACGGCTTCACCGGCAACTCAGGGAACATGGGCCGCAGGTTCATAGCCTGGCGTTTTTCGTCGCGGACCTGATCTCCACGGAGGCTGCATTCGCGCAGGAGGGGATTGCCGTTCTCGATCGCTCGAACATCGACCTGCAGACCGCCGCGGGCCTCGTTGAGGCACCGGTCTGTGTGTTTGCGGCGATGGCGCGTCTCGGTTTTAACATCGAGCTGATCGGGGCCATCGGTAGTTCGAGGGTAGCGGGCGACGATGAACCGCCGGGAGACGCGCTGTTCGGCAATTTGTCTCCCCTTCTGCATGTCGAACTCGCCGTTGATGACCTGGACGACCCTTGTGCTCTGTTACAGCGGCTGTTCGGCTCGGAGAAGGTCGAGAGTGGCTTTGCTGAGTTTCTCAGTAGTCTGGGTTCTCTCGATATCGTCCATGTGAATTTGGGTAATGTGGTTCTTCAGTATTGCCTCCCGAAAACCGAAGACTCCCCATGGGCGCAACTGCTTGCACGCAGAGGCCGCGCCATTCACAACATTACCTGGTTGGTGCGCGACATGTCCGAGACCGTGGCGGCGCTGGCGCAACAGGATGTGCAGGATCTACGCAGCTTCTCCCTCGATTTCGGCCAACTGGTCGGTCGCGAGAACCTGCCGGAACATCTCGCTCCGCAGCGGATCGTCGATCTAATGCCGAGGCTCGGCTTTCATATGGAGTTGACCGAAGCTTTTGTAAACAATATCGACGACTTCATTTTCAACCCCTTCGCCAACTGGAAAGCGCGTCCGCAGCTTTCATGATGGGGAGCGCAGCATGCTGGACAGGACTCTGATTGGCCATTGCCTGACGCCGCACAGCGTCGAGGTGGAAAAGGGCCGTTTGCGATTTTTCGCCAAGGCCACCGGGCAACTCGATCCGGTCTATCTGGATGAGGCTGCCGCGCGGCAATCCGGCTACCACAACATTCCGGTGCCGCCGACATTTTTGTTCTGCCTGGAGAACGACTCTCCCGATCCCTGGGAACTGCAACGGCTGCTCGATCTGGACCTGAGGCATTTGCTGCATGGCGAACAGTCGTTCGTCTATCACCGGATGGCCTGTGCCGGTGATGTGCTTACCTTCGAACCGCGGCTGAGCGACATTTATAGCCGCCGTGATGGGGCCCTGGAGTTCTTCGTGCGTGAAACGCGAGTCACCAATTCCATGGGCGAGCACATTGCCGATCTGCGCTGTGTGGGTGTGCAGCAGCATGACGGGAGGCTGGTATGAGGGACGTCGATAATCCTGGTCCGCAACCGCTGCGCTTGACACCCATTGAGCGGACCACGCTGGCGCTCTACGCGGGGGCGTCCAGTGACCACAACCCGGTGCATATCGACAGCGACTTCGCTCGGCGGGCTGGCCTGCCTGACGTATTTGCCCACGGCATGCTGTCGATGGCCTACCTTGGCCGTTTTCTCACTGACTGGATACCGCAGTCGCAGATTCGCCGGTTTGACGTGCGATTCGTCAGCCGGGTGGAACTGGGTACGGCTTTGATATGCAGTGGCGAGATCCTCGATATGAGCGAGTATGACGGGGAACACCTGACGCGCGTCGCGGTGCGCGTGACCTGCGAGGCCGGGGAGCTGAAAGTGATAGGCGAGGCCTGCGTGGCACTCGCGCCGAAGGCCGACACCCGCCTGCGATGAGGTTCAGCGCCCGCGGGCTTGCGTATCCAGTGCCTGCATGGACTGTATCAGGTAGCGCCCAACCGCATTGGGCGCCCACTGTCCCGAGGTGGGCAGGGGCTGGCGCACGAAGCGATAATCCTGGATTGGTGCCTTCAGGGATTGAGCCAGATCGACATCCTGCGCGGATAGTGTAGTGAAGCGGTGTGCTACCGACGTATCCAGCCTGATCATGGCCTGGCTGTCCGGAAGCCAGACGGAGGCCAGGTAGGGGAAGGACGCCTGCTGATATTCCAGCAGCAGTTGGCCGATCTCATGGCTGAGATCATGCAGCACGCAGCGGGTTCCCGATGCCGGCGGCAGCTCGTCATGGAGTGCGCCGAGCACACTGTCGAGGTGGGCATGCGCATCGATGAGGGGAGGGCGCCAGCGGGCGTAGGCCGATAGGGTCGAACGCGCCGCAGCGCCGGACTGCGGCAGGTTCTTCAGCCCGGCGGTGGTGGCATCCAGATTCTGCACCTGCTCGATGATGATGCCGTGGCCGAACTGCCTGGCCAGTCTTTGCAGATGCGCCATGTCGTTTCTGTAGGCTTCGCCATTGCTGATGTCGTAGGGAGTGCCATTGAGGTTGTAATAGATCAGCACGTTCGCCGTCACCGAACTGGCCAGCGTTCGCATCGCCTGGATGTCATCCTGGCGACTTGCCTCGCCTTCGGCCATGGCCAGTGCAGAGGACATGAGCAGGGCCAGGTATAGGCAGCCAGGCAGTCGATGCCATCCATTTTTCTTGTGGTATGTCATCAGGGTTCCATCGTGGGTGTTCATCCATAAGAAATCGATGTTCCAGAGCAATCGTATGAAGCCTGGTAATTCATCGGTGAAACTGGACGGCCTGGGACAGCGCGCCCCGGCCGACACGGGCGGCGTTCGCCTTCACTTCGGCATCCTCGTAGCCGAAGGAAATGCCCAGCAGCAAGCGATGCTGCGCTGAAATGCCGAGCTGTTCGCGCACCAGGTCGGGATACAGGGTCAGGGCGCCCTGGGTGCAGGAGTCGATCCCGCGTGAGGTCATCGCCAGCAACAGGGTCTGGGCATACATGCCGCAGTCCGCTGCCTGGCGGACGTCGAAGGGCAACGGCAGGAAAATGAAGGCCACATGGGGCGCATCGAAAAAAGTGAAGTTGCGCAGGTAGACGTCGTTGCGTCCTGCCTTGTCCTGCCTTTCCACCCCCATGGCACCGTAGAGCTGGGCGGCGGCGTCGAATTGCCGCTCGCGGAAAACGCCTTCGTAGCGGGTATCGACGGGCCAGTCCGGGTGCATGTTTTCGGGAAACTTCGCCGCCGCGAGCAGCTTTTCCCGCAAGGTATTGCGGGCCTGGCCCGACAGCACATGGATGATCCAGGGTTGTACGTTGCAGTTGGACGGCGTTCGCTGGGCGAGGCTGAAGACTTCCTTCAACATGTCGTCGGGCACTTCATCGTCAAGGAAGCCGCGAACCGAACGTCTCCTGAAGATGACTTCATCGAACGAGCAGGTGTGTTGCTCAGGGAGCCGGGAGTGCTTTTCCATTTGTCTTCCCATGTTTACTGTCGGGTGTCGTTGTGCGTCTGTTACCAGTCGAGTGGCCGGACGGTCAGGACGACGGCGTGGTCCAGGGTGGTGGCGAGGACGGTGGGCATGTCGAGGGTGCTGGCATTGGGCATGGCCCGCCGCTGGTAGAGGGCGATCAGTTGGGCCAGCGCGCCGACGTTGCGCAGCATCGCCAGCAGCCAGTAGAACTTCACCTCCGCCTCGGACAGCTGGATGCCGGTTTGTCGTTGATAGGCCTGCAGCGTCTGCCGCCGGGTCCACCATCCGGGGGCACCGCAGGGCATGCAGCACTGCTGTGCATAGACCGGGCTGTCGTTCGGCTCGCCCCAGACGACGAGCATCAGCATCAGGTCGTAGCAGGGGTCGCCGATGGTCGCCATTTCCCAATCGACGATACCCTGTACGGTCAGGCTGTCCGCATCGACCAGCACGTTGTCCAGCTTGAAGTCCAGATGCACCAGGGTGGCCGGTCGTTCGGCAGGCTGGTGGGCCACCAGCCAGTCGCGCAGTTGCTCGACCTTGCGCATCGACTCGCCCGACATGACTCGCGAGGCGCGTTTGTGCCAGCCGTGGATTTGCCGAGCGATGAAACCTTCGGCTCTGCCCAGGTCGGCGAGACCGGCCTCGGCGGGGTCGATGCGGTGCAGTTGCGCCAGGGCGTCGACGATCAGCGCGCCAAGTTTGCCGCCGATGTCGTCCACAGCGGCGAGTTGCGCTGGCAGCTCGCGGGAGATCGCTAGGCCCTGGCGGAACTCGCTGATCAGAAAAGGCACGCCGATCACCCTGGGGTCGTCGCAATACGCCAGCCCCAGCGGTATGGTCGGCAGGCATTTGCCAAGCCGCGAGAGGATCTTGTACTGGCGGGCGAAGTCGTAGGCACCGGGAGGCGCGTCGTTGTTGGGCGGGCGCCGGAACACCGCGGGCTTGCCGTCGAGCGAAACGAGATAGTTCATATTGGCGATGCCAGAGGCGAACTGGCGAATCTCTATGTCTCGGTCGAGGGTCATGCCCTGACCGGCGAGGTAGCGGGAGATGGCGTCCCAGTCCTGTATCGCCTCGCGGCTCTTGTCGATGAACATGGTTGTGCTTGCCTCGTCGTAGTCTATGAGTAAGGGCCTGTGCGGCCTTATGTGCCCGGCTTCGGCGGGATCGCTCCCGTGGCGCGCAGCTGGTCGATCTGACCGGGATCGAACCCCCAGTCGCGCAATGCCGTTTCGGTATCGGCACCAGGAGCGGAGGGGGGCTTAGGCGGTTGCGGTGAGGTACGGCTGAAACGCGGCGCCGGGGCCGGCTGGGTGACGCCATCGATGTCGATGAACATGCCGCGTGCACGGTTGTGCGGATGCCCGGGCGCTTCATCCCAGTCAAGTACCGGAGCGAAGCAGACATCAGTGCCTTCCAGCAACGCACACCATTCGGCGCGGGTCCTGGTCTTGAAGATCCCGGCGAGCCGCTCCTTGAGTTCCGGCCAGCGCCGGTGGTCGTGTTGCGCATCGAAAACCGGGTCGTCCAGCCCCAGTTTCTGGCGCAGCAGGGCATAGAACTGCGGCTCTGCCGAGGCGATCGAAATGCAGTGACCATCGGCGCAGGTGTAGGCAGCGTAAAAGTGGGCGCCGCCATCATTGACGTTGCTGCTGCGCTCGTTGCGCCACAGCCCGGCGGCCTTGAAGCCCCAATTCATGACGGCGAGCAGCGCCGAGCCTTCGGCCATGGCCGCGTCGACCACCTGGCCGTGGCCGGATCGCCCCGTTTCATGCAGGGCGCAGAGGATGCCGAAGGCCAGCAGCATGCCACCGCCACCGAAGTCGCCGATCAGGTTCATGGGCGGCAAGGGCGGTTCGTCCGGCGTGCCTATGGTATGCAGCACACCGGCCAGGGCGATGTAGTTGATGTCGTGGCCGGCAGCCTGCGCCAGCGGGCCGTCTTGGCCCCAGCCGGTCATGCGCCCGTAGACCAGTTTGGGATTGCGCGCGAGGCAGGCGTCCGGGCCCAGCCCCATGCGTTCCATCACACCGGGGCGGAAGCCTTCCAGCAGGATATCGGCTTGCGCCACCAGGTCGAGCACGGCTTCGGTAGCGCCCGGTTTTTTCAGGTTGATGGCCACCGAGCGCCGCCCGCGGGCCATGACGTCGAAACGCGGTTCGACCAGTTTCATGATCTCGCCACCGCCCGGCCGGTCGATGCGGATTACCTCCGCGCCCATATCGGCCAGCATCATGGCGCAAAACGGCGCGGCCCCCAAGCCGACGATCTCGACGACCTTCACCCCTGCCAGTGGCCCGCTCATGCTTCGCCACCCAGTTTCATAAAGCCGAACAGGTAGCCGGCGACACGGCGCATCTGGATTTCCTCGGTGCCTTCGGTGATGCGGTAACGGCGGTGGTGGCGGTAGATGTGTTCGAAAGGCTTGTGCCGGGAATAGCCCTGGCCGCCGTGAACCTGCATGGCCCGGTCGGCCGCTTCGCAACAGAGCCGGTTAGCCCAGAAGTTGAGCATGGATACCTTGTCGCCTTGCGCTGCTGCTCCGTACTTGTCCATCAGCCAGGCGGTCTTGTGGAGCAGGGCACGGACCATTTCGCACTGCGTTTGCAACTCGACGAGCGGGAACTGGATGCCCTGGTTGCTCGCCAGTGGCTTGCCGAAGGGCGCCCGTTGCTTGGCGTAGCTGATCGACTCGTTGATGCAGTATTGCGCCGCGCCAAGGCTCGCCGCAGCCTGGCGGATGCGGTTTTCGTTGAAGAAGCGCTGGGCGATCGCCAGGCCCTGGCCTTCACGGCCGACGATATCGTCGTTGTGAACCTTGACGTCGGTGAGGCTGACGGTGGCGTGATCGGTGGGCATGACGAAGGTCCACAACAGCTCCTCCACCACATGCCCCGGTGTGCCCTCGGGTTTGAGCGGCACCAGGAAGGCGGTGATGCCTGTGGCGTCGCCGGCCTTGCCGCTGGTGCGGGCGAACACCATGTTGATGTCGGCCCAATTGGCGCCCGAGTTCCAGGTTTTGCTGCCGTTGATGATCCAGTGCTCGCCTTGGCGCCGGGCGACGGTTTCCATATGGGTGGCGTCCGATCCGTGATCGGGCTCGGTGATCGCCATGGCCATCGCCGCGGAACTGTCGAGGAGCGGTGGCAGGTACTTGCGCTTTTGCGCTTCGCTGCCGAACTCAATCAGCAATTGAGCTGTGAGCACCTGCACGGAAACAATGGCGTGCTCGGTGGCGGCGTCGTTGTGCAGGCCCAGACCCTTGGTGTTCAGGTGCTCGCGAATCACCGCCATTTCCAGGTTGCTGCCATCCTGGCCGCCATAGGCCTTGGGCAAGGCGTAGCGGTAATGGCCCGCCGCGTCGGCGCGGCGCACCGCTTCGGCCAACAACGCCTTCCAGTCTTTGGCGTGCTGGCCGCCATTTTCCCAATCGGTCCGCGAGTTCTCGCGTCGGTGATCGAAAAAGCGGATGTTGTCGTTATCGTTTTCCAGCGGCTTGATTTCGCGCTCGATGAAATCATCCAGCTCGGCGAGGTAGTCGGTAAGCTTCTTTGGCAGTTCCAGATCCACGGGATAGCTCCTGCTTGATGGGGTTGGCTTCGACTGACACCAAAGGCAGGCGTCTTGGGTTGGCGTTAGATCAATTGAGGCGGCCGAACGGGTGCGTGCTCGATACACCACCATCGACCGCGATGGCCTGGCCGTTTACATAGGACGCATCCTCGCTGGCGAGGAATGCCGCCATGGCGGCGATTTCCTCGGGTTGTCCGGGTCGCTTGAGCGGATTGACCTGCCCGAGTTTGGATGCCGCGCCGCGTGCTTTGGCCGCGTCGAACAGCGCCTTGGTTCCTTCCGTCTCGATGAGTCCCGGAAGAATGGCGTTGACCCGCACGCCGCTGCCGGACAGTTCGTTGGCAGCCACTTGCGCAAGGGAGTTGATGGCGGCTTTGCTGGCGCTGTAAGCCGCGTCTCCGGCATTGGCGCGCAAGGACGCCACCGATGAGGTGAAGATGATCGACCCGGTGCCCTGCGCCCGCATATGGCGGCCGGCGTGCTTGGTGGCGAGAAAGGCACCGATGAGATTGACCCGCAGCACCTCCTGCCATTGGGCGACGGTCTGGTCGAACAGGGAGACGTTGCCGACCCAGGTTGCCGCATTGGCAAAGAAAACCTCCAGGCCGCCGAATTCGGCGATGCAGCGAGAGACCATGGCTTCGACATCGGCTTCGACTGCCGCATCCGCCGCCATCGCGAAGGCGCTGCCGCCGGCGGCACGGATCAGGTCAGCGGTTTCCTCGACCCTGGTCGCGGTGCGGCCGGTGACCAGCACCTGGGCACCTTCCTGGGCGAAGCGCAGCGCGCTGGCCCGGCCGATGCCACTGCCTGCGCCGGTGATGATTACGCGTTTGTTCTGTAACCGTTGCATAACCTTGTCCTCGTGGGCCGATAAAGACACGAACTCAGGTGCCTGCGATGGTCAGGCCGCCATCGGCCATGATCAGGGCACCGTTGATGTAGCTGCTGTCCGCCGAGGCGAGGAAGGCCACCGCCGCGGCAATTTCGCTGGCGTCGCCAAAGCGGCCGATGGGTACGTTCTGCTCTCTGGCGTGCAGGGTGGCCTGGTCGAATTTTCCCAGCGAGGCCGGTGTGCCGATCATGCCGGGCGCGATGGCGTTCACCCTGATGCCATAGGGGCCGAGATCGAGTGCCGCGGCTCGCGTCAGGCCCGCTACCGCCGCCTTGATGGCGCAGTAGGCGACGGAGTTCTTGAGCGCCAGAACGGCGGCCGCAGAGCTGAGGTTGATGACTGTCCCGGAGCCGCGTCGCTTCATCTGCGCCGTCGCGGCCTGGGTTGCCCAGATGATGCTTTTCAGGCCCACGGCGAGCATCTTCTCCAGGGTCTCTTCGTCGATCTCTTCGATTGATTGATAGCGCGCCCAGACGGCGCTGTTTACGAGCGTCGTCAGCGGCCCGCCAAGGTCGGCTTCGATGTGCTGGAATACTTCATGCACCTCGCTGCGCCGAGCGACATCGACCACATAAGCGTGAACGTCCAGGCCGTCGGCGCGCATTTCCGCGACGGACGCCTCGAGGCGCGCTGGGCTGACGTCGAGGCAGGCAACACGGGCGCCTTCGCCGGCAAGGCGTTCGGCGATGGCGCGGCCGATTCCCCGAGCCGCTCCGGTCACGACCGCGACGGTTCCCTCCAGTCCTCTCTTGTTGTTCGCCATGCGAGAGCTCCTTCAGCAATTGATGGGTGCGATTGCGTCTGTTGTCTGGTTGGCCTTGGGCATGCGATCGCTCATGCGCACGGCAAGAATGGTCAGCACAACGGAGATGGCGACAAAGCAGAGGCTGATGATCAGCATGGTGTCGTAGGAACCGGTCAGGTCGTAGGACGTCCCGAACAGCGGCGGCCCCGAGGCAAGCCCGACACAGGCCAGGGCAAACGCCGTGCCGTAGATGGCGGTGAAGTCATTCGCGCCGAACATTCTGGATATTAGCAGCGCCGGAAAAATGGTCTGGTAGGCGTAGCCAAAGGCATAGGCAACGAGCAGTGCAATGACGATGACCGATATGACCGGCTGCCCGTCTATCCGGGTAAACAGCAACAAAGCCACCGCTCCGAAGAACAGGCAGACGAGATTGGCGTTGACTGTCCCGATACGATCATTCAGCCAGCCCAGGAGTATTTTGGCGCCTATCATGCAAAGCATGCACAGGCTGATGAATGTTCCGACTTCGACCGGGCTGATGCCTTTGCTTACCAGGTGAGCTGGGGCGTGCTGCATGAATCCGGTGATGGCCGCATTCGCGAAAAACATTGCCGCACAGATGAGCCAGAACGGTATCGACCGGTAAGCTGCCCCGGCAGCGATACCGGCAGGCGTATCGAGCGGTCCGGCTGACGCGGTTTCTTCTTCGTCGGCATAGGGTTTCAGGCCCATCTCCGACGGCTGGCTGTGCAGGAAGGGTATGGTTGGAATAGTCAATGCCAGCACTGCTATCCCGAGGAACAGGTAGGCCGACTCCCAGCCGGCTGTCATGATCATGCCGGGAATGAATGTGCTGGCGATGGCGGAATACACCCCGGTAAAGGCAACAGCAATACCCATGGCCATTCCCCTGCGGTGCTCGAACCAGTTGGTGATGATGACCGACACGGACAGCAGCGAGCACCCGGGCAATGTGAGGCCGATGACGATACCGGCAACATAGAATTGCCACAGGCTGGTGAAGTATGACATGGCGATGAATGCCAGGCCTGCGCCCGCCCCGGAGATGGCGACCGTGGCCCTGATACCTATCCTGGGCAGCATCCGGCCCCAGAAAGGCATGGAAACCAGAGGCATGAGCGACATGATGCTGGTATAGAGGGTGAATGCCGCCCGCGGAACCTCCAGGGCCGTGGAGACGGGCAAGGTAAAGAAGGACAGTAGGGTTATCGTTCCCAGCGGCGCAGCCAGCAGGCAACTGCAGGCCAGCAACAACCATGCTCTGTGAACCTTTTCTTTTATCTTCATGGAAAGCCTCTATTTATTATTGGACTGCTCTCGGCGGGTGCACCGGACGTGGAGCCTGGCCGGCCTACACCGTACCGTCTTGGGAATGCGGTCGCTCAGCCGCACGGCAAGAACGGTCAGCACAGCGGAGATGGCGACAAAGCAGAGGCTGATGATCAGCATGGTGTCGTAGGAACCGGTCAGGTCGTAGGAAGTGCCGAATAAGGGTGGACCTATGGCGACACCAACACAGGCGAGGGCATAGGCGACGCCATATATGGAGGCGAAGTCCTTTGTCGCGCCGAACATCCGCGATATCAAAAGTGGTGGGAAGATGCTGTTGTAGGCGTAGCCGAAGGCATAGGCGACGAACAGCGCCACGCCGATGGTGGAGAAGACTGCCTGCCCGCTCATTCGGGTGAACAGGAACAGTGCGATGGCGCCGAAGAACAGGCAGACGAGATTGGCGTTGACCGTCCCGATACGATCGTTCAGCCAGCCCAGGGTCACCTTGGCGCCGATCAGGGAAAGCATGCACAGGCCCATGAAGGTCCCAGCCTCGACCGGGCTGATGCCCTTGCTGGTCAAATGGGCTGGAGCGTGCTGGATGAAACCGATGATGGAGGCATGCCCGAAGAACAGCGCCATGCACATGAGCCAGAACGCCGGCGAGCGGTAGACCGCCCGCGCGCATATGCCCGCTGGGGTGTCAGCCGATCCAGATGGGTCGCTGTCCTCCTTAGCACCATAGGGTTGCAGGCCGATCTTCGCCGGATGGCTGTACAGGAACGGCACCACCGGAAGCGTCAGCACCAAAATAACGGCTCCCAGCAGTCTGTAGGCTGACTCCCAGCCGGCTTCGATGATCATGCTGGGCAGGAAGGTGCTGCCAATCGCGGCATAGACTCCGGTAAAGGCCATGGCAATGCCCATGGACATTCCTCGACGATGCTCGAACCAGTTGGTGATGATCACTGATGCTGGCAGGAACGAGCAGGCCGGCAAGGTAAAACCGACGACGATGCCGGCGACATAGAATTGCCACAGACTGGTGAAATAGGACATCGCTATGTAGGAAAGGCCGGCGCCCGCACCTGAGATGGCGACCATCGCCCGGATGCCGATCCTGGGTAGCATCCTGCCCCAGAACGGCATGGACACGATGACCATCAGGGACATGATGCTGGTATAGAGGGTAAAGGCAGCCCGTGGAACCTCCAGTGCGGTGGATACCGGCAAAGTAAAAAAAGACAGCAGGGTAGTGGTACCCATGGTTGCCACCAGCAGGCAACAGAAGGCCAGCAAAAGCCAGGCGCGGTGAGTCTTCTTCATCAACATGTGAAAGCCTCTATTTATTATTGTGGCTGTTCTCGATCGAGAAGCCGGGCCTGCAGCTCGGACAACCCACGGTGAATAGGTGTGGTCGGTGGTGGGTCAGGGTGTGGTGGTCTCCGATTCGGCGGCCAGCGCGTTTGCAACCTCGATGAGCAATTGCCCCATGCGCGTCTCTCCGTCATGGGTATGCGCGCCCAATTGCATGAATATGCGCAGCAGGCGTTTGGTCGCGGGGTCGCGTATGGCGTGGGTGGCGAGCAACTGTTCTTCCAGCAGGCCCTGCCGCCAGGGCAGGTCGATGTTGCCTACCGATTCCTTTGCCAGCGCCACCGCATGGGGTGGCCATTTCGCGATACGCAACGCCAGGGCATCGACGAATCTGTTCATTTCCTCAACGGTGTCGAAGATGCGGTTGAGATAACCCCATCGTTCTGCCGTCTCGGCATCCAGATCGTCACCGCCGAGGATGACTTCGAGCGCTCGCCCGCGGCCCATGAGCCGGGGCAGATTCTGCGATCCCGACGCGCCGCCGCCGCCAGCGCGACCGGCAATTTTCACCAGGCTGGGTTTCGGATTGTCCCGAAGTCCTGCGCACATGGCTTGCAGCGGGCTCAATTCCCTCGACCGTTTGGGCAGTCCCTCGATGGGTTTCTGGATGACGACGGAGGTATCGAAATGGGCGACGAAGAAATCCGGAGCCTGGCTTTGCAGTACCAGCACCCGCACGCTGTCGTCTGTGGGGATCCGTTGGCCCAGTTCGGTCAGGTCGGCCATCATCTGTACCGACATGACGTTGCAGGGCGGGTTATCGATGGTGGCGAACAAGACGCCACGATCGAGCGTGCCGGTTATCGTATCGAAGCGGTAAGTCACCAGAACCCCCAGAAGAGCCCATATGCCAGCATGGGCTCAAGCATGTTTACGGGTGTATGAGACACTACGTGAGCTGTTCTAGGCGTCGTAGCGCGCTAGCTCCAGTTTGGCGATGGCGTTGCGATGCACTTCGTCCGGCCCGTCGGTGAAACGAATCGCGCGTTGCAGGGCGTACATTTCGGCCAGCGGCGTGTCATCGCACAGGCCGGTAGCGCCAAACATCTGGATGGCCCAGTCGACGATCCGGCTGGAGACGTTGGGCGCCAGCACCTTGATCATGGCGATTTCGCCGCGCGCCTGCTTGTTGCCTACGGTGTCCATCAGGTAGGCGGTCTTGAGCACCAGCAGGCGGGCCTGTTCGATCATGATGCGGGCCTCGGCGATACGCTCGCGCCAGACGCCTTGTTCGGATAGGGGGCGACCGAACGCCACTCGGCTCTTGGCTCGCCGCACCAGGAGTTCCAGAGCGCGCTCGGCGACTCCGATGCAGCGCATGCAGTGATGGATGCGCCCTGGCCCCAGGCGGCCCTGGGCGATCTCGAAGCCGCGGCCTTCGCCGAGGAGCAGATTGTCGACTGACACCCTGACGTTGACCAACTCGACGGCCATGTGGCCCGAGGGGGCGTGGTCGAACCCGAGTACGCGCAGTGGGCGTACCACCGTTACGCCGGGGGCATCTGCTGGGACCAGTATCATCGATTGCTGCAGATGACGGGCGGCCGCCGGATCGGTCTTGCCCATGATGATGAATATCTTTGTGCGTGGATCGCCAGCACCGGAAATCCAGGATTTACTGCCGTTGATAACATAGTGGTCGCCTTCACGCTCGATTCGGGTCTGCACGTTGGTGGCATCCGAGCTGGCCACATCCGGTTCGGTCATGACGAAGCTGGAACGGATTTCACCGCGTAACAGCGGATCGAGCCAGGTGTCCTTCTGGGCTTCGGTACCGTAGAGTTCCAGGGTTTCCATATTGCCGGTGTCCGGCGCTGAACAATTGAATACCTCGGGGGCCCAATGCACTTTCCCCATGATTTCGCAAAGAGGGGCATAGTCCAGATTGGATAGACCTTCCGGCGCTCGCGCGGAGTGAGGCAGGAACAGGTTCCACAAGCCCGCCGCTTTTGCCTTGGTCTTGAGTTCCTCTATTACGCCGGTCGCTAGCCAGGCGTTGCCAGCATGACGATTGGATTCCACTTCTTCGGTAAAACGGTGCTCGTTGGGGTAGATGTGTTCGTCGAAAAAACGTAGCAGTCGCTGTTGTAGCTCTTTTGACTTGGGGCTGAAATCGAAGTTCATGGTGAGTCTCTCGCTGTGATTTGCATTGCGCAGGGCATGGCTAAGGCTACGGCGTCATGACCATCTTTAGCGCACCATCGGTGCGCGCATCGAACATCCGATAGGCTTCTTCGCCTTGGTTCAAGGGGAAAGAGTGGGTGACGAAACGTTCAGGGTGCAATCTGCCTTGCTGAATGAGCTGGATCAGTAATTCCCAGTGCTCTTGCACCGAACACACTCCAGCGCGAAAAGTGAGATTGCGGATCAATAGCTCGCGGATGGGAAAGTCTTTGCTAGTAGCGGTGCCGGCACCGACCACTGAAATAGTTCCCTGCTTCGCGACTAGCCCTATGGCGAGCTGAATCGTCGCATCAAGACCGACGGCTTCCACGGCGCAATGCGCCATGCGACCACTAGTGGCGTCGTGGATTTCGGTGAGGGCGGTGGTGGGTTCCAGTGGAGTTGCGCCCAGGCTCGCCGCGATCTGACGCCGCTCTGCCAACAGATCAACCGCAAAGACACGGCTTGCACCGAGTGCGAAGGCGCTTTCCACTGCCATCAGGCCGATCGGGCCGAGACCGACGACCGCCACTGTATCCCCCGGACGAATCCCGGCATTTATGCATCCGAACCAGGCGGTGGGGAGGTTGTCAGTCAGCATGATGGCTTGCTCGATGCTGATTCCCTCTGGAATCAGGCTTACATTGAAGTCGGCAGCCGGAACCCGAATGGCCTCGGCCTGACAGCCAGCCAGTTCGCGCCCGATGCCGTAGATGCGCATCGCTGCAGTCGTGCATGCCTGGACATTGCCCATCAGGCAGTTCCGGCAGGCGCCACATCCCACCGAGGCGGAGAGCATGACCCGGTCACCCGGTCTGAAGCGGCGCACTGCCTTGCCGACCTCCATGACTTCGCCGATGGCTTCGTGGCCGACACTGAAGCAGGGAGTTTTGGTGCCGGGAAAGGGAAGGCCGTGGTAGATATGCAGATCGCTGCCGCATATTCCGCATGCTTCCATGCGCAACACGATATCGCCATCATCTTCCAGCTTGGCATCCGCCACCGTCTCGTAGCGGATAGTTTGCGGACCCCGGTAGCAGAGCGCTTTCATCGATCGTCCTCGTCAAAGGTGTAGCGAATTTCGGTTTTTCTGGGGGGCAAGATGCCTAACGTCTCTCCAGCCAATTCTGGGCGCGTTCGAACAAGCGGAGCGTGGCGGCATGCAGCGACAGGCCGACATCCATTGACGCCTTGCCGGCGCAGGCGCGGGCATAGCTGCCTTCCAGCAATATGCCGAGCTTGTAACAGGCCAGTACCGTGTACCAGCGCAGGTCCGACAGATCCCGTTGGCTGGTTTGCGCGTAACGGTCGATCAGTTCGTCGGCCCGAACAAAATGATCCCAGGGCGACGCTTCAAGCTTGGGTACGATGCCGGAGCCATCCTCGTCGGGCCAGGTGGCGATCAGCCAGCCAAGATCGATCAGTGGGTCGCCTATGGTGGCCAGTTCCCAGTCGACTATTGCCGCCAGCTCTGGACGGTCATGCTGGAACATTACGTTGGCCAGGTGATAGTCGCCGTGCACGATGCCCGGTTGGAAACGGGCCGGTTTGCTGGCTTCCAGCCAAGCACCTACAGACTCGATGCCCGGAATGCTTGCCGGTCCGGGCCAGCCCGGATATTCGCGATAGCCTTCGAGCTGGGATAACCAGCGACCTACCTGGCGTTCAAGGTATCCCTCGATTCTGCCGAAATCGGCAAGGCCTACTGCCACGTAGTCGACGGTACCGAGTTCGGCGATGGCTTCCGCCATGGCCATCCCGATCCGCTGTTGGTAACCGGTATGTTCGACGAAGAGCGCAGGCAACGGCCCCGTGGGGGTAAAACCCTCCACCGGCTCCATCAAGTAAAAGCCGGCACCGAGTACCGCTTTGTCGTCGCAACTGGCGATCAAGCGCGCATGGGGAACCTGAGTATCGGCTAGGGCACCCAGCACCTTGGCTTCGCGCTGCATTGTTGCCGTACCATCCATTCGCGGATGCTGCGGAGGGCGTCGCAGAACGAATTGCCGATCGCCCCGCCGAAAGCGCAGCAACAGATTCTGGGTGCCGCCGGTTAGGGGACTGGCATTTTCAATCGGCCCTTGCTCCAGGCCTCGACTATCCATCCACGTGGCAAGCCGACCAACATCCACGAGTTTTCGCCAGGCTTCGTTCATCATCTCAATCTCCCGGATCAGCGCAAGGTTAGACCGCCGTCGACCGGAATGGTCTGGCCGATCACATACGAGGCGAGGGGGGAGGCGAGGAATAAAGCGACTCCGGCGACTTCCTCCGTCCTACCGAGGCGACCCAAGGGGATTTGCGAGCACATCGTTGCGATGCGCTTCGGGTGGTCAGTAGTGGCCTTGGTCATCTTGGTGGGCACCATGCCGGGGGCGATGCCATTGACTCGGATGTTGTCCGGTGCCCAGGCATCGGCCAGGTTGCGCGTCAAGCCCATGGCGCCTGTCTTGGAGGCACCGTAGGCTGGGTTCCCGCGAGTGGAGTGGAAGGCGGACGAAGAACTAATGACAATGACCGATCCGGCACTCGCCTTGAGCATGTCGTGAAAGAGTGCGCAACAATCCATCAGGCTGTTCAAGTTCACGTCTATCACTTTACGGAAGTTCTCGGGCTGGAACTCGGCCCTGTCATAGAGAACGATACCCTGGCTAAGCACCAGCACGTCGAGGCGCTCGAAATCTGGGCTGTAGTTCTGGATCACACGGGGGGCAGACACATCTACCTGCGTATAGTGCAGACCGGCTAGATCCGAATCCGGAGAGTCTGTGTAGGCGTCGGTATTGGCCCGGGTGCCCCACACATGGACGTTTGCCCCTTTTGCCCGGAACGCCTGGGCGATGGCGTTTCCGATACCGCTCGACCCCCCTACAACCAGCACCGTCTTCCCGGAAAAGTCGAGTTCCTGTGTCATCTAAAAGATCTTCCAAATTGCGTCAGTCTGTTAGCCATGATTCAGAGGTGGATCGCCCAAGAGTCATGCTGTTTGGTTGTTCAGCGGTGTCTAGTCTGGACAGAAAAGGGAAGGGGGGCATCGTCGTATCAGACAGTTTCTTTTACCGGTATCTGTGGGACTATCCAGAAGAAGATAAAGGTTTCTCTGTCTTGAAATGGTTGTTGCCGATTTCTCTGCCTAGGGCCGCCTTGTGCTTCCTAAGTGATTTTCGGCATGCTTGTCTTGCTTGCTCCGTTAATGGCTCGAATACCCTTAATCCGGCGTATCACGCTTGGGTGCCTGACGAGAACGACGGTTATTCAGAATAATAGAAGGGAGAAAACGTATGCCGAGCAATCCATCGATCGATTCAGTCGGCTTGCAGGTGCAATTGCCCAATTATGTCCGGCGAGCCAAACTTGCCGCGCCAGCGGCGGCATCTCGATCTGTCGTGAGGAAAGATATTGCCGAGTTCGTGAAGCGATCCGCCGATGCCAAGCTGATTTTGTTCCGTGCGCCCGCTGGTTTCGGCAAGACCACTGCAATGCGCCAATACCTTGATCACCTTCAGGTCGATGGCCGGCGGGTAGCCTGGTTGACACTTGATCCCGGCGACGACGACTTTCGCCGTTTCCTGACCTACCTTATTGATGCTTTCAACCTGGTATTGAGGCCGGAGGGGTTCGATGAGGAGTACTGGACCTCTGCTGGAGTAACGCCCGGCATCGATCAGTTAGCGCTGAAGTTGGTGGATAGTGTGGCCGATTGTGAACATCCATTCACGCTTTTCATCGACGAGTTCGAGTCGGTTTCCAACCGGTCTATCGATGATCTGCTAAGAGTGATTATCAGTCACTTACCAGCCGGGGGACAACTGGCAATCGCTTCTCGCGAGACGCCCAACCTTCAACTTGGCCGCCTTCGTGCTCAAGGGCAACTGGTGGAAGTGGATCAAATGTGGCTTCGCTTTTCCCGCGTGGAAACCGAATTCTTCTTGCGGACGCAAAGAGGGTTGAAACTCTCCGAAGCGGGCATTTCCAAACTGTACGGAGATACAGAAGGTTGGCCAGCGGCACTCTGGTTGGTCTCCATGGCGCTGGAAATTCGGAAAGACCCGGAAGCCTTTATTTCCACGTTCTCGGGCTCGAATTCGGCCATGGCTGAATACCTTGTCGAGGCTGTTCTCTCGAATCAACCGGAAGACGTACAGAATTTTCTACTCAAGAGCAGCATCCTCGGCGAACTCAGCAAGTCCCTGTGCGATGCTGTTTGCTGCCGAAATGACAGCGACGCAGTGTTAAAGCGCTTGGAACACTCCAATGTCTGCGTCACGACCTTGGATGGTGGCGAGAGGAATCTCTATCGCTACCATGGTCTTTTTGCCGCATTCCTGCGAGGTCAGCTTGAGCGACTTTATCCCCAGAAGATCCCTGGCCTTCATTTGACCGCCGCCAAGTGGTATGAAGCTGAGGGGCGGCCTATTCCGGCAATTGAACATGCTTTGGCTTCGGGCGTGACCGAATATGCTTTGTCTCTTATTGCCTCCCGTAGCAACAGTCTGCTTTTTGACGGACGCTTTCGACTGTTGGCGCGTTGGCTCGATGCTTTGCCCAGTGAGGCGCTTCGACTTAAGCCGCGATTGCGACTTGCTCATATATGGGCACTAACCTTTACTCGGCGAGGTACTGAGGCGCTGCGACGCCTGGAGGAGCTCAACAGTGATAAGGTGGGGTTTGCGGACAACGATGAGGTGTCCAACGAAATCGACGCTCTGAGACCATACATTCTTGCGATTCTCGATCGTCATGAGGAAGGTTTTTGGCTGGCGGAGGAGGCTATCCATACCGTAGTCCAGCGGGACAGCTTTTGCTATGCCATTCTCTCCACGACGTTGGCAACCTGGCGGGTTGCGGCCAACCGTTATTCTGACGCGATTGAGTTACTCACCCATTCGAATCCTGGGGGGGAGAGTCAATGTACAACTTTCCCTACCGTTTATACGATGTGTCTGCAAGGGCTTGTGAGCCTGGCACAAGGGCGTGTTAGAGAAGCTATTGCACATTTCCGTGTGGCGCTAGGCGAGGCTGAAGTCGCTTTTGGCAGTCGTAGCGTCGGCCGATCGATTGCGGCGGTATATCTTGCCGAGGCCTTGTACAATATTGATGAGTTGGAAGAAGCTGAGCAGTTACTGGCGCTTTATTTTCCTATAGTGAGGGAGTACGTTCTGCCAGATCAACTGATTATCAGCCATGTCATCTACGCACGCATTGCACATGATCGCGGCGATCTCGATCACTGTTATCACAACTTGAGCGAACTGGAATACTTTGGCCGGCAGAACAACTTGCCGCGCGTAATTGCTTCCGCCCAACTGGAAAGAGCCAGAATGGCCATGTTGAGAGGAGACCTTATGGAGGCGAAGAATCAATGCGAACGAGCTGAACACCCAGCTGCGTGGGCGAGTTTGCGCGGAATGATCATGCCGGCCAACGATCTGGAAACCACAGAACTCTGTCGTTTTCGCCTGTTCGTGCATGGTTATGGAGATGTTGAGATCATCGATTTGATCAAGGCTGAAATCCGATCTGCCCAAAACAAATCTCGTAACCGCCGTGTCTTGAAACTCAAAATTTTACTCGCCAAGGCGTTGCATATGTCTGGCCAATTGAGGCTGGCCATGCGGTTGATTCAGGAGTGTGCGGAGACTGCTTGCCACGAAGGGTTGATTCGTATCTTTCTGGAAGAAGGAACCCCTACTATCGAGCTCATACGTGAACTGCGGTTGGCCAGGCAGGTGGAAGGCAAGGATCAAGGGGACGAACTGACCTTATTCATTGATCGCGTTTTGTTGCGGGCGGGATGCAGCCTGGACCTGGAAAACTCCGAAGGAGAAATTTTGGACGCGACGGTTTCACTTTCCGCGCGTGAATTGAATATTCTCGAATTCGTGTCCTTTGGTTTGTCAAATAATGCCATTGCTGAAAAGCTCTTCGTCACGGAGAGCACGGTCAGATCGCATCTTCGCAAGATAAATGCCAAGCTTGGTGCGGGCAACCGTACACAGGCGGTGAATATGGCCAGACGCCTGGGTTGGATCCGTTGATCTCATTGTCGGTAGTGCCGTTCGGTTAAGTCTGTAATCGGCGATTTTTAACTTCCGCCGATGCAGCACAGACGAGTGAAAAACGCGGCTTCCATACAAGAGATAGGAGGCGTTTTTCTTAACTGGCAGGCGTTAGCTTTTATCCGCGCACCAGCGGGGCAGCGCAAGCGATGACGGGACAAATCAATGCCCTTAACTCTGGCCGGTGTTGCCGGTACTGAAGTTTTGTTCCTCGCTATAGATTCCGCCAAAGGGAAACAGACCGGGTCCCCATGCCAGCAGGCCGCCATCGATAAGCAGGGTTGTTCCTGTGCAGAAGCGCGATTCGTCGCTGGCCAGAAATAAAGCGGCATTGGCGATGTCGTCGGGCAGACCGACTGCGGGCCACGGTAGACGGCCTTTCATGAAAGCATGCATCTCCTGCTCGTTTTTCGCGCCACGAATCAGTGGCGTGTAGATTCCGCCGGGCGCGATGTTGTTGACGCGGATGTGGGCGTGTGCAAGTTCGACGGCAGCGCTCTGGGTCAGGTTTATAACGCCCGCTTTCGCTGCCGAATAGGCTGCTGGTCCGCTGCCGGCATTGAGCCCTGCAGTGGATGAAGTGTTGATGATCGAGCCGCCACATCCCTGCTGTCTCATCGCATTACCGCCGTGCTTGATGCCAAGAAAGACCGAACGCAAAAGTAATGCGTTGGTCCGATCCCAATCCTCGACCGAAGTTTGAGTGATTGGACCCATGGCACCGCCGACACCGGCGTTGTTGAAGAGGCAATCGAGACGGCCAAAATCGCTTAGAGTTAAGGCAATCACTGCTTCGATGTCTTCTTCGTTAGAGGCATCAGTGCGCAGGAAACGTATCGACGCGGAATGACCTTTTTGTGCAGCCAAAGCCAATGTCTCATTGGCTGTGCCGGTGTTGAGGTCGGCGATAACGACCTTTGCCCCCTGATCGAGAAAGACTAATGCCGACGCACGCCCTATACCGCTCGCGCCGCCAGTGATAATTGCGACCTTGCCCTCCAGGCGACGCCGCGCGCCTACTGCTGCTTCGATGTTGGTATCCATATTGGCATTCCTTGAATTGAAGGTTGTTTAATTGGCCAACTGTGTGGGGATGTTGTCACTTTGACGCACGATGCAATTCTTGGAGTCGACGTAGACCAAACGGGGTTTCCAGTCGGCAAGAGCGCTTTGTGCACACGCACCAAAGCTGGCTATGATGAGCAGATCGCCTGGAGCCGCCTTACGTGCCGCGGCGCCGTTGACTGAAATGATGCCGGATCCGAACTCCGCCTTGATGGCATATGTCGTAAAACGCTCGCCATTGTTGATATTGTAAATATCTATCTGTTCGTATTCACAGATGTCGGCAGCGATCAATAGGTTTTCATCAATAGCGCAGGAGCCCTCATAGTTCAGTTCGGCATGCGTTGTCGTCACTCGGTGTAGCTTTCCTCGAAGCAATGTTCTAGTCATGTCCCCCCCTTGTTTTTGAGAGCGCTTTAAATGATGCTTGCGGCGGCAAAACCAGCCAACTCAGCCGACGAGAAGCCTGCCTCGAGCAAAACCTCCTGTGTGTGCTGTCCGACACTTTCTGGCAGATGGCCCGCGTTGCCGGGGGTGCGACTGAACCGTGGTGCTGGTGCAGGCTGCGGTATGCCGTCAATGTGGATGAAGGTATTGCGTGCTTGGTGATGTGGGTGCTCCAAGGCCTGATCGAAGTCCAGAACGGGGGCAAAGCAGGCGTCCGTCCCTTCCAGCAGAGCGCGCCATTCGTCCTGGCTTCGGAGAAGGAATACTTTGCGAAGTTTTTCCCGCAGTTCTGACCAGGCCCGCTTGTTCCATTGATCGGCAAACGCCGGATCATCCACTCCGCACAGATCGAGAAGAAGACGATAAAACTGCGGTTCGATTGAGCCGATGGCTATATGACGGCCATCGGAGCATTCATAACAACCGTAGAACGGCGCCCCTCCGTCCAGAAGGTTGTCAACACGCTGCTCGCTCCATTGCTCCTTGGAACGCATGCCGTAGTACATGCTTGCAAGACTGGCGGTACCGTCTGAGATAGCGGCATCGATCACTTGTCCCTGGCCCGAGTTCTTCGCTTCAAGCAGTGCGCAGACGATACCAAATGCGAGCATCATGCCGCCGCCCCCCATATCTCCGACTAGATGCAAGGGAGGGGTGGGAGGACGGTCAGCATAACCCATGGCGCCGAGGACGCCGCTGATTGCGATGTAGTTGATGTCGTGTCCAGCGGTATGGGATAGAGGGCCGTGTTGGCCCCAGCCCGTCATGCGCCCATAGATGAGGCGCGGGTTATGTGCCAGGCATATGTCCGGCCCCAACCCGAGGCGCTCCATTACGCCGGGGCGAAAACCCTCGATCAGGACATCGGCAGTGCCTATCAGGCGTAGCACCAAGTCAGAGGCGCCGTCTTGTTTCATATCCAAAGCGACGGACCGACGTCCTCTGTCGGTAACGGTTCTTTTCATTCGGTCGAAGTCGCTTTGGGTGGTCGAGGGCTTGCGTTCGATACAAATAACCTCGGCGCCCATATCCGCTAGCATCATGCCGCAAAAAGGTCCAGGGCCCAGTCCTGCCATCTCGATGACGCGAATTCCGTGTAGGGGTCCAGCCATGTGTGCTTGCCTCGATTACTTGATAATTGCCTTTGTATGATGGCTACCAAACCGCAGCATCGGCGGATGCGACGATTTTTTGAGACGGCTGTCGGCCGTCGAAACTGGCTTCGCTGCGGAAACTTGTCCGTTCCGACGATTAGGCAGGGAGTCACTTCGGTTAGTTTGTTGGCAACAAGCAGCAGCGATGCCGGTCCAAAGGGCCTCTGATTTATAGTCCTCGGAGTGAAAATGAAAATTCTTGTTCCCGTAAAGCGCGTGGTTGATGCCAGCGTCAACGTGCGTGTCAGAAGTGACGGTTCCGGCGTTGATCTGGATAACGTCAAGATGAGCATCAATCCCTTCGACGAGATCGCAGTCGAAGAGGCGGTACGCCTCAAGGAAGCCGGTGTGGCAAGCGAGGTGATTGCTGTTTCTTGCGGTGACCGTCTTTCTCAAGAGACGTTGCGTACTGCGCTGGCGTTAGGCGCGGATCGTGCCGTGCTGGTTGACGTCGATGGCGATTTACAGCCCCTGGCGGTGGCTAAGTTGCTCAAGGCCGTGGTGGACAAGGAGACTGCGTCACTGGTGATTTGCGGCAAGCAGGCCATTGATGACGACGCCAGTCAGGTCGGACAGATGCTGGCTGCATTGTTGGGCTGGCCCCAGGCCACATTTGCTTCCAAGGTCGCAATTGCCGATGGGAGTGCCACGGTCACGCGTGAGGTTGACGGTGGTGTCGAGACCATCGAGATGAGGCTTCCAGCGCTTGTCACCACCGATCTCCGGCTCAATGAACCACGCTACGCCACGCTTCCCAATATCATGAAAGCCAAGAAAAAGCCGTTGGAGGTGCTCACGTCTGCCGATCTGGGGGTGGACATTTCTCCACGTCTGACAGTACTCAAGGTGACTGAACCAGCTAAGCGCAAGGCGGGTATCCTCGTCGCTGATGTGGCTCAGTTGCTTGATAAGCTAAAGAACGAAGCCAAGGTGATTTGAAATGGCCATTCTGGTAATTGCTGAACACGACAATGCAACTCTCAAGGCCTCTACCCTTAACACGGTCGCGGCAGCTGCCAAACTTGGTGGAGATATTCATGTGCTTGTAGCTGGGAACGATTGTTCGGCAGTTGCTACGGCTGCAGCTAGGCTTGGAGGGGTACAAAAGGTCCTGGTCGCCCAGGCGGCCCACTATGAGGCTCAACTTCCCGAGAATCTGGCGGCGCTCATCGTGTCAATGGCGCTCTGTTATACCCACATCCTTGCGCCCGCCACTTCCTTGGGCAAAAGCACATTGCCGCGCGTCGCAGCCCTGTTGGACGTCGCCCAGATTTCGGAAATTGTGGGCATCGAATCGGTCGACACCTTTGTTCGGCCGACTTATGCAGGCAATGTGCTGGTCACCCTTCGCTCAGCCGACCCCTTGAAGGTCATCACCGTCCGTACGACTGCATTCGACCCCTTAGATATTTCAGGCGCGGCGCAGGTGGAAATGATACCCGTCGGCAGTGATGCCGGATTGTCGAGAGTGATTAAGCGGGAGTTAAGCAAGTCCGAACGGCCAGAGCTCAGTGCTGCCAAAGTGGTGGTATCCGGTGGTCGGGGTTTGGGTAGCAATGAAAGCTATTGTCGCTTGCTCGAACCTTTGGCTGATCAACTCGGCGCGGCGCTGGGCGCGAGCCGGGCTGCAGTGGATGCCGGCTACGCTCCCAATGATTACCAGGTCGGTCAGACCGGTAAAATAGTTGCTCCTCAACTCTATGTAGCTGTGGGGGTGTCTGGGGCAATCCAGCACTTGGCTGGAATGAAAGACTCAAAAGTTATCGTGGCGATCAATAAGGATCCGGACGCACCAATTTTCCAGGTGGCAGATTACGGACTGGTAGCAGATCTGTTCGAGGCGGTGCCCGCTTTGACCGAGGCGCTTCGTAGCAGTATCTAATCTTTATTGTCTCCGCCTGTGCATTCTTTTCTCCGAGGTATTCCTCTGGAGTTATCCGGCTCATTGACAGGTTCGATGGGCCGTTTTTTAAGCTATGGCCAAGTTGCGTGTTTCGCACAGTTGAAACTCTTTGCTAAAGCGAGCGGTTGGCTCGCAAAACCGTGACGGCCTAACTTCCCTGCGAGGTCTTTCCCATGGCTGACTACCAAGCGCCCCTGCGCGACATGCGTTTTGTCCTGAATGAAGTCTTCGATGCACCGAAGCTCTGGCAAACCTTGCCTTCGCTTGCAGAAGTCGACGCGCAGACCGCCGAAGCTATTCTCCAGGAGGCCGGCAAGCTAATCGGCACCAGAATCGCCCCGCTAAATCGCAGCGGCGATGAGGAAGGCTGCCAATGGAGCAATGGCGCAGTAATCACGCCGACCGGTTTCGTTGAGGCCTACAAGGCATACGCCGAAGATGGTTGGGTCGGCGTCGGTGGGGATCCCGCATATGGCGGTATGGGAATGCCCAAAGTCATTTCTGCACAGGTTGAAGAGATGATGCACGCCTCCAGTCTCTCCTTCGGCCTATACCCGATGCTGACTGCCGGCGCCTGCCTGGCAATCAATGCTCATGCTAGTGAAGAGCTAAAGGGAAAGTACCTGCCAAACTTGTATGCCGGTATTTGGGCCGGCTCCATGTGCCTGACCGAACCGCATGCCGGCTCTGATCTGGGCATTATTAGAACCCGCGCCGAACCACAGGCGGACGGCTCCTTCAAGGTAATCGGCACCAAAATCTTCATCACCGGCGGTGAACACGACCTGACCGAGAACATCATCCATCTGGTGTTGGCCAAGCTACCGGGTGCACCTGCCGGCTCTCGGGGTATTTCGTTGTTTCTTGTGCCCAAGGTGATGATCAACGGGGATGGCTCGTTAGGAAAGCGCAACAGCCTGTCCTGCGGTTCGATTGAGCACAAGATGGGTATCAAGGCCTCGGCCACCTGCGTGATGAATTTTGACAGTGCCATTGGCTGGCTGGTCGGCGAGCCAAACAAGGGATTAGCAGCGATGTTCACGATGATGAACTACGAGCGCCTGGGGGTTGGCATCCAGGGGCTGGCAGCCGGCGAGCGTTCCTACCAGAACGCTATCGAGTACGCTCGGGAACGTATCCAAAGCCGCGCACCAACCGGTCCAGCGTCCAAGGACAAAAGCGCCGACCCGATCATCGTGCACCCGGATGTGCGCCGAATGTTGCTGACCATGAAAGCGCTGAACGAGGGCGGCCGTGCTTTCTCCAGCTATGTGGCGTTGCAACTGGATATCGCGAAGTTTAGCGAGGATGTGGAGGCGCGCCGGCGCGCCGAGGCGCAGGTCGCCCTGCTGACGCCGGTGGCCAAGGCCTTTCTTACCGACATGGGCCTGGAAACCACCGTGCACGGCCAACAAGTATTCGGGGGGCACGGCTTTATTCGCGAGTGGGGCCAGGAGCAACTGGTACGCGACGTGCGCATCACCCAGATCTACGAAGGCACCAACGGTATTCAAGCGCTTGATCTGCTTGGACGCAAGGTGGTCGGCAGTGGTGGGGCGCTGTACCAGAGCTTCGCCGACGAGATCAGGACATTCTGCGGGGCTGCCGGCTTTGAGCTGAGCGAGTTCGTCACGCCATTGAAAGCTGCGCTGGATAATCTAGACGAGCTGAGCACCTGGGTTATTGATAGCGCCAAGAACAACCCCAACGAGATCGGCGCGGCCTCGGTCGAGTACCTGCATGTATTCGGTTACACCGCCTACGCCTACATGTGGGCACAGATGGCACGGGCCGCGCTGGGCAAGGAGAGCCAGGAAGACTTCTATGCCAGCAAGCTAGGCACTGCACGCTTCTACTTCGCGCGCCTGCTGCCGCGCATTCACTCACTAAGCGCTTCAGTGAAGGCAGGCAGCCTGTCGCTGTACTTGTTGGAATCCGCACAGTTCTAGGTTCCGTTGACGTTAGCCTAGCGCTAGGGTTGTGCTTTTGCCATGACCGACAGAAGCCAACTGGGCGACATCGACTGGGTGCATATATGGAGTCCGCTGAGTACCACGAAGGGCTTGATTGCTAAAAGTCCCAAGTTGCCGCCTAGTTGTCGAGGTCGTCCAATGGATACCTAGCACTGGCAGCCAATGGCGCATGCTTCCGGTAGTTGCGGCGCCTGGAACTCACTCCAACTCCCATACGTTCGGCCTGATCTCCAAGAGTGGAGTTCTGAAAATGAACAACGTGTAAGATCTTGATCATTAACAGGACGAGGGCGTGTGATGGGATATGTCGTGGTATTTATCGCCACTCGATGGGGTAGCGAGCTGGGAGGGATCAACGTTTTTAACACTGGCTTGCCAAAATTCTACCGAAGGATGGCAGCTGCATGTGCTAAGTCGAGAAGGTTTTCCCTGCAGAAGCATCAAAGGATGGATGCAGCTATTGCATACTCCCTGAGACACCAGCCTGATCGCCCAACACCGATCAGCGTCCAGGCGACATAGTAAGTGGCAGTATTGTCCGCCAGTCCCATCAATAGCATGCCGAGAGCCAGCAGCAGTGAACTGGCGGCCAGGACACAGCGTCCGCCATGGCGATCAATCTGCCGATTGGCTATAGGTAGAATCCAATAGCCTTGCTTAGAATTACCCCTTTTTCGCTCTTGAAACACCCCAAAAACAAGTCCAGAATTGAGTCTTTTCCTGCTTCGGCAAGAAAAGAAACCCCTTAGATTTCAATGGGTCGGACGCTAGATGCGAGTCTCGTTTCCAGCTCCAATCTCCTGATTTGTATTCGCTGTATCGTCAATCTGTGGTTATTCGCGCAGCGTTTTGCCGCAACTGATCTAAATAGTCAGCCCATTGTTGAGCCGCTTCCCGGCGTTGTACCAGCAGTTGGGCGCGCGCGTATACAGCCCCTAGCGCCCCCGGCATCCGGTGGGATAACGACAGTTCGAGCACAATTGGATCAATACCCAAGTGCTCGTGGGCAATGGTTCTGTAGGTCGCGCGAAAGCCGTGGGCTGTGATGTCATACTCTGGCCAGATGCGCTGAAAGGACTTGAGCATGGAGGTCGGATTTATGGGGCGTCCCAGATAGACTGGCGAGACGAACACCCAGCCTGTGCCTTCTTCATCCACCACGCGGGTTTTATGTAGCTCGCGTAACAGAACCAAGGCTTGCTCAGGCAACGGCACGATGTGTTTGCTCTTGTCCAGGTGCTTGGTCTTGCTCACCACATAACGCCAATCGGCACCCACCAAGTCGACATCTTCCCAGCGCATTTGCACCAGTTCGCCTGGGCGGACCGGCAACATAATCAGCAGGCGCATCGCGGAGGCAACGCTGCCGTCGTTGCAGTCATCCAGACGCAGAAGAAACCTGCCTAGATCGGCTGGCCTTTCGATCGCCGGATTGCTGGTGACGACATGCCGGATCTTCAATTCCTCAATGTTGCTGAGCGCTACGTTGCGTTCAACCCAGCCGCGCCCTTCAGCAAACCCCAGGACGGCACGGATGATGGTGCGCACGCGCCGGGCCATCGCCATTGTGCGCTGGCGGCGCAGCTCGGTAATGATCGTGGTGATGTGCTCAAGCTTGATCTCGGTGACCGGTTTTTTACCAATGGCAGGCAAGATGTGGTTGTTCAGCGCTCCGCTAAACCCTGAGATGGATTTAGTCACCAGTTCGGCAGATTTGAATGCCAACCATTGCTTGGCTACATACTCGAAGGTGCGCACCTCGTTGAGGAGTTGCGCCTCGATTTTGGCAGTCTTAGCTTTGAGCGGAGCGGTGTGGTTAGCCACGTCGCGGCGTGCACCGCGGGCAATGTCCCGCGCTTCTTTCAGGCCGATTTCGGGGTAAGCGCCGATTGAGAAGCGGTTTTCCTTGCCATGCAGCCGATACTTCAAGCGCCAGAACTTGGAAGGGGATTTGCCGACATTGCTCGACGCCCTTACCTCCAAGTAGAGGCCAGGAACTTCGCCATCGGCGTGTTTGCCGGGTTCGGTCAGCGAGCGGATCAAGGCATCGCTGAGTTTTCGTTTGAAAACAACCGCATTATCTGGGGGCATCGGTGGGGGCATCCTTTTTAAGGAACCGAAATTTGCCCCCAATTATGCCCCCATGAGTCGTGGAATTCATTGGATTTAGACAGGCGGCAATGGACTGAAATTACCAATAAGCACCTGTTATAAAACAGTTTTATGGAATTTACTGGAACTCCATTACAAGCTATCGGGGTCCCCAAAGAACATCTGAATTCGCGACCGCAACCAACGCTCCCCCGGATCATTGTCCTGCGACCCACGCCACGCCATGTGCAATTCAAACGTACGCACCGGCAACGGCGGCTCTTCAGCTCGCAAGCCGCCCGCAGACGTCAGCGCCTCAGCGGCATAATCCGGCACGGTCGCGACGATATCGGTACCCGCCAGCAACGTTCCCAACCCGTTGAACTGCGGCACAGCCAGCACCACGTGACGCTTGCGGCCCAGTTTCTCCAGTTCTTCATCGAGAAACCCACTCAAGTCCCCGGCAAACGACACCAGTGCATGGGGCCGCGCGCAGAAGTCATCCAGGCTCATGGAGCCGGGCATGCTGTCGGCCCGCAGCAGCATCGGTTTGCTGCGGCGCAATACTTTGCGCTTGGCGTTGGCCGGCAGGTCGGTGGTGTAGCTCACGCCAATCGAGATTTCCCCGGAGGCCAGCAGGCCCGGCATCAGGATGTAGTTGACGCGGCGCACCACCAGTACGATGCCGGGGGCTTCGGCGCGCAGGCGCTTGAGCAGTAGCGGCAGCAGGGCGAACTCGACGTCGTCCGACAGGCCGATGCGGAACACGGCGGTGCTGGTGGCCGGGTCAAACTCGGATGCGCGGCTGACGGCCGTGGAAATCGAGTCCAGGGCCGGGGAGAGCAGGGCGAAGATCTCTACCGCACGGGCCGAAGGCTCCATGCTGCGCCCGGTACGCACGAACAGTGGGTCGTCGAACAGGCCACGCAGGCGTGATAACGCCGCGCTGATGGCCGGCTGGCCCAGGAACAATTTCTCGGCAGCACGGGTCACACTGCGTTCATGCATCAAGGTTTCGAATACGATCAACAGGTTGAGGTCGACACGACGCAGGTCGTTACGGTTCATCTTGTGTCCCAGGCAGCGTCAGTAAACTTGACGGGAGCGACCATATAAGAACAATGGCCGGCATGAATCTTACGGGGAAAGGCTGGTACTCTGCACCGGCTAATTCAGTTTTCCTACGTGACTTGGTACGTTTTCCGTATATGCGGAATCAATGACAGGCATGTCGACTATTAACGGCGACCGGTGGTCTTGCTCCGAAAGCCCAGATAGAGTTCATGGCAATAGAGGTTACTTTGACGAGGTTTGCGATGTCCCGCACGATCCGTTTTCACAAGTTTGGTCCGGCCGAGGTGCTCAAATGCGAAGAGCATGCAGCCGCTAAGCCCGCACCGGGCGAAGTGCAGGTGCGCGTCGAAGCGATTGGCATCAGCTGGTACGACATTCTCTGGCGCCAGAACCTTGCGTCGTCCCATGCCCGCCTGCCATCAGGCCTGGGCCATGAGATGGCCGGCGTGGTTGTGGCCGTGGGCGAAGGCGTCGATGACCTGGCGGTGGGTGACAAGGTCGCCAGCTTCCCTGCCGAGAGCCCCAATGATTACCCGGTGTACGGCGAACAGATCGTGCTGCCGCGTTCGGCGCTGACGCGTTACCCGGACGTCTTGAGCCCGATTGAAGCCAGCGTGCACTACACGCCGCTGCTGATTGCCTACTTTGCGTACATGGACCTGGCGCGGGTCAAACCCGGGCAATTCGCCCTGGTGACGGACGCCAGCCACTGTGCCGGCCCTTCCTTTGTGCAACTGGGTAAGGCCCTGGGTGTGCGGGTGATCGCTGCGACCAAGACCAGTGACGAGCGCGAATACCTGCTGTCCCTCGGGGCGGAAAAGGTCATCGTCACCGAAGAACAGGACCTGCTGATGCAAGTCAACAAGTTCACCGACAACCGCGGCGTGGACGTGGTGTTCGATGGCTTGGGTGGCCCGCAGATGTCGTTGCTGGGCGACGTACTGGCGCCCCGTGGCAGCCTGGTGCTGTATGGCCTGCAAGGTGGCAACCAGACACCATTCCCGGCCTGCGCAGCGTTCCAGAAGAATATTCAGTTCTTTGTGCACTGCATCGGCAACTTCACCGGCAAACCGGAACTGGGCATCATCCAGGACCATGTAGCCCTGCAGCGTGCCTTGCGTGACATCAACCAACTGACGGCTGACAAAGTACTGGTGCCGCTGAAAACCACGGTGTTTCCGTTCAGCCAATTCGTGGAAGCGCATCGTTATATGGACGAATGTCCGTGCCGAGAACGTGTTGCCTTGCAGGTAGAAGCTGTTTGATCTGTGGGAATATTCTCAAGCGAGTATTCCTTCCCCCGGGCGCATGGGGCAAATGCGCCATTTGACAGGATTTAACCTGCTCATCGCTGGAACCGGGATTTCTAGGTTTCAGCCCGATAAATCACCTGTTTACCCCGGACGCCGCCCTGAATTCCAGCGCGGCGTTGTCGTGTCCGGGCATTCGATATTCAGGGCGCGCCGCCGTCTGAACTGGTTTTAGTCCAGGTTCTGTATCTGTTAATCATTATTCAAGCGCTGATAATTGCCCCTCAACTTTCATCTCAAGGATTGAGCAATGATTGAATATCTGAAGTCGCCCCGTGCACCCGTTACGTTCAATAACGCCCGGTATACCCGTTCAGGCGAAACACTATTAATTAAGTTGGTTTTGTCGGATGGTTCTTTAATTTTTAAGTTAAAACAGGGTAGGAGCTTGTCGGACCATTCCTAAGACCGCCCTTTTTGACTGCGCACCCCGGTTGGGTGGCGCGCTTGCAGGCTGGAAGCCTCGAAGCGCCCGCTCGCAAACCGGGCCCGGTGCTAATCTCCATTGAATGTCACATGTTGTAACGCCCCTCAGAAACAACAGGTCAGGCAACTGCCGTTAACGGTTGCCCGAAACTGATATTTCAACTCAGGTAGTAGAACTATGAGCGCTATTCACGAACAAGCCATGAACTATGTCTATCAACAAGTATTACAACGCTTGGTTGGGCATTTCTCTCGAACAGAACGCACCTCGCTTCAGTTATTGATTCAACGCATTGTGGTAGCAGCAGGCGGCATGGAGCGGATCGGTGAATATAAAGTGCTGTTGGCGCATGGTGCGGGTGCTGGCAGCAGCTATGTCTTGACGTTGTTGCGCGCAGCCCAGTTGACGCTTGCGGGCCGGGCGCCGGGCACGTTCCAGTTGCGCGTGGCCACCTTGCGCCATGCCGGCATGACGCAAACCGCGCTGGACACGCTGCATCGCGGCTATAGCGCGTTGTTTTTGCATGACGACCCGCGTGTCGAACTACTGATGGTGGAGAACCGCGAAGTGTTGCCGTTCAACCACCTGCGTCCGGCATCGGCAACCGCGCGCGATAACAGTCGGCGCAATGTGCTGATGGTGGGGCACCAGACCTCGGGTGATCTTCGTCAAACCCTGTGCAACGACGCCTACCTGGCCCTCGGCGACTTTTACCAGCGCGTCACCACGTGCAATGGCGGCGTGCATGCATTGGTCAGCGGTGATTCTGCTCGCAAGCAACGCGAATACCTGGCGTGGTTGAAAAGGGCCGCACTGTTGGCCGGTGCAACGCTCCCGGAGCAAGAGCCCCTGGTGCTCAACGGCCTGTTCGCACGTATGGACGAATGGAGTAACGCGTATTACGGCGACCTGTATGGCGAGCACTACGAAAAAGTCGACACGTGCGACACAGATGCCCCCCGCCACCTGGCCTATGTCAGCGTTGCCGACTTGATGGAGGAGGTCGACTACCCGGGGGGTTCGCTGTTGCGGCAGTTTATGGCCTATCAACCGGACGAGTTTGGCTTTCATTTCAGCCACGCGAGTTGCGCGAACCCTTTGCTGATGGCCCATCTACGAGGCTTGCAAGCCGAGTGCATGCGGGAACTGGACTACGAGGAGGGCGCACAGGGCTTTATGCAGCAGGCCGCGCTGTTCATGCGGCACAAGCAGATTCCCGAACATCTGATAGCCCAGGCAGCGACCCCGGATGGCCGCGCGTTGTCGGCCGGCTACGCCCAGGCAATGTTTGGCCTGGATGACAATCAATTGAATTGCCTGATGTTTTCGCCGTTTATCGGCCACGGCGAGCGCCTCGAAAGCTTTTTGCGCGAATGCCACCCCGGCATGCTGGTGGCACTTGCGGAGCTGCACAAGGCACTGCAAGGCAAGCCGGTGGCCGAGATGCTCGTGCAATGGGCCATCGACATCAGTGGGTTACCGCTTCACCTGCTGCAACACCTCTACCGCAAGCGACCTGCCGCAGCGGTGCCGTGCATGGCACCGCCGCAGCACGCTACCGCCGCCATGGCAACCCGCCAATTGGCCGGGCGTTAACGGGGTGGTAGCGGGTGACCCGCGATGAGGCGCAAGGATGACCGGCAAACGGAGTTTGCCTACCAGGCGGTGTATCGCTACATGATCAACCTCATCAACGAGGTGGGTACCGATGCCCGGGTAAAATTGCCGTCACTGCGGCAGTTATCGGAGCGCCTGAACGTCTCGATCTCGACCATTCAATACGCCTACTCGCTGCTGGAGAAGGAAGGCCGGGTGTATTCGGTGGCCAAGTCAGGCTACTACGCCTGGCCGGTGTTGAACAAACCGCCAGGCAGCAGCGGGGGCGACCTGCTGGAGCGCCTCTACGCCAGTGCACGGCGCCCGGGGATGTTGGTACTCAGTGCCGATGAGCCAGCACTTGGGGCGTCTCTGGACGGGGCACTGTTGCTGCTCGAGCGCGAACTTTTGCGGCACTACCCAAGTCACCTGCAGCCATGGTCGCAGCCGTGCGGCGTCTGGGAATTGCGCGCGGCGCTCGCGGCGCGCTACACCTCGTCGCCGACCCGCTGCTGGCAGGCGGATGAGGTTTATATCGGCGCCGATCTGCGTGGGGTGCTGGAAATTCTGATCGAGGTGCTTGGGCTCAAAGGCGCCGCAATCATCGTGGAGTCACCCTGCGACTGGCTGATTCTGCGATTGTTGCAGGGCGCGGGGGTGAAGATTGTTGAATTGCCTTTCACCGCGCAGGATGGCCTGGACCTGGCGGCGCTGGAGCAATTACTCGGTACAGAGCCGGTTCAACTGGCGTTGCTGTCCTCCAGCGTCAGCCTGCCGTCAGGCATCGTCCTGCCCAACCATGACCGCACTGAGTTGGTTCGGTTGCTGAACCAGCATGGTTGTTGGTTGTTAGAAAATGACAGCCATGGCGACCTGGCCTTCGAGCAGCCCATCACGGCGTTGCGGGACCTGGCCAACCCTGAACGGCTGATGGTGTTTTCCACCTTCGAGAAAGCGCTCGGGCCTGAAGCGCCGTTTGGCTATTTGCTGTCGCGCCACTTCAGCGGTGAGCTGCAACGCCAATTTTTGCTGCGCGCATTCCGGTTGTCATCCATTCGCCAGCGGGCGATTGCGCGGCTCTACCAAAGCGGCAGAGTCGACCAGCATCTGCGGGAGTTGCGACCCAGGCTCAAAGAACAGGCCCGGGTAATGGGCCGGTACCTGGATGAGCACCTGGGGCAACAAGTGAGTTACCGAATGCCGGTTGCTGGCGCTACCTTCTGGTTACGCTCAACCGCGCCGGTGGACATGCGCCAGGTGTTCCAGCGCCTGCTCGCCCGGCAGGTGGTGATAGCGCCAGGAGAGTTGTTCAGCATCAGCGGCCTGCATTGCCAGCATCTGCGACTGAGCCACACCGTTGAGGGTCCCCATCACCTGGAGAATGCCTTGGTTGAACTGGCCCTGGCGTTGAGGCAGGCACAGACCGGTACTGAATGAAATTTCGCTGATTGTTGTAGGATTTATAACGTCGCGGAGCAGTCCAACTCTCAGTAAACTGCATTCTTTTTCCGAATCCTTACTCTTTCAGAGGTTTATGCATGACTCTCAGTCCTTTTGCGGGCAAGCCGGCACCAGCTCAACTGCTGGTAGACATCCCGCGACTGGTAACGGCCTATTACACCGGCCAACCTGATGCAGCGATCTCCACCCAGCGCGTCGCCTTTGGTACCTCCGGGCATCGTGGCAGTTCGTTCGACCTGAGCTTCAATGAATGGCACGTGCTCGCCATCAGCCAGGCAATTTGCCTCTACCGTGAAGCCCAGGGCATCAACGGCCCTTTGTTTGTCGGCCTGGACACCCACGCACTGTCTACCCCAGCCGGCGCCAGCGCCCTGGAAGTGCTGGCGGCCAATGGCGTGCACGTGATGTTGGCCGAAGGCGATGAGTACACCCCGACACCGGCGATTTCCCACGCCATTATTTGCTACAACCGTGGTCGCACCAGTGGCCTGGCCGACGGCATCGTTATCACGCCGTCCCACAACCCGCCACAAAGCGGCGGCTACAAGTACAACCCGCCTAATGGCGGCCCGGCCGATACCCACGTCACCAAGTGGATCGAAGCCAAGGCCAACGAACTGCTGGCCAACAAGCTGGCCGGGGTCAAGCGCATTACTCACGCCCAGGCGCTCAAGGCCGACACCACTCATCGCCACGACTACCTCAACACCTACGTGGCCGATCTGGTCAACGTCATCGATTTTGATGCCATCCGCAACGCCGGCTTGCGCCTGGGCGTCGACCCGCTGGGCGGAGCAGGGGTGCGCTACTGGTCGGCCATCGCCGAACACCATCGCCTTAACCTTGACGTGGTGAACACGCAAGTCGACGCCACCTTCCGCTTCATGAGCGTCGACTGGGACGGCCAGATCCGCATGGACCCATCCTCCAGCTACGCCATGCAGGGCTTGATCGGCCTCAAGGACCGCTACGACGTGGCGTTCGCCTGCGACCCGGACCACGACCGCCACGGCATCGTGACGCCATCCGGTGGCTTGCTGGCGCCGAACAACTACCTTGCAGTGTCTATCGATTACCTGTTCCAAAACCGCCCGCAATGGCGCGCCGATGCTGCGGTGGGCAAAACCGTGGTCAGCAGCGGCTTGATTGACCGAGTGGCCAAACGTATTGGCCGTCGCCTGTACGAAGTGCCAGTGGGCTTCAAGTGGTTTGCCGACGGCCTGTTCGAAGGCTCACTGGGGTTTGGCGGCGAAGAAAGCGCCGGTGCCTCGTTCCTGCGCAAGGACGGCAGCGTCTGGAGCACTGACAAGGATGGCTTGATCCCGGCGCTGCTGGCGGCGGAGATGACCTCGCGCAAAGGCCAGGACCCGAGCCAGATCTACCGTGGGCTGACGGATGCGTTGGGTGAGCCGTTCGCCATTCGTGTGGATGCCAAGGCCACGCCGGCGCAGAAAGCCCTGCTGGGCAAGCTGTCGCCGGACCAGGTGACGTCCACGCAGTTGGCCGGGGAAAGCATTCAGCAGATCCTCAGCCATGCACCGGGTAACGACCAGGCAATCGGCGGGCTGAAAGTCATGACCGAAAACGGCTGGTTCGCCGCGCGGCCATCGGGTACCGAAGACATCTACAAGATCTACGCCGAGAGTTTTATCGGTGAGGATCACCTCAAGCAACTGGTGGAAGAAGCGCAGGTGTTGGTGGACGGGGCGATCTCGGCTAACTGATACCCAACCTGTGACTGATTGACCTGTGGCGAGGGGACTTGCTCCCGCTGGACTGCGTAGCCGTCCCGTTTTTGGGGGCGCTTCGCACCCCAGCGGGAGCAAGCTCCCTCGCCACATTCAACCTCGGTCAGGCGAGGTCGACCAACACGATCTCGCTGTCTTCAATCGCCGTCACCCGCAACAGCTGTTCATCCTCAACCGCCACGCCGTCCCGAGCTTGTGCACGCAAGCCATTGACTTCAATCACCCCGGTGGCGGGCACCAGGTAGGCGCGGCGCCCGCTGTCCAGCCGATACTCGGCACTTTCACCGGCTTTCAGGTTGGCCGCCACCAAACGTGCATCGGCACGAATGCGCAGGCTTTCGCTGTCTCCAGCCTTGCCACTGGCCAGGGTTACAAACCCTTCGCGGTCGCCCTTGGGAAATGGCTTGGCACCCCACGATGGTGGCAAACCGGCTTCGTTGGGAATAATCCAGATCTGGAAAATCTTGGTGGGCGTGGCTTCCAGGTTGTATTCACTGTGGGCGATCCCGGTGCCGGCGCTCATCACTTGCACGTCGCCAGCCTCGGTACGGCCCTTGTTGCCCAAGTTGTCGGCATGGCTGATGGCGCCTTCGCGCACATAGGTGATGATTTCCATGTCCCGGTGCGGGTGTTGCGGGAAGCCGGTGCCCGGTGCGATGAGGTCGTCGTTCCATACCCGCAGGTTGCCCCAGTGCATGCGCTTGGGGTCGTGGTATTCGGCGAAGGAAAAGTGGTGGTGTGCGTCCAGCCAACCGTGATTGGCGCCGCCCAGCGTATTGAAAGGTCGAAGTTCAAGCATGATCGTCTCCTGTGGATGGGAGCCATGATCCAATAGCGCTAGATCGATAAAAAGCGTAAAAACTGCCGGATTCCTATCGAATAATTCGATGCCTATGCTCAGGGGTTATCTTCACTTCATCGCCTAACTGCATGAGCGCAAAGCAATTGGCTGGAACTGTGGGGCATTTGCGGCGAACATAGGGCTCTTGTCCGAGTTAAAGCATCGCAGGAGTCCGCGTGCCGCAACACACCCCCGATCTGCCTCCCGAACTGCGGCCGCTGGCCGAAATGCCTCTGTTGAAACGGCTTGCTGCCCGATTGTTTGGCCACGGCCTGACGCGGCTGCGCGCCCAGCACCGTTTCTCCTGGCTGCACGGCCAGGCCGACGGATTTCGCAGTGGCCACACCGCCGGTGTGGAGTATGGCTATCAGGAAGGCAAGGCAGACGGCATCGAAGAAGGCCGCCAGGTCCTGCTGATTCGCGACTTCCGCCCGGATGAACACACGGCACCGGGCGTTGATGACAGCCTGTTCGATGACTGGCGCCTGCCGCTGACCGCCGAGTTGAAAAAGCGCATCAAGGCCGACGTGGCGCGCCTGCTGCCGGCGCATGCCCAACCGAGTGCCGCGCAATGGAAGATGATCTTCAGCGACACACCCTCCACCTCGGTGATCGCCGGCGCCGGCGCCGGCAAATCCACCTCGCTGGTGCTGCGTATCCTGCTGCTGACCCATTACCTGGGCTTTGAACTCAGTTCGATGACTGTGGTGACCTTCACCCGCGAGTCGCGCAAGGACTTCATCAAAAAACTCATGGAAATTCTCGCCTTGTGGGGCCAACCCCTTGGCATGAAAGAAGCCCAGGCCGTGGTGCGTACCTTTCATTCACGCATTTTGCCAATGGTGCGCAGCCTGCCGGGGCTTGAGCGCCTGCAGGCGTTCGAGAACCTCAACACCCGCACCGAGGCCGGCTTTGATGAAGCCGACAGCAATCCCTTCGAGCTGCGGATTAACGACGCCCAGCGTCAGCAATTGAATGCCTGCTATCACCAGTTGCATCGTCGTCACGCGCGCTTTCGCGAGCTGATTGCCCCGTTGGCGCGCCATGCACTGCAACTCAAGGAGCTGGAGCGCGACCATCCAGACGTGCAGAAGCGCGTGGCGGTGACTGAATTGGCCGCCAAGCGTGATGAAGAACTTTGCGATGTGATCGAAGACCTGTGGTTTCGCGCCGGCGCCTGGCCGATCAAGGGCATCGAGCCCAACCGCCAGACCTTCGATATCAATGGCGCGCAGTTTCATTGCCATGGCTACATTGCCGAGCTCGATGCCTGGGTCGTACTGGGCTTCGACCCTCGGGAAAACGCCCAGGTCAGCCGGCCCGGCGCCAAGTTGTCGGTGCGCGCTGAGTGGGCAGTAAAACGCACCTTGTTTCAAGCTTTCTGCCGTAAACCGCTGATATGGCTAGAAAGTTATGACTCATCCAAACGTGTTTTGAGCAGCTTGGCCGGCGATGCCACCGCGGGCCCGGGCTTCGATTACAAGGTCAAGGGCGAGCTGGGTTCGGCACCGCTGCTGGACAGCTTTGTCGCCGCCGCGGGGTTCATCGAGAACCTCGGGCTGGATGTGCCCACTGCCGTGGGCAAGATGAGTTTCGCCAAGGACGACCCGGACCGGTTTTATTTCGAAGCGCTGAGTATTTTCTGGAGAGCCCTGGAAGACCACCTGCTGGACCAGTCGCCACCCGTGATGACCTACAACCGGATGTTTTCACTGTTTGGCGAAAACACTCCGGAAAACCTCAAGCTGCTCAACGACGGGCTGTTGCGCCCCATGTCGCATCTGATGATCGACGAATTCCAGGACGTCTCGCCGCAGATCGTTTCGTGGCTGCGTGCCAGCCTGCGCGAGATTCGCAGCCGCGGCCCCGCCATGCACGTGGGCCGTGGCGCCCAGCGCTCGTCGCTGTTGTGCGTGGGGGACGATTGGCAGTCGATCTATGGCTGGCGGGGCAGTTCTCCCAAGTATTTCATGGAGTTCGGCAAGGAGTTCCCGTCACCCACCACCACACGGGTGATGCTGGGCGAGAACTACCGCAGCCATCAGCACGTTATCGATGCCGCCGAACATATCGTGCGGGCTGCACCGGCCATCAGCGGCAAGAAAGCCAAGGCGAGCGGCACACCCAAGGCGTTGGTGCCGGTTACCGTGCGTGATCGGGATGACGCTGCCCTGGGCCAGCAACTGCTGGCACACTATCAAAAGGGTGATTCGATCTTGATGCTGTATCGAAAAAGTAACGATAAGCTATTGATACAGGAGCATATTCAGTCGGTAGTTAATGTGGATTCTAACTTGCCGTATGGCAGCCGTCGGCTCAAGCAACTGACCTATCACAGCGCCAAGGGTTTGCAGGCGGATGCGGTATTCCTGCTGGGAGATTGCCAGCACCTGACCAGTTCGCCGTACAAGAATCAGGTCTACCGCATGGCGGGCCTGGGCAAGGACGGCGATACCGAAGCCTACGACAGTGCGCAAAAAGACGAAGTACTGCGCCTGGCCTATGTGGGGATTACCCGCGCAGTGAGCCATTGCTATTGGTATGTCGAAAGCCAGGATGGCCAAGGGTTGAATGTGCCGAAGGCGTCGGATCGAGTTGCCGGGGACAAGCCGTTTTTTGATGATCAGCGCATCAGCAAATCATAAGGGGTGACGTTGAATCCTGTGGCGAGGGAGCTTGCTCCCGCTGGAGTGCGCAGCGCTCCCAGGATTTTGGGGCTGCTACGCAACCCAGCGGGAGCAAGCTCCCTCGCCACAAGATACCTGCGCCGCCCGATCAAGCCCTTAGCGACAGCGGCGGCACAAACGACTCCAATTCGTCCTCTACGGCTTCGATGATCCGCTCTACGTCGGCGGCGTTCATCACTGTGGAGCAGGGAATGCCAGCAATCGCAATCAGGGTTTCTCCGCTGGCACGGTCGAACAGGCGCGCGATCATACTGCCGGGAGCATCCATGCTCGCCTCAAAGCCCATGGGATGAAAATGCCAGCGCATCAGCTGGCAGGCGTTGGGGAACGTTACTTTGTTCATGTTGCCCACCTTGTTCATTGAGCGCTTCCTTTAGCTCGCTGCAGGGGCGCCATGACCGTCACTGGTCCTGGCCGTCTTGAGCTCTAAAAATAGCATTCGTTCCCATCGGCCATGGAAGTTTTTTAGCTCCATTCGGCAGTTGTTTTCAGGAAATTTGACGTGGGTCATGTCCTACGCAGTATTGGGCAAATGGCCATTATTCAGAACTGTCAAATGGCCATTGAACCCGCCCGAAAAGTTGGGCAAGCTCGCAGGTCATCCCAGCCGCAGAGCGCTCCATGCCCGAGTTCACCCCGGATGATTCCCAGCAAACCCAGGCCACCGGCGAATTGGTGTTACGTCACCACCTGTGCTGGAAGCACCGCGACCTGGACGGTGTGATGTCGTACTACCATCCGGACATCCAGTACCACGATTTCTTCCAGAACCGGGTAGTTGGTGCGAGCGATCTGCGCGCGTACCTGCAAGCGAGCATGCCCCGGGGCGCAGACGAGGCGATTGAGCACGCCGACCGCATCCGCGCCGACGGCGACACTGCGTTCATCCAGTACCGCATCACCTTGCGCGGCGGCCAGGGCCTGGTGTCGTTTCGCACCAGCGAAGCCATCACCGTGCGCGATGGCCTGATCTGGCGGGTCAACGAATACGCGTCCCTGGTGCACGAGCAGTCCGCCAGCCGCAGCGAGACCACGCGCCCCACCGTCAGCCGCCTGGGCCTGTCGCCCCAGCAACTGAGCTACATGGCCAACGACCTGCAACACTACTTCGAGCGCCAGCAACCCTACCTGGACCCCGAGCTGGACCTGCAACGGGTGGCGAAAGAGTGCGGGTACAGCCGCAACCAGATTTCTTATCTGTTGAACCAGGTGCTGGGCCAAAGCTTTTACCGCTACGTCAACCAGGCGCGCCTGCAGCATTTGCTGGCGGCACTGGACAATGCCACGCCGCCGATCCGTATCGACGAACTGGCATTTGCCGCCGGCTTCAATTCGACGTCGGCGTTCTACAGCTGCTTTCGCCAGCACACCGGCCAGTCGCCCAAGGCCTACGTCAAACAAATTTCCCTGCGTGCACGCGCGCAAGACAGCCCCTGAGGCCAGGCTCTAGGATCACTGCCATCGAAGTGTGGTGGTGGAGCTTGGCATGCCTGCATGGCGCAATATCAGTTTATGGATGGACCAGTTGGACGAGCCGCTGGTGGCACGTGCCTCGCTTGAGCACGACCTGGACGTCAACGTGGCCATTATCGGCGCCGGCTATACCGGGCTCTGGACCGCGTATTACCTGAAACGCCAAGCGCCTGAGCTGAAGATCGCGATCATTGAAGCGCAAACCGCCGGGTTCGGCGCCTCTGGCCGCAACGGCGGCTGGCTGATGGGCAACCTGCTGGGGGAAGACCGCCTGCTGGCGGGATTGTCCGCAGCGCCGCGCCGCGCCTCGTTCGACTTGCTGCACGGGATTCCCGATGAAGTGGCGCAGGTGATCGAGCGCGAAGGCATCGACTGCGACTACCGCAAGGGCGGCGTGCTGTATTGCGCCGCGCGCTATCCCGAACAGGAGGCCACCCTGCGTGCATACCTGGCCAAACTCCACAGCCAGGGCCTGACCGACGACGATTACCGTTGGCTCGGCCCGCAGCAATTGGCCGAACAGATCCGCATCGCCAAGCCCTATGGCGGCATCTATGCACCCCACGTCGCCACGATTCACCCGGCCAAGCTGGTGCGCGGCCTGGCGCGGGTGGTCGAGCAGATGGGCGTCACGATTTACGAAAACAGCCCCGTCACCCACTGGCAGTCCGGCAGCCTGCGCACCGCTAAAGCCGCGGTGCGCGCCTCCTGGGTAGTGCCGGCGGTTGAAGGCTATGCCACCACGCTGGCGCCGCTGGGCCGCTACCAGTTGCCGGTGCAAAGCCTGATCGTCGCCACCGAGCCGTTGCCGGCCAGCACTTGGGACGAAATCGGCCTGAACCGTGGCCAGGCATTCGGCGAAAGCAGCCGCCAGGTCACTTACGGCCAGCGCTCGGCGGATAACCGTTTGGTGTTCGGCGCCCGTGGCGGCTATCAGTTTGCCGGCAAGTTGCGGCACAACTTCGACCTGACCGACAGCGAAGTCGAACTGCGCCGCTACCTGTTCGGTGAACTGTTCCCACAGCTCAAGAAGGTGCGGATCACCCACGCCTGGGGCGGCAACCTCGGCATGTCCCGGCGTTTCAAGCCGCACATGCTGTGCGACCACGCGGCAGGCATCGCCCTGGCCGGTGGTTACGGCGGCGAGGGCGTCGGGGCCAGCAACCTGGGTGGCCGCACCCTGGCGGACTTGATCCTGGGGCGCGACACGCCGCTGGTCCGGCAGCCGTGGGTAATCCAGCCGGGCCGGCTGGACGGGCTCAAGGCCTGGGAGCCGGAACCCTGCCGCTGGCTGGGCTACAACGCGATCATTCGCAGCTTTGTCCACGAAGACCAGGTGCTGGCCAACCCCAATACCGCGCCGTGGCGCCGCAAGCTGGCCAGTGGGGTTGCCGGGTTCATGGAAGGTTTCATGCATTAAGTCGTTTCAATCACCACAGGTATGAACATGAGCATTACCCAGTTCAAAGACACACTCAGCGCCCATTTGCCGGACTCTTCCCCGGTTGCCGTGCCGTTGGGCACGCCGGTAGCGGTGGCCTCGACCTTGAGCGTGGAGCGCAGCGACGGGGTCGAAACCGGCATCTGGGAATGCACGCCGGGGCGCTGGCGCCGGCAGATCGTAGCCCAGGAGTTTTGCCACTTTATCCAGGGACGTTGCACCTTCACCCCCGACAACGGGGAAATGCTCCACATAGAAGCCGGTGATGCACTGATGTTGCCGGCCAACAGCACCGGTATCTGGGACATCCAGGAAACCGTGCGCAAGACCTATGTATTGATCCTCTGATTCTTTGATCTTTGATCGCCTGCCATAAAAACAGCCCTAAAACCGCCAGGAAATCGAACCATGAGACCCATTGCCCTGTTGCCGCTGGTATTCGTCGCCACCCTCAGCCAAGCCGCCGAGACGGTAAAGATCTACAACTGGTCGGATTACATCGCCCCCGACACCACCAAGAACTTCCAGAAAGAAACCGGCATCGGTTTCACCTACGACGTGTACGACAGCAACGAAACCCTCGACGGCAAGTTGATGACCGGCAAATCCGGCTACGACGTGGTGTTCCCCTCCAACCATTTCATGGCCCGGCAGATCCAGGGCGGGGCACTGAAGAAGCTCGACAAGAGCCAGTTGCCCAACTGGAAGAACCTCAACCCGGTGCTGCTCAAGGCGTTGGAAAACAACGACCCTGGCAACGCCCACGGCTTCCCGTACCTGTGGGGCAGCACCGGCATCGGCTACAACATCGACAAGGTCAAGGCCGTATTGGGGGACAACGCCCCGGTGGATTCCTGGGACCTGATCTTCAAGCCCGAGAACATGCAAAAGCTGCAAAAATGCGGCGTGGCAATCCTCGACAACGGCCCGGAACTGCTGCCGGCGGCGCTCAACTACCTGGGCTTGCCGCACCACAGCAAAAAGCCTGAAGACTACAAGAAAGCCGAGGACCTGCTGATGAAAGTGCGGCCGTACGTGGCGTACTTTCATTCCTCCAAATACACCGCCGACCTGGCCAATGGCGACATCTGCGTGGCGGTGGGCTTCTCCGGCGACATCCTGCAGGCCGAAAGCCGTGCCAAGGAAGCCAAGAACGGCGTGAACATCGGCTACAACATTCCCAAGGAAGGCGCCGCCATCTGGTTCGACATGGTCGCCATGCCCGCCGATGCTCCGGATGAAAAAGCCGGTTATGCGTTCATGAACTACCTGCTGCGCCCGGAAGTGATGGCCAGCATTACCAACTACGTGCATTACGCCAACGGCAATGCTGCAGCGGACAGCCTGGTGGACCCGGCGATCAAGAGCGACACCAAGGTGTACCCAAGCCCGGAAATGATGGGCAAGTTGTTCGCGCTGGAGGCGATGCCGCTGAACATCGACCGGATTCGTACACGGGTGTGGAACACCATTCGTACCGGACGTTGACTGGCAATATTTGGTCGCTCATCAATGACTGCTTTTAGGTCCTGCGCCTTCTAAATTCCTCGCCTCCTAATGTTGATTTGGAGGCAAGGAATGCCTGTATCAAACAAGTCTGGACGATTGCGGATTGGAAGGGCCTCAGAGGTTGGTGGGGTGTACCTGTTGACCGCTGTGGTCGACCGGCGTTTGCCGATCTTCAGTGATTGGCGGCTCGGGCGGCTGCTCGTAAAGGAGTTTCGGCAGGCGCATGAGGATCAGTGGGCGAACTCACTCGCGTTTGTGGTGATGCCGGATCATCTTCACTGGTTGGTTCAACTGCGTGACAAGTCGTTGACCGAGTTGATGTGCCGAATAAAATCGCGCAGCAGTTTGACGGTCAATCGTGCGCTTGGGCGCAGGGGCCGGCTTTGGCAGAAGGGGTATCACGATAGGGGTGTTCGGCGTGAGGAGGATCTGAAGGACTTTGCCCGTTACGTGGTGTGTAACCCGATTCGCGCGGGGTTGGTGAGGCGCGTGCATGATTATCCGCTTTGGGATGTTTGGTGGCTTTGAGGGCCTCACGCAGCCTCGCTAAGGCTCGACAGCTGCTACGTCGTGAGGTGGGGGGCGTGGTTCGCTTTGGGATGTTTGGTGGCTTTGAGGGCCTCACGCAGCCTCGCTTAGGCTCGACAGCTGCTACGGGTGATGTGAAATACCCCAAACTTACCCCGTAGCAGCTGTCGAGCCTTAGCGAGGCTGCGTAGCCACACCGCGGAATTAAGGATTCTCCAGGTCATGCCCCAACGACTGGATAAACAATGAAAACAGTTCCGGCTGCGACGAGATATCCAGCTTGGCATACAGGTGCCGACGATGAACCTTGACCGTATCCGGCGAGATACTCAGCCGTTCGGCCATGGCTTTTGACGAAAACCCACGCAGCACCAACCGGGCAATTTCCAACTCCCGCTCCGACAACACCCCACAGCCAAAATGACTCAACGCATCGCGAATCTGGCTGGCCATTTCCACGGGTGCCGTCACGCGCTGGGTACTTTGCTGCCAATGCTGCTGCATCAACGGCAACACCCAGGCCGCCAGCGTGGTCATCAGCCCGGATTGTTCACTGGTAAACAAACGCTGCATCCCCAACGACAGCGATAACGTCCCCGCACCCGGCAGTTGCAGGATGAACTGCACCTCGTCTTCCAGCACATTGTCGTGGAAGTAATTGAGGAAGTACTCACTCTGGCGAAAGTGGTCCGGGGCAACTTCTTCAAGGCGGTACACACCACTGGCATAGCCCTCGCGACACGCCTGGAAAAACGGGTCCAGCAAGTACAAACCATTGAGGTACACCAGCATCGAGGCCGGTTTGCTGCTCGGTTGAGCGTCGTATTCTTCCAGCGCCTGGGGCGGCCCATCGGTGGGGTAGAAAATCGCCAGGGCATTGTCGAAAGGCACGCATTGGTGCAACAACAGCACCAGTTGCTTCCAGAAACGCTCGGTGCCGATCTGCTCTACGGTACGGCCCAGCCCCGCGTGCATGCCGGCTTCCCTGAACAGGCTCATGTGCAGCTCCACGCATAGGATAATGGCGCAAGGGTTCGACTTTTGCCCGGTGCCGTCAAGGGGAGTACTCCAATAGGGGCATTGGCCTATCTATACAGAATGTTTAAGTTTGCCGTCAGTCAGTGGGGAACATACCCCGCGCCGCTTCACCTTTTCGTTTCTGCCTCAAACCAAGAACAATCAAGAGGATAACGATATGAGTGCTCCTTCCACGCCCGACGGCGTGCTGAAACCCACCCTGAGCGTGTTCGACGTGGTGGCCATCACCGTCTCGGCGGTGACCCCGGCCAGTTCTGTGTTCGTGATCGCCCCGTTTGCGATCCAGCAGGCCGGCAGCGGGGTGTTCCTGGCTTTTGTGATGGCCGCGCTGCTCGCGTTGATGTTTGCCTTTTGCTACGCCGAACTCGGCCGCGCCCACAACAGCGCCGGCGGCGAGTACGTGTACGCCAAGCGGGTGTTCGGCGGCATGGCCGGTTACGCGACGTTCCTCACGGTATTGGTGATGTTGCTGTTTATCCCGCCGGTGTTGGCCACCGGGGCGGCGACTTACCTGAATAACGCCCTGGGTACAAAATTCGACTCACAAACCGTCGCGCTGGTCATCGTGGTGTGCAGCTACGCGCTGGGCATCCTCAATATCAAGCTGAATGCCTGGATCACCGGCACCTGCCTGCTGCTGGAAGTGGCGGCGTTGCTGGTGATCGTGTTTATCGGCTTCGGCAACCCGGTGCAGCCGGTCAGTGTGCTGTTGCAACCGCAGATCGTCGAGAACGGCGTGCTGCACCTGGCGCCCTGGGCCTTGGTGATCGGTGCGGTGGGCATTGGCTTGTTCTCGTTCAATGGCTACGGCCCGGCGGTATTGCTGGCCGAAGACATGAAGTGCGGCGGCAAGGGCGTGCACAAGGCGGTGTTGTGGTCCCTGGGCCTGGTGGTGGTGATCGAGCTGGTACCGATCACCGCATTGTTGATCGGTGCGCCATCCCTCAGCGCGATGATCAGCAGCCCCGACCCAATCGGCTACCTGCTGACCAGCCACGGCAATGAAACCCTGTCGCGGCTGGTAAGCGCCGGGATCTTCCTGTCGGTGTTCAACGCCATCGTCGCCATCGTCATCCAGATTGGCCGGGTGGTGTTCAGCAGCGGCCGCGATGCGCTGTGGACGCCAACCATCAACAAACTGTTTACCCGGATTCATCCGCGCTGGGACTCCCCGTGGTTGGCTACGCTGTTCCTGGCGATCCCTTCGGCGTTGCTCAGTTTCAGCTCCAACCTGGCAGACCTGACATCTTTCAGCGTGCTGCTGATCATGCTGGTGTACCTGATCGTCGCGTTGAGCGCGTTGATGAGCCGGGTATTGCTGCGTGACCGCGAGCACCCGTATCGCATGCCGTTGTGGCCGGTGCCGGCGTTGCTGGCGGTACTGGGCGCCGGTTACCTGTTGGTCACCCTGGCGCTGGCCGCCTCGGTTCGGGACATCATGATTATCATCGGCCTGCTGGCACTGTCGGTGATCCTGTATTGCATCAGTGGCCGGTTGAGTCCGGCGTTTCAGAAATTGTAAGGAGTGGTTATGCGCGCACGGCAATTGGGCATCACATTGGGACTGGGCACACCCGGTGAGTTGAATGCCATCACCGACGTTCCAGGGGTGCGGGTTGGCCACAGCACAATCAACACCCGCATCAATGGCAAACAGGTGCGTACCGGCGTCACGGCGATCCAGCCGCGGGCCGGTACCGCGCGGTACCAGCCGTGCTTTGCCGGCTATCACGTGCTCAACGGCAATGGTGATGCCACAGGGCTTGAGTGGATAAGCGAGTCGGGGTTGCTGACCACGCCGCTGGCAATCACCAATACCCACAGCATCGGGATTGTGCGCGACACGCTGATTGCCCTGGAGCGCGAAAGCCTGGCAGACCCGGCGGTGTACTGGTGCATGCCGGTGGTGATGGAAACCTACGACGGCTTGCTTAACGATATCTGGGGCCAGCACGTCGGCCCGGAGCATGTGCGCGAGGCGCTGGCCAACGCGCAATCCGGCCCGGTGGCGGAGGGCGCCGTGGGCGGCGGTACCGGGATGATCTGCCATGAGTTCAAGGGCGGCATCGGCACGGCGTCGCGGCGCTTGTCGGCGGAGCAGGGCGGCTGGACCGTCGGCGTGCTGGTGCAGGCCAACCATGGCAAACGCCAGGAATTGCGGGTGGATGGTTACCCGGTAGGTCGACAATTGATGGATATCCCGTCCCCGTTTGCCGCCCGTGGCACGCCCGGCATGGGCTCCATCGTGGTGATCATCGCCACCGATGCGCCGTTGCTGCCCCATCAATGCCAGCGTCTGGCGCAACGCGCTTCCATCGGCATTGCGCGCACAGGTGGCGGTACCGAGGACTCCAGCGGGGACCTGTTCCTGGCGTTCGCCACCGGCAATCAGGATTTACCCGTGGCCGATTACGGGCGCAAGGGCGTGCCCCTCAGCACGCACCTGCAGATGGTCAATAACGAGCATATTTCGCCGTTGTTCAGCGCGGCGGCGGAGGCAGTAGAGGAAGCGATCATTAATGCGATAGTGGCTGGGGAAGACATGGTCACCGACGACGGTGTGCGAGTGCCGGGACTGGATTCAAATACACTGATGCAGGCATTGCGCCATACCGGCTGGCGCAATCAATAAACACTTTAATGCTTGTCCCGGTAATACGGGACAAGTGCTTAGAATGGTGGCCATTCAACACTGGGAATGACACCGTGACACTTTCTTAGTGCACCTCAACCAATAATTTGGATCCATTTTAACGAAAGGCCTTTAGGAGTATTTAATATTTAAATAGCTGGGTTTTTACAAAGCGCTATTTGCCAATGTTTGCAGGTTTCGTTCGTCCGCCTAACTTATCCCTTGGATAAAAACCGCTGGACGAATGATTTCAGGTTGTGTCAGTTTTCTTTCGCCTTCAAAAGGGGCGAGTGATCGGACTTACTCGCCAGAGTGGGTCCTGTCGGACAAAAACTGTTCCACTTGCAAACAAGGAAGTACGTTTATGTCAAAAGTAAAAGACAAAGCTATTGTATCGGCGGCTCAAGCAAGTACTGCCTATACGCAAATCGATAGCTTTAGCCATCAATATGACCGCGGCGGCAACCTCACGGTCAATGGCAAACCCTCCTACTCCGTTGACCAGGCAGCTACCCAGTTGCTGCGTGACGGCGCCGCCTACCGGGACTTCGACGGCAACGGCAAGATCGACCTGACCTACACCTTCCTGACCTCGGCCTCCTCGAGCACCATGAACAAACATGGTATCTCCGGGTTCAGCCAGTTCAACGCCCAGCAGAAAGCCCAGGCCGCACTGGCCATGCAATCCTGGTCGGACGTGGCGAATGTCACCTTTACCGAGAAGGCCAGCGGCGGCGACGCCCACATGACGTTCGGCAACTACAGCGGCGGCCAGGATGGCGCGGCGGCGTTCGCTTACCTGCCAGGCACCGGCGCTGGCTACGACGGCACCTCGTGGTACCTGACCAACAGCAGCTACACGCCGAACAAGACCCCGGACCTGAACAACTACGGCCGGCAGACCCTGACGCACGAGATCGGCCACACCCTGGGCCTGGCTCACCCTGGCGACTACAACGCCGGGAACGGCAACCCGACCTACAACGACGCGACCTATGGACAGGACACGCGCGGCTACAGCGTCATGAGTTACTGGAGCGAGAGCAACACCAACCAGAACTTCAGCAAAGGCGGGGTGGAGGCCTATGCGTCCGGCCCGCTGATCGACGACATCGCCGCGATCCAGAAGCTCTACGGCGCCAACTACAACACCCGCGCCGGCGACACCACCTACGGCTTCAACTCCAACACCGGGCGTGATTTCCTCAGCGCCACCTCATCGGCCGACAAGCTGGTGTTCTCGGTGTGGGACGGTGGCGGCAACGACACCCTGGATTTCTCCGGTTTTACCCAAAACCAGAAGATCAACCTCAATGAAGCCTCGTTCTCCGACGTTGGCGGCCTGGTGGGCAACGTTTCCATTGCCAAGGGCGTGACCGTCGAGAACGCGTTCGGCGGCTCGGGCAACGACCTGCTGATCGGTAACGCCGCTGCCAACGTCCTCAAGGGCGGTGCCGGCAACGACATCCTCTACGGCGGCGGCGGTGCAGACCAACTGTGGGGCGGTGCCGGCAACGACACCTTCGTGTTCGGTGCCAGCTCGGACTCCAAGCCCGGTGCGGCCGGCAAGATCTTCGACTTCACCTCGGGTTCGGACAAGATCGACCTCACCGGCATCACCAAGGGTGCAGGCCTGACCTTCGTCAACGCGTTCACCGGTCACGCCGGCGACGCGGTGCTGTCCTACGCTTCGGGCACCAACCTGGGCACATTGGCAGTGGACTTCTCCGGGCACGGCGTGGCGGATTTCCTCGTCACCACCGTCGGCCAGGCAGCGGTCAGCGACATCGTGGCCTGACTAAGGCGTAAAGGAGGGTGGCGCGCACGCGCCGCCCTCTGCCCTTGCATCCACCCCCTGAACGGGCGAAGGTGATGACGCTATTTCGCAGTACAGTTGCCTGGTGTGTCCAGGCGTTGCTTATGTCGGCAGGAGCCACAGCAATGGCGAGCAGTCTGGTTTTACCCACGTCCGCGCAGTTGGCCGGGCATTGGGCGTTGCACCAGCAAGAACAGGTATGCGCGCTGGATTTGATTGAACAGGCCAACGCGTTGAAAGGCGATATCGAGTGCGCCAGACAATGGCTGGGTGAAGCCCCCGTTAGTTGGGCACCGACACCCGATGGTATTTGGTTGATGAATGCCGATGGCAGCGGAATAACCCATTTGAATCGCCAGAAAGAGGGCGAATATCAAGGCCGCACACACGCCGGCGCGGTAGTGATATTGAAACGTGCCCCCCAATAGCTCGTTATAACGATATAACCCGATTTTAATGTTTGCCCGCCCCTGAATGGGGCGCCCGGCAAACTAGTGCGCGTCATTCGGCTCAGGGAAGATCAGGCAACATGGCGAAGACCACTCCCGCTGCACCATTGTTTAAAACGCTTGGCGACTACAAAAGTGTTTTGATCAGTATTGGCTGCTTCACGGCATTGATTAACGTGTTGATGTTGGTGCCGTCGATTTATATGTTGCAAGTCTACGACCGCGTGCTGTCTTCGCAGAACGAAACCACCTTGGTGATGTTGACGTTGATGGTGGTGGGGTTCTTTGCGTTTATCGGTGTGCTGGAAGTAATCCGCAGTTTTATCGTGATCCGCATCGGCAGCCAGTTGGAGCGGCGCTTCAACCTGCGGGTGTACAAGGCCGCTTTCGAACGCAACCTGCAACGGGGCGAAGGTCACGGCGGGCAATCGTTGGGGGATTTGACCCACATCCGCCAATTCATCACCGGGCCTGCGCTGTTCGCGTTTTTCGACGCGCCGTGGTTTCCGATTTATCTGTTTGTGATCTTTGTGTTTAACGTCTGGCTCGGCGTGTTGGCCAGCGCAGGGGCCGTGCTGCTGATCGGGCTGGCGTGCCTCAACGAATACCTGACCAAAAAGCCCTTGGGTGAAGCCAGCGGCTATTCCCAGCAGTCCACCCAACTGGCCACCAGCCATTTGCACAACGCCGAAACCATCCAGGCCATGGGCATGCTCGGTGCATTGCGCAAGCGCTGGTTCAAGGTGCATTCGCAGTTCCTGGGGTTACAGAACAAGGCCAGCGACATCGGTTCGATCATCAGTTCCTTGAGTAAATCCCTGCGCCTGTGCCTGCAATCGTTGGTGCTGGGCCTGGGCGCGTTGCTGGTGATCAAGGGCGACATGACGGCGGGGATGATGATCGCCGGCTCAATCCTGATGGGCCGGGTGTTGAGCCCCATCGACCAATTGATTGCCGTGTGGAAGCAATGGAGCTCGGCCAAGCTGGCCTATCAGCGCCTGGACAACCTGATGCGTGAGTTCCCGCCGCAGGGCGAGCAGATGGCGTTGCCGGCGCCCAAGGGCCACGTGAGTTTCGAGCAGGTCAGTGCAGGGCCGCCGGGGCGGCGTGTGCCGACCTTGCATCAGGTCAGTTTCAACCTGGCTGGCGGTGAAGTGCTCGGTGTGCTGGGCGCGTCGGGCTCCGGCAAGTCGACCCTGGCCCGGGTGCTGGTGGGTGTTTGGCCAACCCTGGCCGGCACCGTGCGCCTGGATGGCGCCGACATCCACCGCTGGGACCGCGATGACCTCGGCCCGCATATCGGTTATCTGCCTCAGGACATCGAGCTGTTCAGCGGCAGCATCGCCGACAACATCGCACGCTTTCGCGAAGCCGACCCGCAGTGGGTGGTGCAGGCGGCCCAACAAGCCGGCGTGCACGAACTGATCCTGCGTTTGCCCCACGGCTACGACACCGTGCTCGGCGACGAAGGCAGCGGCCTGTCCGGTGGCCAGAAACAACGGGTGGCCCTGGCCCGCGCGCTGTACGGCGGGCCGCGCCTGATCGTGCTCGACGAGCCCAACTCCAACCTCGACACCGTGGGCGAGGCCGCCCTGGCCAGCGCGATCATGCAGATGAAGGCCCAGGGCAGCACGGTGGTGCTGGTGACTCACCGTTCCTCGGCATTGGCCCAGGCCGACAAGCTGCTGGTGCTTAACGAAGGCCGCTTGCAGGCGTTTGGCCCAAGCCAGGATGTGCTGCGGGCACTTTCCGGCCAGCAGGAAGCACCGCGAGAAAAGGCCGGGGTCAGCCTCAGCTGTAGGAGCGAGCTTGCTCGCGATGGTCGTTAACGATGACGTTTGAAACCTGACACCCAGCAGTGCTCTCAGGTTCTTCGCGAGCAAGCTCGCTCCTACAGTTTTTCATCAAGCCGCAAGGATCAGGCGCATGAGCAGCGACAGCAGCATTCAAATCAACCGCGATTACGAACAGACGCACCCCGAACACGACGCGCGTTTCTTTGCCCGCATGGGCTGGCTGCTGACCGTGATCGGCGCCGGCGGCTTTTTCCTGTGGGCCAGCCTGGCGCCGCTGGACCAGGGCATTGCGGTGCAGGGCACGGTGGTGGTCTCGGGCAAGCGCAAGGCCGTGCAAACCCTGAGCCCCGGTGTGGTCAGCCGGATTCTGGTGCGTGAAGGCGAGGTGGTGAAGCAGGGCCAGCCGCTGTTCCGGCTCGACCAGACGCAAAACCAGGCCGACGTGCATTCCCTGCAAGCCCAATACCGTATGGCCTGGGCCAGCGTGGCGCGGTGGCAGAGCGAGCGCGATAACCAATCGACGATTACCTTTCCAGCGGAACTGAGCGGTAACCCGGATCAAGCCCTGGCATTGGTTTTGGAAGGCCAACGCCAACTGTTCAGCAGCCGCCGTGAAGCCTTTGCCCGGGAACAGGCCGGGATTCGCGCGAACATCGAAGGCGCCACGGCGCAGCTCAATGGCATGCGCCGCGCCCGCAGTGACTTGACCGCGCAGGCGCAATCCCTGCGCGACCAACTGAGCAACCTGCAACCGTTGGCCGACAACGGCTACATCCCACGCAACCGGCTGATGGAATACCAGCGGCAACTGTCCCAGGTGCAGCAGGACCTGGCGCAGAACACCGGTGAAAGTGGCCGGGTGGAGCAGGGCATCCTTGAGTCGCGCCTCAAGTTGCAGCAGCACAGCGAGGAGTATCAAAAGGAAGTCCGCAGCCAACTGGCCGACGCGCAACTGCGCAGCTTGACCCTGGAGCAGCAACTGACCTCCGCCGGTTTCGACCTGCAGCACAGCGAGATCAACGCACCGGCCGATGGCATCGCGGTCAACCTGGGCGTGCACACCGAAGGCGCCGTGGTGCGCGCCGGTGAAACCTTGCTGGAAATCGTGCCCCAGGACACCCGCCTGGAAGTGGAAGGGCGCCTGCCGGTGCACCTGGTGGACAAGGTCGGTGCCCATCTGCCGGTGGATATCCTGTTCACCGCCTTCAACCAGAGCCGTACGCCGCGGGTGCCGGGAGAGGTGAGCCTGATTTCCGCCGACCAGATGCTCGACGAAAAAACCGGCATGCCTTACTACGTGCTGCGCACCGTCGTCAGCAGCAATGCCCTGGAAAAACTCCATGGCCTGGTGATCAAGCCGGGCATGCCCGCCGAGATGTTCATCCGTACCGGCGAGCGCTCCTTGCTCAACTACCTGTTCAAGCCGCTGCTGGACCGCGCCGGCTCGGCGTTGACCGAGGAATGAGCATGAAGCCGATGTTCCTCGCCTTGTTCCTCGCCTGCAGCAGCGCCCAGGCCGCGATGGGCCCGTTTGATGTCTACGAACAGGCCCTGCGCAACGATCCGGTATTTCTCGGGGCCATCAAGGAGCGTGACGCCGGCCTGGAAAACCGCACCATCGGCCGCGCCGGCCTGCTGCCCAAGCTGTCGTACAACTACAACAAGGGCCGCAACAACTCCCAGGCCACCTTGCCCGACGGGCGCGGCGGCAATTATCACGATGACCGCAACTACAACAGCTACGGCTCCACCTTCAGCCTGCAACAGCCGCTGTTTGATTACGAAGCCTATGCCAACTACCGCAAGGGTGTGGCCCAGGCGCTGTTTGCCGACGAGAGTTTTCGCGACAAGAGCCAGGCGCTGCTGGTGCGGGTACTGACCTATTACACCCAGGCGTTGTTTGCCCAGGACCAGATCGACATTGCCCGCGCCAAGAAGAAGGCTTACGAGCAGCAGTTCCAGCAGAACCAGCACTTGTTCCAGCAGGGCGAAGGCACCCGCACCGATATCCTGGAAGCCGAGTCGCGCTACGAGTTGGCCACGGCCGAGGAAATCCAGGCGCTGGACGAGCAAGATGCCTCGCTGCGAGAGTTGGGGGCGCTGATCGGTGTACAGAGCGTCAACATCAACGACCTGGCGCCGCTGAACCCGGGGTTTACGGCGTTCACCCTGGCCCCGGCCAACTACGACACCTGGCATGAACTGGCGCTGACCAACAACCCGAACCTGGCCTCGCAACGCCAGTCCGTGGAGGTGGCGCGTTATGAAATAGAGCGCAACCGCGCCGGGTACCTGCCACGGGTCACGGCGTACGCCAGCTCGCGGCAGCAGGAGTCCGACAGCGGCAACACCTACAACCAGCGCTACGACACCAACACCATCGGCGTTGAAATCAGCATGCCGCTGTATGCCGGTGGGGGCGTCTCGGCGTCCACCCGCCAGGCCAGTCGCGCCATGGAGCAGGCCGAGTACGAGTTGGAAGGCAAGACCCGCGAAACCCTGATCGAACTGCGTCGCCAGTTCAGTGCGTGCCTGTCGGGGGTCAGCAAGCTGCGCGCCTACCAAAAGGCGCTGACTTCGGCCAAGGCACTGGTGGTGTCGACCAAGCAAAGCATCCTTGGCGGCGAGCGGGTCAACCTCGACGCACTGAACGCCGAGCAGCAGCTATACAGCACCCGTCGCGACCTGGCCCAGGCGCGGTACGACTACCTGATGGCCTGGACCAAATTGCATTACTACGCGGGCAACTTGCGCGACACCGACCTGGCCAAGGTGGATGAGGCGTTTGGCCCTATGAGCCGCTGATGCTGGTGCAGCGCCGCTTGGGGGAATGTGATTTACACAAGTGCAATAAAAACTAAGGAAGGTCACCGTGAAAACAACAAAACGAGGGTTTCAATCCGCCATCCCAACAGGCTCGGGCTACCCGCTCAAGACCTTGAGCGGCGTGCCATACGGCGCGTTGCTGTGTTGCCTGGCCAGCCTGGGTACCGCCCAGGCCGCACCCTACGTCGAAACCGGCAAATTGGGGGACGCTGCCAGCTGGCGCAGCAATGAGTTCAAGGCCGACTGGGGCCTGGGCGCCGTGCATGCAGACGCTGCCTACGCCGCCGGCTACACCGGCAAGGGCGTGAAGCTGGGGATCTTCGACCAGCCGGTGTACGCCCAGCATCTAAGTAGAGCGCCGCTTTTGTGGTGAGGGAGCAAGCTCCCTCACCACAAGGTTAGTCAGCATTGGGCGGACGGGTCATCTCCAGTAATGGCCGTGGTTCCAGTACGGGCGATGGGGTTGGCCGTAGCCGTAGCCATAGTAATGGTCGCGTGGCCAGTAGCCTCGTGGGCCGTAGCCGTAACCCCAGTGGCCGTAGTAACGCGGGCCGGGAGGAGGGGGTTGCACGATCACCACACGCGATGGCGCCTGGCGGATGATGAGGGTGTCGGCAAACGCCGGCGTACTCGCCAGCGCAGCCCACATCACGGGAATAAGTAGCAGAGCGCGCACCGCTCGGGACATGAATGCCATGGCCATGGTTCTCCGTCGTACCGCTTTCGAAGTTGAAGGCGGTTGAACGGTTAAACGCAGGAACGGGGCAAATCCTTCGGTAAAATATTGTTTATTTTGTGCACCCCGATGATCGGTTTCTATTTCTCCTTGATCACGGTCGCAACGTCGGCGGCCTTGATCCGAACATGCTTGCCCGCGATGTCGGTGAATTCATAGAACCCATCGGCCGTCTTCGCGTTCGGTACGTCCCTGGTCAAATATTGGGTGCCGTTTTGCAACGTCACCACGGTCTGCGTGGAGCAACCGGCCACTATCAGCAACGTGAACATGCCCAGTGCAAGACCCAAATTCTTCATACTCATAACCCTTGCCTTGACCCTTCAAAAACCCCGAGCCTGAGCGATCGGAGGAAACCTGATTAATGTGGCTGACAGCCATCTGATCATTATTACGCAAAAAGTTGCGTGTGCCTTTGATCTATTACTGATTGCAACAGCCGGTCAGGGACGGCACTCTGTATGCATAAACAGTGTTTGATCCAGTGCCTGACATGTCCAATCCCCTTGAAGACCCGCTCTATTACCTGCATAACTTCCGCCAAGTGCTCGACTGGCTGGGGCAGCGCTATGCCGATTTACTGGCCCCGGACGAAGCGCATTTCATTCAGCAATTTGACAGCTTGCCGCAGGCGTCCCAGGCCTTGCTGGTGCGCATGGTGATGCGCAAGGGCGCGCATTTCAGGGCGGGCAAGCTCAACTATGGCGAGATCGGTGCGGTGCAGGAGGCGGTGGTGCCTTTGCTGCAGCAGGGTTGGGTGAGCGACCAGTGCCTGTTGTCGTTTGAGGAGCTATTTGGCCTGTTGCAGAAAGCCGAAATCCTCGCGGCGTTCAAACCCTGGATCGAGCAGCCCAAGGCTAAAAAGAGTGACTGGCTGGCGGCGTTATCGGTGCAGTTCGGCGAACTGCGCCGCTTCCAACACTGGTGCCCGGACCTGTCCGATCAGCTTTACAGCCTGACCGTTATGGACCTGTGCGACCGCTTGCGGCTGATGTTTTTCGGCAATCTCTATCAGGACTGGTCGGAGTTTGTGCTGGCTGACCTGGGGATTTTTACCTACGAGAAAGTCGAGTTCTGTGCCGAGTCCCGGGGTTTGCGCAGCCGTGACGATGTGCTCGGGTTTTTGTTCCTGCACCAGTGCCAGCAGGCTTTTGAAGCAGGCGATGCCCTGGAAGGGGTACTGGAACACATCGCCACCCTGCGCACCGACAACCCCTGGCTGGAAAAGCGTCGGGCCAAACTGTTGTTTCAAGTGGGCCAATATTGCGAGCGCAGCGCAGAGTTGGCCCTGGCCGAGACGATTTACCGAAGCTGCACCTATCCCGGTGCGCGGGCGCGATTGATCCGGGTACTGGAGCGCCAGGAAGACTTTGCCCAAGCGATGCTGCTGGCCCGTGAAGCGCAACTGGCACCGCAAAGTGCCGCCGAACAGCAGCATCTGTTACGCGCGATACCCAGGTTGCGGCGCAAACTGGGGGAACCGGCGCTGCCCAAGGTAAAACCCCGCGACATCGTGCGCCTGGACCTTGAACTGCCGTCCCCGGAGCCGCTGATGTCGGTGGAGTACTGCGTGCAGGCACACTTGAGCGATCACGGCGCGCCGGTGCATTACGTCGAGAACGGCCTGATCAACTCACTGTTTGGCCTATTGTGCTGGCCGGCGATTTTTGCACCGTTGCCGGGATCGTTTTTCCACCCGTTCCAGCGAGGGCCGGTGGACCTGCACAGCGAGGACTTTCATCAGCGACGTGCCGAATTATTTGCCGAGTGCCTGGACCAACTGGGTGACGAGCGCTACAAACACACCATCCGCCAGCGGTACGTGGACAAATGGGGCATTCAGTCGCCCTTCGTGTTCTGGAACGTCCTGAGCGAAGACCTGCTCGACCAAGCCCTCGATTGCCTGCCCGCCGCGCATCTGCGGCGTTGGTTCGAGCGCCTGCTGCTGGATATCCGCGCCAATCGCACCGGCATGCCCGACCTGATCCAGTTCTGGCCCGAGGAAAAAACCTACCGCATGATCGAAGTCAAAGGTCCCGGTGATCGCCTGCAAGACAACCAACTGCGCTGGCTGGAGTTCTGCGGCGAGCACCAGATGCCGGTCACCGTATGTTATGTGCGCTGGGCAGGGCAGGAGGCTTGAGCTACAGCGTTGCGGTGCGTGCGCTGTGTGAGTTCACCGCGAAGGTCGGCGACCTCGACCTGCGTTTTACTCCGTCTCCCAGTGCCCAGGAAGGGATTGTCGGCCATCGCACGGTGGCGTCGCGGCGCAGCGCCCACTACCAGAACGAAGTCGCACTGGAGGGCGAATACCAGCAGTTGAAAGTGCGGGGCAGGGCGGATGGCTACGACCCGGACCGCAACCAGCTGGAAGAGGTGAAAACCTATCGCGGCGACCTGAACAAGCAGCCAGCCAACCACCGGCAACTGCACTGGGCCCAGGTCAAGGTTTACGGCTGGCTGATGTGCCAGAAACTGGGGATGTCGGAGATTGTCCTGGCACTGGTGTATTTCGACATTGTGGGTGAGCACGAAACTGTCTTGAACCAGTCTTTCCAGGCCGCCGATCTGCAGCAGTTCTTCAATCAGCAATGCGCTCTGTTCCTCGGTTGGGCGGAGCAGGAAATGCACCAGCGCCAAGCCCGTAATGCTGCAGCAACTGCCCTGGGCTTTCCGCATGCAGCGTTTCGCCCGGGCCAGCGCTCCCTCGCGGAAACGGTATACAAAGCCGTCAGCACCGGCCGCTGCCTCATGGCCCAGGCACCCACCGGTATCGGCAAGACCGTCGGCACGATTTTCCCGATGCTCAAGGCCCTGGCGCCCCAGCAACTGGACAAGGTGTTCTTTCTTACCGCCAAGACCCCGGGCCGAAAGCTGGCACTGGATGCGGCGCAGGTGCTGTATGACAGCAGCCCGGAGCTGCCACTGCGGGTGCTGGAACTGGTGGCGCGAGACAAGGCCTGCGAGCATCTGGACAAAGCCTGTCACGGTGATTCGTGCCCGCTGGCCAAGGGCTTTTATGACCGCTTGCCGGCAGCCCGCGAGGCCGCTTCCCGCGTGCGCCTGCTGGACCAGCGCAACCTGCGGGAAGTGGCCCTGGCCCATGAGGTGTGTCCCTATTACCTGAGCCAGGAAATGGCGCGTTGGGCCGACGTGGTGGTCGCCGACTACAACTACTACTTTGACTTCGGCGCCATGCTGTTCGGCCTGGCGCAGCTCAACCAATGGCGGGTCGCGGTACTGGTGGACGAAGCCCATAACCTGGTGGAACGCGGCCGTTCGATGTACAGCGCGGCCCTCGACCAGTACACGCTCAAGGCCCTGCGCGAGATCGCACCCGAACCGCTGAAGAAATCCTTGCTGCGCCTGAACCGAGAGTGGAACGCTCTGCACAAGGAGCAAGTGGCGCCGTATCAGGCCTACGCCCAGAAACCCGACAAACTTTTGCAAGCCCTGAGCCTGTGCACCAGCGCCATGGGCGAATATTTCAACGATCACCCCGAAGCGCTCAATGGCGAGCTGCAAGCCTTCTACTTCGAAGCCTTGCAGTTTGCCAAGGTCGCCGAACTGTTCAACGAACACTTCATCTTCGATATCAGCAAGCGCGAACTCAGCGGCAAGCGCAGCTCATCAAGCCTGTGCCTGCGCAACGTGGTGCCCGCCGAGTTCATTCGGCCCCGGCTGACAGCGGCCCGCAGCAGCGTGCTGTTTTCCGCGACCTTGAGCCCGCGGCATTACTACGCGGACTTGCTGGGAATGCCGCCCGACACAGCCTGGGTCGATGTGGAGTCGCCGTTCAAGGCCGAGCAGTTGCAGGTGCATATCGTCGACCGGATCTCCACCCGGTTTGTTCATCGACACGCGTCCCTGGAGCCCATCGTGGAGCTGATTGCCGCCCAGTTTGCAAAGGCACCGGGCAACTACCTGGCGTTTTTCAGCAGCTTTGATTATTTACAACAAGTGGCGCAATTGTTGGCCGAGCGCCACCCGCACATTCCGCTGTGGCACCAGTCGCGGGGAATGGCCGAGGCCGAGCGCCAGGCGTTTCTCGACCAGTTCACCCAGCACAGCCAGGGCATTGGTTTTGCCGTGCTTGGCGGCGCATTCGGCGAAGGTATCGACCTGCCGGGAACCCGGCTGATCGGTGCGTTTATCGCGACCCTGGGCCTGGCGCAACTGAACCCGGTGAATGAGCAACTCAAACTGCGGATGGGCGCGATTTTCGGTGCCGGTTACGACTACACCTATTTGTACCCCGGCATCCAGAAGGTGGTGCAGGCCGCAGGCCGGGTGATCCGCAGCCAGCAGGACCGGGGCGTGGTGATGTTGATTGATGATCGCTTTGGCGAAGCACGGGTGCGCCAGTTGCTGCCGCGCTGGTGGTCGATCACTGCGGCGGATACACCGCACCCCGCAACTGGCGGCTGAGACCAGCACCACTGTGCGCACCAGACGCTTGTCGGCAATGGCGCTGTCGACCACCGCGTCCACCCGCTGGGCGAGCAGCGGGGCGTGGCTATCGGCGCAGGCGAGGGAGGTACAAAGCGAGGCGGCGAAGGCCACAAGGCGTCTGGTAGAGGGCTGCAATCTACAACGAGACACTGCACAGTTGCTGGCTCAAGATCCACAAACGTTCGGCTTGCTCCGGGTCGACAGCCCAGGGTCGTACTCCGTTGCGCCGGGTGTCATCCTGCGACGGCGCGGCCACATCGCAATCTTCGCAGTAGAGTCCGCCCACACCCTCCAGCTGCGGGCTGACCGCACACCATACCGAGGTTGCGGCGCCTTGCTCGGGGCTCTTGTAGTGACTGGCGCGGCGGATATTACCCTGATCATCGAGGGCACCGACGAAGGCCAGGTCGTCCTTATCCAGATAACGGATCAAGTCGGTGAGAATTTCCCCAGGATGCACGGAGAATGCGCGCACACCCTGTGCTTTACCGCGTCGGTCCAGCGCCACAGCGAACAGCGCGTTGGCAGTTTTTGACTGGCCGTAGGCGAGCCACTTGTCATAGGCGCGGCGCTCAAATTGCGGATCATCGAAATGCACAGGGCTGAGGCGATGGCCGAGGGACGACACCGAAACTACCCGTGCCCCGTTGGCCTGGCACAGTGCGGGCCAGAGCCGCACGGTGAGCTGGAAGTGGCCCAGGTGGTTGGTGGCAAACTGCGCTTCGAGGCCGCGCGCATCCCGTTGCAGTGGCGTGGCCATGATGCCGGCGCTATTGATCAGCAGGTTCAAGGCCCGTCCGCTTGCGAGGAAATTTTCGGCAAAACGGTCAATGGAAACCGGGTCGAGTAAGTCGAGGCTGGCATGTTCAACACCGGCAATTGCCGACAGGTTACGTTCGGCCTTTTGAGGGTCGCGCGCAGGAACGATCACCTGCGCACCGGAACCCGCCAGCACGCGCACAGTTTCCAGGCCAATGCCGGAATAGCCGCCGGTTACAATCACTGTCTTGCCACGCAGGTCGCAGCCTGCCAAGGCTTGCAGGGCCGTAGTGCTGGCGTCGAAGCCGCTGTCGATCGAGGTTTGTGCGTCAGTCATAAAAGATCTCCTTGTGGGAGGCCTAGCTTCCCTCGCTGGCGCCCGGACGCGGAATACCCTAACGTCTGTGTTTCTGTCGCGATCGTCCGGAGCTTTTATGGATACGCTTTCCGATGTGCTGGCACTGTTAAAAAGCCACCGTTCGACCTTCGCGGGCCTGAAGGCGGGCGGCACCTGGGCCATTAACTTTACGGCGCCGGATGGGATCAAGTTCAACGCCGTCGTAGAGGGCAGTTGCTGGTTGGAAGTGGAAGGGCTGGCGGTACCCATACGTTTGTATGAGGGCGATTGTTTTCTATTGACCCAGGCGCGTCCGTGGCGGCTGTCGAGCAATCTGTCGCCTGAAGGTATTGATGCACGCGAGGTGTACGCCGATGCGGTGGGCGGCATCGCCACAGTGGGGGACACTGAGGAGCTGTTTCTGATCGCCGGGCGTTTTATCTATGGGGATGACGCCCGGTTGCTGCTGGACAACCTGCCGCCGGTGGTGCGCGTGAGTGCCAACTCCGAACAGGCCGCCGTATTGCGCTGGTGCCTGGATCGCCTGGCCCGCGAATACGCCAGCCCGTTGCAAGGTGCGGCATTGATGACCGAGCATTTGGCGCAAATGATGCTGGTGCAAATCCTGCGGCTCTATCAATCTTCCATGGGCACCAGCACCACTGGTTGGCTGGGTGCGTTGACCGACCCGAGGCTGGCCCCGGTGTTGCGGGAAATTCACGCCGCGCCAGCCCGGCGCTGGACATTGAGTGAAATGGCCGATGTGGCGAATCAATCCCGCTCCACCTTTGCCTTGCACTTCAAGCAACGGGTAGGGCTGGCACCACAGGAATACCTGACCCGCTGGCGCATGCATCTGGCGGTACAGGCCCTGAAAGCCAGCGACAACAGCGTGTCCACGATCGGCCAGTCCCTGGGTTATCAGTCAGACAGCGCTTTCAGCAGTGCTTTCAAGCGCGTGATGGCTTGTTCTCCCCGGGAATACCGCGAGCGAACCCCACACAAGGAACCCAGTGATGAGCGAAATCCAGCAGCAGAAGGTCAAGGTCAACGGCATTGAACTGAACATACACATCGCCGGCCCCGAGAGCGGCCCGCCGGTGTGGTTGCTGCATGGGTTTCCCGAGTGCTGGCACTCCTGGCGCGAGCAGATTCCGGCGCTGGTGGCCCAGGGTTTTCGGGTGTTTGTACCGCAAATGCGCGGTTATGGAGAATCCAGCGCGCCGCCGGAAGTGGCCGACTATGACCTGCTGACCCTGTGTGCCGATATCCAGGGCGCCATGGACCTGTTCGGTCATCGCCAGGTCGTCATGGTCGGGCATGACTGGGGCGCTGTGGTGGCCTGGCACCTGGCGTTGCTGGAGCCTGAGCGAGTCACCCGGCTGGTGGCGATGTCGGTGCCTTTTGCCGGGCGCGCCCGCAGGCCGGTGATCGAGATCATGCGCGAGCTGTACGCCGATCGCTTCAATTACATCCTGTACTTCCAGGCGCCAGGGGTCGCCGAAAAGGAACTGGACGCGGATATCGAGCGCACCTTGCGCCTGTTCATGCAGGACCAGGACGTGTTCCTGCAGAAAAAACCCGCCAACGCCACACTGCTCGACGGTGTTGCCCTGCCAGGCGAGCTACCGGCCTGGTGCAGCCAACAGGACCTCCAGGTGTATGTGCACACCTTTGCCGGTAACGGCTTTCGCGGCCCGCTGAACTGGTATCGCAACTTTGAGCGCAACTGGCAGCGTACCGAGTTCCTCGCCGGCAGGCAGGTGCTGCAACCGACGCTGTTCCTGATCGGCGACCGCGACCCGGTTGGCGTCTTCGAAGCCCACACCCTCAAGCGCATGCCCGAATCGGTGCCGAACCTGCAACAGGCCGTCCTGGCCAACTGCGGCCACTGGATTCAGAACGAGCAGGCGGCCAAGGTCAACGAACTGCTGCTCGGGTTTCTAGGGCGAACGTAAACGTTGCGCCGCGTCCGGGCACATCGATCAGGCGGATTTCCCGACCGTGCAACTGCAGGATGCGGTGCACGATGCGCAAGCCCAGACCGCCATCGCGACGGGCGCCGCCAATGGTGAACGCGCGCAGGAACAGGCCTTCGCGCAGATCAGCGGCAATCCCAGGCCCGCTGTCGCTCACAGTCACTTCGACAAAGCCGGCCTTGGGCATCAGCGTCACTTCCACTTCGCCATTGAGTGGCGTGTGGCGCAAGGCGTTGTCCAGCAAGTTGGTGAGCACCCGTTCGATCAGGCCCAGATCTGCCAATACCGTGGGCACCACCGGCGGCAGGCTGGCGGTGAGGGTAATCGCGCGGGCTTCGGCGGTCAGTTCGAACTTCTGGAAGATGTCCTGCACCAGGTCGGGTAACGAAAAACCTTCGATGACCGGCTGCACAAACCCGTGTTCCAGGCGAACCAGTTCCAACAGCGACTGGGCGAGCCCACCGACCTTGCGGCTCTGGTCCAGGGCGATGCCCAGGTAGCGCCGGCGTTCCTGCGGCGTAAGGCTGGCGTCTTTCAGGGACAGGGTTTCCAGGTAGCCATGCAGTGAGGCCAGCGGCGTGCGCAGGTCATGGGAAATATTCGCGACCATCTCCCGGCGTTCCTGCTCTTGATGAGTAATGGCCCGCCACTGTTCGCCCAAGCGGTTCTCCATCTGCACGAAGGCGTGGTCGAGCACCGCGATTTCATCCTGGCTGGCGACCCCGGGCGCCACGGCCTGTGGCACTTTCGGTGCGCCGTTGATATCGAACTGGCCGACCTTTTCGGTCAACTGCCGCAGGGGCCGGGTGATCCAGGCAAAGGCGGCGAAGCCCGCCAACAGGCACAGCAATGCCACCAGGGCGATAGACCACAGGGCGATGTTCAGCGCCATGCCGGTGGCATCCCGGGCGTCGAACACATCATGGGCCTCGCCCAACAGGACCACATACAAGTAGCCGGCCTGCTGGCCGTTGACCCGCAGCGGCGCGGCGCTGAATACCTTGAGGCCATCGACGCTGCGCGGGTCGTCGCCGAGGATCGGCAGCATCGCACCGCTGAGAAAGCGACGCACCGGTTCCAGGTTGACCTGGTCCCGGCGCAGATGGCCGCTCGGCGCCGCGTTGCCGACCACACGGCCGTTAATATCCAGCAGGTACACCTCGACACTCGGGTTCACCAGCATCAACTGGCTGAACAGGTTGCGCACGGCATCTGGCTTGAGGCCGTCGGCATCCATCAGTTGGGTATCACGGGCGATGTGCGCGGCCAGGTCGCGGGACAGGCCTTGCACCACTTCCAGTTCGTGCATGTGATTGGAGCGCACTTGCAGCCAGGCCGAGGTGCCGCTGCAAATCAGCAGCAACAAGGCGAACACCAGGGAAAGGCGTTGGGTAAGGGTCAGCCTCATGTCGATTGCTCGGCAAATTTGTAGCCACGGCCCCACACCGTGAGAATGCGCGCAGGGTTGGCCGGGTCGGCCTCGACCTTGGCCCGCAGGCGGTTGATATGGGTGTTGACCGTGTGTTCATAGCCTTCGTGGCTGTAACCCCATACCGCGTTAAGCAGGTCCATGCGCGAAAACACCTTGCCTGGCTGGCGGGCGAAAAAGTACAGCAGGTCGAATTCCCGGGGCGTAAGGTCCAGCCGCTGGCCTTGCAGGGTGGCATCGCGAGTCAACGGGTTGATGAACAACTGGCCCAGGTCGAGGCTGCCGGCGTCCATCTTCAAGTTACGCGCCATGGCGTCGACCCGGCGCAGCAGCGCCTTGACCCGCGCCACCAGTTCGGGCATGGAAAACGGCTTGGCCAGGTAGTCATCGGCCCCCAGCTCCAGGCCGAGGATGCGGTGCAGCTCGCTGGAGCGGGCGCTGGTGATGATGATCGGCGTATAGCGCGTCATCGCCCGGGCGCGCCGGCAAATTTCCAGACCATCGACGCCAGGCAACATCAGGTCGAGGATCAGCGCATCCCAGCCACCTTGCTCCAGCAGGCGCAGGCCTTCGTTACCGTCGGCGCTGTGGACCACCTCGAACAGCTCGTCCCGCAGATGCAGGCAGATCAAATCGGCAATATGGGCATCGTCCTCGACCACCAGGACACGTTTGGGCTGATCCATTGATAGAAACCTGTCTTCGTGATTCGCGCATTGTGCGGCTTTTGCACCAGTGTAGTTATCACGAATTGTTTAACTCTGCGTGAGGATTTCGCGACCAGCCAAGGCCTAACCTTCACTCATCGCAATGGCATACGTACGCATCCCCATTGTGGCGAGGGAGCTCGCTCCCGCTGGGTCGCGCAGCGGCCCCAAAAAATCGGGAGCGCTGCGCACTCCAGCGGGAGCAAGCTCCCTCGCCACAGGTTATTTGTCAGCCACAGGGTTATTTGCCGGCTATAAGCATTTGTGTGAGGAGAAACTCATGTATTCACGTCGACAGATCCTGCTCGCCGGCGGCGGCCTGGGGCTTGCGGTAATCGCCGGTGGCCTGCTGCAGAAAATCAACGCCGGTCCCACCCTGATCGCCGAAGCCGAAGCCGCCGAAAATTTCGAAGTCAGCCACACCGATGCGCAATGGCGCACCCTGCTGACCGCCGAGCAATACGCGATCCTGCGGGAAGAGGGCACCGAACGCCCCTACAGCAGCGCCCTCAATGACGAACACCGCAGCGGCACCTTCGCCTGCGCCGGTTGCGCGCTGCCCCTGTACTCCTCAGCCACCAAATTCGACAGCCACACCGGCTGGCCGAGTTTCTGGAAACCCCTGGAAAACGCCGTGGCCAGCCACGTCGATACCTCCTTCGGTGTGGAACGCCACGAAATCCATTGCAAGCGCTGCGGCGGTCACCAGGGCCATGTGTTCGATGACGGCCCCGCACCCACCGGCCTGCGCTACTGCATGAACGGCGCAGCCATGACGTTCACTGCGGCTTAATTCGATGTCTTCTTATAAGGGAATACCCCATGTGGCTTTTGGTTCTCGCTTATCTGGGCGGCGTGTTGACGATTGTCAGCCCATGCATCCTGCCGGTCCTGCCTTTTGTCTTCGCTCGCACCGGGCAGCCGTTTTTGCGCAGTGGCTTGCCGCTGCTGCTGGGGATGGCGATGACCTTCGCTCTGGTCGCCTCACTCGCGGCGGTGGGCGGCGGTTGGGTGGTGCAAGTCAATCAGTACGGTCGCTGGCTCGCGTTGCTGTTTGTTGCGCTATTCGGGCTGACGCTGCTGCTGCCAAGCCTGTCCGAGCGCCTGACCCGGCCATTGGTGGCGGCGGGCAGTCGCCTGTCGCAAGCCGCCGGGGCCGATTCGCGGCCGCGTCCGGGCGCCTCGTTCCTGATCGGCGTGGCCACCGGGCTGCTATGGGCGCCGTGCGCCGGGCCAATCCTGGGGCTGGTGCTGACGGGCGCCGCGCTGCAGGGCGCCAGTATCGGTACTACCTTGCTCTTGCTGGCCTACGCGGCCGGCGCTGCCACCTCCCTGGCCTTGGCGCTGCTGGTCGGCGGTAAAGTCTTTGGCTTCATGAAGCGCTCGCTCGGTGCCGGTGAATGGCTGCGTCGTGGTCTTGGTGCGCTGATGCTGGCCGGTGTGGCAGCCATTGCCCTGGGCCTGGACACCGGGATTCTGGCGCGCTTGTCGACGGCCTCCACTGGCGGCCTGGAACAAAGCCTGGTGGAAAAACTCAGCGCCAAGCCTGAACAGAAGAGCGGGGCGATGATGGCCGGTGGCGCGATGATGGCCGCCAACCACAGCGACACACTGCCCGTGGAAGGCCAGTTGCCGGCGCTGGACGGCGCCGTGCAATGGCTCAACTCTGAACCGCTGACCGCCGAGGCCTTGAAAGGCAAGGTGGTGCTGGTGGATTTCTGGACCTACTCCTGCATCAACTGCCTGCGCACCTTGCCGTACGTCAAGGCCTGGGCCGAGAAGTACCGCGACCAGGGCCTGGTGGTGATTGGCGTGCACGCCCCGGAATTCGCCTTTGAGCGCGACGTGAATAACGTCACCAAGGCCATGAAGGACCTGGGCATCACCTACCCGGTGGCCATCGACAACGACTACAAGATCTGGCGTGCCTTCAACAACCAGTACTGGCCGGCGCATTACTTTGCCGATGCCAAGGGCCAGATTCGCTACCACCACTTTGGCGAGGGTGATTACGCCGAGTCCGAGCGGGTTATCCAGCAACTGCTGCGTGAGGCGGGCGCCACCAAAGTCGCAGGCGGCTTGATCGAAGCCGATGCCAAGGGTATCCAGGCTGCACCGGACATGAACGAAGTGCAGTCGCCGGAAACCTACCTGGGCTTCCAGCGCGCCGAGAACTTCGTCTCCACCGGCACGTTGGCCACCGACAAGGTCGCCAACTACCCGGCGGCCGGCAATCTCGCGCTGAACAACTGGACCCTCGAAGGCCAATGGAACGTCGGCGGCCAGCAAGCCACCCTTGCGGCGGCCAACGGCAAGATCGTCTACCGCTTCCACGCCCGTGACCTGCACCTGGTGCTGGGCCCTGGCGCCGACGGCAAGCCGGCGCGCTTCAAAGTCAGCGTCGACGGCCAGGCGCCCGGGGATTCCCACGGCACCGACGTCGCCCCGGATGGCAGCGGTACGGTGACCGAACAACGCTTGTACCAACTGGTGCGCCAGCCTGGCGCGGTCAAGGATCGGACCTTCACCATCGAGTTTCTGGACCCACAAGTGGCGGCCTACGCCTTCACCTTCGGCTAACCCATAGCGAAATTTTGAATGGTTAACCCGATCAATGTGGGAGCTGGCTTGCCTGCGATGGCGATGTTGAATTCACCACCGCCATCGCAGCGATGCGGCGACCCGACAAGCCAGCTCCCACAATTGACCGTGTTTATTCTGATGTTTCGGAGTGAATGAGATGAAACTGCTTAAGTACTTACCGGCCCTGGCGTTCGCTGCCTTCGTCGGCCACAGCTCGGCCTTCTCCTTCGGCCCGTCCGACGACGCCGTGGCCATTGCGCCACCGGCCATGGACCTGCCGGCAAACGGTAGCACCCAGCAAACCGTCGTGTTCGCCGGCGGTTGCTTCTGGGGTGTGCAGGGTGTGTTCCAGCACGTGCAAGGGGTGAAAAACGCCGTCTCTGGCTATGACGGCGGCGCGGCCAGCACCGCCCAATACGAAAGCGTCAGCGGCGGTGATACCGGCCACGCCGAGTCCGTCTCCGTGACCTACGACCCGAGCAAGGTCAGCTACGGCAAGCTGCTGCAGATCTACTTTTCGGTGGCCCACAACCCCACGGAACTCAACCGCCAGGGCCCGGACAGCGGCACCCAGTACCGTTCGACGATCTTTGCCCAGAACGCCGACCAGCAAAAAGTCGCCCAGGCCTACATCGACCAACTCGACGGCGCCAAAGCCTTCGACAAACCGATCGTGACCAAAGTTGAAACGGGCAAAGCGTTCTACCCGGCAGAGTCCTACCACCAGGACTTCCTGACCGAAAACCCCTCGTACCCCTACATCGTAATCAACGACCTGCCCAAGGTGGCACAGCTGAAAAAACTGTTTCCCGACCAATACCGCGCCGAGCCCGTATTGGTGAAAAACCAATAACCCAACCCCTGCACACTTCAAAGGTGGGAGCAGGCAAGCCAGCTCCCACATGGGTTTGCAGCGGTGTTCAGACCACCTCCAGGTACGAGCTATGAATCGCCCGCGCCAACTGCCGCACGGTATCGATAAACTCCGTCAACCGGCTATGCAGCCCATCCTCCAGAATCTCATCAATCCCGGTATACCGCAGCCGCGCCTCAAACTCCGCCGCCAAACGCTGCGCCGTACGCCCATAACTCCCGGGCAAGTCCGCCAAAATATGGCTCAACTCCTCAATGCATGCATGCAGCGAGCGGGGCACGTCACTGCGCAACAGCAACAGCTCTGACACAGACCGCGCATTCAACGCATTCGGATACAGCTCGGTATACGCCTCAAACGACGACAACGCCCGCAGCAGTGCACTCCACTGGTAATACCCGCGTGCCGACAAGTCGCTGACCTCTTCGGACTCCTCGCCAAACATCTCATACCGCGCATCCAGCAGGCGCAACGTGTTATCCGCCCGTTCGACAAACGTGCCCAACCGAATAAACCGATACGCGTCATTACGCATGATCGTCCCGGACGTGGCCCCGCGAAACAGGTGCGAACGCTGCTTTACCCAGTCACAAAAGTGGCTGATGCCATGGCGCGCCAACCCACCGGCCGCAATGCTGCGCATCTCCAGCCAGGTGGCGTTGAGGTTCTCCCACATGTCGGCGGTGATCCGCCCGCGTACCGCGTGGGCATTCCCGCGAGCAGCCCGCAAACAGTTATAGATGCTCGCCGGGTTTTCCTCATCGAGGGCGAAGAAGTGCAACATGCGCTCGGCGTCCAACTGCTTATGGCGCTCGAGGTAACTTTCCAGGGTACCGCTGCAGAGCAACGACATGGCCAGCTCGTCCAGCCCGTCACTGCGCCCGGCCTGGGGCATCAACGACAGCGAATAACTGACTTCCAGCATGCGCGCCAGGTTCTCGGCACGCTCCAGGTAACGCGACATCCAATACAAATCTGCGGCGGTTCTACTCAGCATACTCAGCCCTCCACCACCCAGGTGTCCTTGGTTCCGCCGCCTTGCGACGAGTTGACGATCAATGAACCTTCACGCAGTGCCACACGGGTCAAGCCACCGGGCACCAGGCGGGTTTCCTTGCCCGAGAGCACGAAGGGCCGCAGGTCGATATGCCGCGGCGCAATGCCATTTTCGACAAAGGTCGGGCAGGTGGACAGGCTCAAGGTTGGTTGGGCGATGTAGGCGTGGGGCCGGGCCTTGATGCGCTGGCGGAAATCCTCGATCTCGGCAGCGCTGGAAGCCGGACCCACCAGCATGCCGTAGCCGCCGGAGCCCTGGGTTTCCTTCACCACCAGCTCTGGCAGATGGGCGAGTACGTGGGACAGCTCGTCGGGTTTGCGGCACTGGAAGGTCGGCACGTTTTGCAGGACCGGCTCTTCGTCCAGGTAGAAACGGATCATCTCCGGCACGTACGGGTAGATGGATTTGTCATCCGCCACGCCGGTGCCGATGGCATTTGCCAGCACCACATTGCCCGCGCAGTAGGCCGCGACCAGGCCGGGTACGCCGAGCATCGAGTCGGGATTGAAGGCCTGCGGGTCGAGGAATGCATCGTCGATGCGACGGTAGATCACATCGACGGCTTTAGGGCCATCGGTGGTACGCATGAACACCTTGAGGTCGTGCACGAACAGGTCGGCACCTTCCACCAGTTCCACGCCCATTTCCCGGGCCAGGAACGCGTGTTCGAAGAATGCGCTGTTAAAGCGCCCAGGCGTCAGCACCACCACGTTGGGGTTGTCCAGGCGGCTGGAGCTTTTGAGGGTCTTGAGCAGCAGGTTGGGGTAGTGGTCCACCGGGGCAATGCGCTGCTTGGCAAACACCTCCGGGAACAGGCGCATCATCATCTTGCGGTCTTCGAGCATGTAGCTCACGCCGCTGGGGGTGCGCAGGTTGTCTTCGAGCACGTAGTAGGTGCCGTCGCCATCGCGTACCAGGTCGACCCCGGAGATGTGCGAGTAGATATCGCGGTGCAGGTCCAGGCCGACCATCGCCTTCTGGTAACCCTCGTTGCCCAGCACCTGCTCGGCAGGAATGATCCCGGCCTTGATGATGCGCTGGTCGTGGTAGATGTCGGCGAGGAACATGTTCAGTGCATTCACCCGCTGGATACAGCCGCGCTCGATGATGCTCCATTCACTGGCGGGGATGCTGCGGGGGATGATGTCGAAGGGGATCAGGCGCTCGGTGTCTTGCTCGTCGCCATACAGGGTGAAGGTGATCCCGGCGCGGTGAAACAGCAGGTCGGCTTCACGTCGGCGCTGGGCCAGCAGCTCTGGCGGCGTATTGGCCAGCCAGCGGGAGAATTCCTGATAGTGCGCACGACAAACGCCTTGTGCGTCATTCATTTCATCAAAGAAAGATCGAGCCATTCCAATACCTTGTCAGTGCCCGGGAATATGCTTTGGGGGGCACTGCCGCTTTATAAAACGCATTTTTTTATGGGCCCGTGGCTGATGGTGCCAGCGGGTCTGGTCCTTACTTTCTTTTGGGCTGGGCTCTGGGTCGGGAGGTAACGATTGCTCCTGTATTCAGGCGGGGCAGGTGGGTGATTGAAGGATTAAAGCAATGCCTGTGCCACCACACCTTGTGGCGAGGGAGCTTGCTCCCGCTGGGCTGCGCAGCGGCCCCAAAAAAGAATAAGAGCGCCACGTGTGCAGCGCCAGCCCGGTCCGGCGGGGGCAAGCGGCCTCGCCATATATAGAACCGGCCGCTCCAAAACGGTGCACTGATTACTTGAACTTTGCATCAGGCCAGTTCTTCTAAAGGGCTTCATATGCCAGCACGGAGCACGGACGTGCCCAGAATCATCTCACCCGACACCCCGGAATCGAGCCTGACTGACCACAGCGAGCACTCCGCGAAGATTTTCGGCTCCCCCAAGGACCGGCTCGACTTCTACCGGCGCGAGATCCAATACGAAACCAGCATCCTGGCGAACCGCACCGACGCCTACCTCACGGCGCAGTCGTTCCTGGTGATTGCCTTCGTTTCCGGCATGGGCAACCTCAACCCTGAGTGGGGCAAGCTGTTCACCCTGGTGGTGCCGGTATTCCTGGCGATGCTCGGCATCCTCAGTTCCCTGAATGCCTGGCCGGGCATTCGGGCGGCCTACGAAATCATCGATCACTGGCACTACAAGCAAAGCGAACTGCTGCGCAGTGAACCGGTGATGGGCATGGCCTACGACGAATCGCCGCTGTTCAGCGAAACGGAGTCGTCCCACAAGGGCTATCGCAAATCCTTGTTGTTCTCGATGCGCGCGCCCTGGTTGTTCATGGTGTTCTGGGTGCTGCTGGGTGCCTACGCGTTTTATATCCAGGTGGACAATCCTGGCTCATAAGCAATTGGAACTTCACCGACCCGCACACGACCTTACACTTTACGCAGTCTGCGTTTTTCCAACAGAGGTGAGCCATGAGCACAGACAACGACCCGCAAACCAGCAACCGTAACGACCCCGCCATTGACCGCGGCGAACCGGCACCGGGCACAGGTGCTGCGGCACCCAAGGATCCCAAACCTGCCGCCGACCCAAAAGCCAAAGAAAACGACTACAGTCCAGACTTCAAGCCCGAGCGCGAGCCCAAGCCTGAAACCGATGCCGATATCGATACCCAAGGCGGTTAGAGGAGACGGTCATGTCAGTTGACATAGAAGTAGACGATGAACTCAATGACCCGGGCAACGAAGACCCGGGCTCCTTGATGGATGATGCCGAAGTGCCGCTTAACGATTTGGATGATGCCGCTGACGTCGGCCACACCGAGAGCCAGGAATAAGCGTCATTGTTGTGCCTGGGCACGCCGTTCATACCACGCCAGCATCGGTTGGGTGCTGAGGCCATGAACGACGATGCTCAGGGCAATCACCGACAGCGTGAGGTTCACCGCCACCACGCTGCTGGTGCCCACCAACCCATGGTTGATGGCATAGAACAGGTAGTAGATGCTGCCGATCCCGCGAATCCCGAACCACCCCATCAGCCCGCGTTGATTGCGATCCAGCAGCGTGCCCCAGGGCATGGACAGCACGCTTAATGGGCGAATCACGCAGAACAGCAATGCGCCTACCGCCAGCGCCCGCCAGTCCCAGTGGCTGACCAGCACCACGCCCAACAGGGTGACCAAAAATACCTCCATCGAGCGCTCCACCAGGCCGCCGAAGGCGAGCATGTCGCCCATCATCACCCCGGCGGCGATCTGCGTGTCTTGCAACTGCCCCACATTGCCATGCAGCGCCTTTGCCGGCTCTACTTCCATATGGCCGACTACCGGCTGGGCCAAATGCTCGGCGGGGGTCTTGGAGTTGCCGGTAGATTTGAACTCTGCCTGGCGCAGCCCGAGGCCGGCGGCAAATACCGACAGGAAGCCATAACCGCCAATGGCTTCGGCCACTACATAGGCCAAGGCGATCAAGGCCAGGGTCAGGTAATCATTGGGTGAGAGGGTGCTGTCAGCATTGGTGATACGCATCTTGAGGGTGACGCGGCCGATACCCCGGCCCATCCAGTACCCCGTCAACAGCCCAACCGGGACCGCCCACAGCAGGTTTTTCAGGACCCAGCCGCCCAGCCAGTCACCGTCGAAACCGCCGTGCTGCATGAAGATCAACGCGAAGATCACGAACGGGAACGCCGTACCGTCGTTTAAACCCGCCTCGCCGGACAAGCCGAAGCGCAACCGATCATAGTCTTGCGCATTGTTGACCTGTACCAAACCCGCCAGCACCGGGTCGGTGGGTGCAAGAATCGCCCCCACCAACAGCGAAACGCCCCACGACAGGTCGAACACCCAATGCAGCACTGCGCAGGTGCCCACGATCGTCAGCAGCATCACCGGGCCCGCCATGCCAAACGCGATGCGCCAGGTGCGATGCTTGAGTGGCAGGCGCAGCTTCAACCCACTGACAAACAGCGAAAACAGCACCGCGACTTCCGTCAGGTGTTCCATCCAGCGGGCTGAACCCTTGATGTCCAGGTGCAGCAGGTCCATGCCCAACGGGCCAATGCCGATACCCAGCAGCAGGCAAACGGCCGACGTGGTGACCGGCATCCAGCGCAGGTAGGAGGAGGTGAGGGCGAGGGTGAGCAGCACCGCGCCCAGTACGGCCATCCATAGAATGAACGTCATTGATTAGTCCCGGGCCTGGTCTGTGTGAACGTTGGAGGTTTGCCGGGACACAGAGGTTCAAAAAACGCGCATGCGTGCCCGGGCAATGCACGGTCTATCAGGCCGCAAGGCGTTTTATGTTGGCGTTGAGGGTGCTGTTGGGGGTGAAAGCGAAGTCGTATCCCGTGTCGAGCCAACTCTGCAAACCCTGGTTATCGAGGTTGTGCACCAATGCCCCGGCAGATTGATCTATGGTTCCGGTGGCTTTGACCATCGCGCCATCCAGCGTGGTTTGGTTGGTGTTGTAGAGGAATAACTTTCCGTCGCTGGTTTTTTGTACATAAGCGGTATGAACGATCACCCCACCTCTATTTTTGTCCATGAAGTTGATAATGCCCGATTCGGTAAAGTCCGCCGGATTAAATACGTTGCCGGTGTTACCGGGCGTAATACCCATAAGCTCGTTATAGCGAGGGGTGTAATTTGAAGTGGAACCTGCCGACCGGTTCATGCTGGCCAGCACTGTTTGGCGCGTTTTAAGCGGCAGTGCGTTTTCTGCCTGGCCCACCAGCAATGATTTTTCATAGCAGATCTGAGAAGGCGCCCCCAGTTTTTTATGCAGTAAATCGGTGTTGTTATGAAGTGTCTCCATCGGCACTTTATTGGGTTTGAAGTTCTCCAGGGGCGCTCCATAAGGCTGCTTTGTTTTCAAGTTCAGGGCATGCCAATTGCCCGTGGCGTCATCGAATTTTGCAAACACCTTGACCTCATCTGCTGTGTTGGCTGCCTTGATGACGCCTTCACTGATTCCGGGCTTTTTAACCAGTGAGGTCACGTCGACACTGCGCAAGGTGCCACGCACATGATGGAGGCCATTACGTCCGGCGGTCAGCGTCTTGCGGCCCAGCTTCAATGCACCCTTGGCAATGTCATCCAGGCCACTGATTGGATTAAGGCTGCCCAGGGCCGCCCGCCCGACAATCTTTGATGCGTGAACGAACGTGCTGAAGGCTGACGCGCCGGCCTGCAATGCCTTGCCGGCTCTTGCCGTCGTGCCAATACCGGCGGCGAAACCAAATACATCCATGACCAGGTCCCGCACGCCAGCCCCTAATTCACCGTTCTGAAAATTGACAATCGCCGATCTTAACGGAATGAGGTTAAGCAAAAACTCTTTGGTTTTTTTGTAGAAGGGCACTTCGGTAGCAAAGGTGGTCACCCCATGGGCTTCGTTTCTCAACGACTGTATATCGGCGTCTTGCACCAAGGCGTCGGCGATGTATGAAGTTCTCTCGCTGTTGAAACTGTTGGGAGTCGCGTAGCTGTTCGGTTTTTCATCGGTCAGCCCGGGGGTGTAGTCACCCTTGGGCTGCACTTCATCAAAGTCCCTGCGTGTCTGGCTGTTGTCGGCGAGCGGGCGGCTGACAAAACTCGGCTCAGGTTGTAAATGCCTTACGTCCGGGCGCTCCACGATCAGGCCTTTTTTCAGGTCGATTTCATAGGTGTGAACGGTTTCACCGCGCCCGGCAACGGTGCGCTTGGTCTGGACCAGCAGCGTGTTGGGCTTGACCCGCTCGCGTGGCGTCTCGGCAGCGGTTAATCGGGCAACGTCGACCTCTTTGACGAGGGTGATTTTCCCGTATTCAAAGTTATTACGGTCTTGCAGAGGCAATCGCGAAATCATGCTTTTGACTTGGGTGCCAATACTTTTTTCCAGACCGGTTGCGTAAGCGCTGAATGCGTTCTGAAAAACGCTTCCTATGAATGGAAGGTCTTTGGTTTTTTCCAGAATGTCATCGATGTCCACGGCGCTTGAGGTGGAGGTCCATTGAAAGGTACTGGGAGGATTGCCAGGCACACCTTCAAGGCGTTTCTCGACATAGGCTCTCTCATCCATATAAAGGTCCAGCACCGAATAGGGCCCGGGGAAATCCTTATTGGACTCTTTCAGGGTGATGCATTTTTCCTCCAGTTGCGCCTGCGTCATGTGCGGCAGTTTCTGCTTCAGCTGTTCCAGTCCCAGTTCCTTTCGCGTCGGCATCGGGGTGCTTTGCGCTTCACTGGCCGCTTTCAGCTCGTTGATCTGCGCATTGAATGCATCGCGCACATCATTCGTTTGTACGTCGGTCAGCGGGAACGGCATGCCGTTGGCGAAGGCCCAATCCTTGAGTGCCTCTTGCTGGGCGGCATATTCAACATAACGCTCCTGGGCGCAGACCGGCGCGACCTCAGCCTGGAGCATGACCTGCCCGTAGGACAGGCCTGCGGCTGAACCTGGAGACTGAGCCTCGACGCGTTCGACCGCGGTGACAAAACTGACCCAACTATGAGAACCGGGGGTTACCTGTTCAGGGATATTTTTAACCAGAAACTCCGGCGCGCGAGTGCAGAGCAGCAAATGTGCCTGGATCGACGCCTTCTCGGGTGACGATGCCTTGCCCGTGTCGACCAGGTGCTTGGCTAGCCCGCTGACAACGGTGGAGGCGGGCTTGCCCCAGGTATTGGTCCCGGTCACGGCAAAACCTGCGACAAAGTGCCTCGACCTGGGGTCTGTGGCGCGGAATGAACTGTCGTGGTCCACACTCATGGCCGCCAACAGCCACTCAGTGGCACTGCCTTTGATGGACTTCGCGTCAAATTTTGCCTGAAGGGCCTCGCCCAATGCCTTGCCCTTGGGTGATTGGATCAGCGAGTCAAGCAGCCGCGTGGGGTGCCGCAATTCGGAAGGCTCGAACGACCTGCCCTGCATCAGGTATTCCAGCACGTTCTTGAACCGGCTCAAGTCAACGTCACCGATCTTGCCGTGGTGCAGGCCGGCCCGCAGCTGTATCAGCGTATCGCGCGCAAGCGGGGGCTGCCATTGCAGTGCGCCGCCATAATTGCCATGTCTGGGCGCCTGGAGTTCAGGCCTGAGCAAATAATCCCTGAGGTTCTCCACCCCCTCGGGAGTGCTTGGAATATCCCAACCATTGACCTCCAGGAACTCCTTGAGGCTGATGGAGTTCCAGGGTGCGGTACCAGGCTGGCGGTAGGAGCTGTCGAGGTGCAGCTCGAAGGTGTTCTTGTGCAGGTAGTCGAGGATATCTGCACTCCCGACACTGCCCGATTGAATCCGCTCAAGCAGGTAGTTGAGCTCAAGCGCCACTGTGTTCAGTGTTTGAGTATTGCCCACCAGCGCTTTCTGGCGCTCAAGTTCATCCGCGCTACGGGTTTCATGTACGTTCTCGAAACGCGCCCCGTCCAGTTCGGGAAAGGCCTTGTCCCGCTCCAACTCTGCTGCACGTTCATGGGCGTGGACCGGCAGGATATGTTCCGGCTCTTTGTAGAATTGGCTCACCAGCCACAGGGGCGCACTGCTGCTGCCTTGCGAAAGCGGCGGTTTAAATCGGTCAGGACTGCCGTCTCCGACAACGCTTGCCGCCGCCCTGACATGTGCGCCCACTTGCGCCCAGCCCTTGTCATCCAGGCCGTTTGTTTGCCCCGGGGCAGTGGGTGTGAGCTGATAGGAGATCCGACCAGAGGTGGGGGCAATCATCACTGATGCCGTGTTTATCCCGTTTGTCCTCAGCCAGTCACGCACTTGCGGGGACTCCATGGCGCGCCCCAATTGCGACCACCATTGCCCGAACGTTGAGTTTGGCGGAATGTTCTCGACCATGATCGCGTCGTCATGGCTGTGATCGCCGCTTACCTGAAGCAACGCCTTGGCCACCAGCCCAGCAAGTTCACTGTCGCCGTCGGCACGTGGGCCGGCAGCCGCGGGCCTGGGCAAACCGGCCGGGACACTTTCCAGGACTGCGGCACGAGCGCTGCGCAGGAGGTATGGCTCCGCCTGTGTATTCAACGGTATGAAGGGCGCGGGAGCGCGGGTTGAAGTGATCGTCATGGGTTTCATCCGGTAATTTATCGAGTACACCCAAGGAGCTATTCGCTCCACCGGGTGTAATCCTTCGTACCCGTCCTCCTCGCCGCGATTCCATCCCACCGGCATTCAATTGATGCAGCGTATTACCTGCCCATGGTCATGGTCCGCAGGCGAATCATCTCGATCAGTTGCCGCAACCCCGGCTGCGACTGACGCCGGCTGGGGTAGTACATGCACAGTGGCGCGCCGACGCAGGCCCAATCGCGCAGCACTTCTACCAGACGGCCGTCTGCCAGCTCGGGGAGCACGCGATTCTCCAGGCAGTAGGCGATGCCCACGTCTTGGAGGGCCGCATCGACGATGGTCTGGGTGTCGGCCGCGCTGAAGTGGCCGGGCACATCGAGGCGCTGTTGGCGGGCACCATTGCCCAGTTCCCACTTGTAGGTGGTCTTGTCGCCCAGGTACATGCGTACGCAGGAATGGCCGAGCAAGTCCTTGGGCACGGCTGGTGTTCCGGCTGCCGCGAGGTAGGCCGGGGAGGCGACCATGATCCAGCGCAGCTCGCCGGTCAGCGGCACGGCCACCATGTCCTGAGGCACCGTGGCGCCATAGCGGATACCCGCGTCGTAGCCTTCGGCGACGATGTCGAGCATGCGGTCTTCGATCATCACGTCCAGGCGCAGTTGCGGGTAGGTGCGGGTGAACTCGCCCAGCACCGGGGAGATCAGCAATACGGCGGCATCCCGGGGTACATTCAGGCGCAGCCGGCCAATCGGCGCCTCGCGGTACAGTTCGAGGGTGTCGAGGCCGTCCTGGATCATCGCAAAGCCGGCCGTGAGCTTTTCTGCCAGTACCACGCCGGCATCGGTAGGCTCCACGGCACGGCTGGTACGGTAGAGCAGCTTGACCCCCAGGCGGGTTTCCAGATTGCGCATCGTGTGGCTCAGGGCCGAGGTGGTCACGCCCAGTTCATTAGCGGCATGCCGGAAACTGCGGCGACGGATGATTGCCATGAATACATTCAGGTCGGCCAACTCGGAGCGGTTGAACGCAGCCATATCAAGCACCTTTCAAGGGTTGGGGTTTCACGCGGCGTTGAGCCCGATTCAACCTCGGATGATCTAGAGTAATCGTTTTTTTACTGAATGTTTCTGGCGGAGGCTTTTTAATGAGTATCGAAACCATCAAGATCCCGGGGATCGACAAGCCCGTCTCGCGCATTGCCCTGGGTACCTGGTCCATGGGCGGTTCGATGTGGGGCGGTGCTGATAACGAGGTGTCGATCAAGACGATCCGTCATGCACTGGCCAGCGGCATCAACCTGATCGACAGCGCGCCGGTCTATGGCCTGGGTTTGTCCGAGGAGTTGATCGGCCGAGCGCTGCGCGGGGTGCGCCATACGGCGGTGATCGCGACCAAGGCCGGCTTGCAGTGGGACGACGGCACCACGCGGCGCAACGCTACCGCCCAGCGTATCCGCAAGGAAATCGAAGACTCGCTGGTGCGCCTCGAAACCGATTACATCGACCTCTACCAGATTCACTGGCCCGACCCGTTGGTGGCCCAGGAGGAAACCGCCGGCGAGTTGGAAAAACTGCGCCGTGAAGGCAAGGTCCTCGCCGTGGGCGTGAGCAATTATTCGCCCGCGCAAATGGATGACTTCCGTCAGTACACCCACCTGGACGCCGTGCAGCCGCCCTACAACCTGTTCGAGCGGGCGATCGACAGCGATATCCTGCCGTACGCCAAGCAAAACTCCCTGGTGGTGTTGGCCTACGGCTCGCTGTGCCGAGGCCTGTTGACCGGCAGCATGCACGCTGGCACACGGTTCAACGGCGACGACGTACGCAAGCTCGACCCTAAATTCAAGGCGCCACGCTTTGAGCAATACCTGGCGGCAGTGGCGGCGCTGGACGTGTACGCCCGTGAGTGCCACGGCAAGTCAGTATTGGCCCTGGCGTTGCGCTGGGTGCTGGACCAGGGCCCGACAATTGCGCTGTGGGGCGCCCGACGTCCGGAGCAACTCAAAGGCATCGAGGACGCATTCGGCTGGCAACTCACCGCCGATGACCTGCAACATATCGACCGTATTCTGGCCAGCACGATAAAAGACCCGGTAGGGCCGGAATTTATGGCCCCTGCCAAACGTTAACCTTTGCGACAGGGATGTCTTGCAGTTGCAAAACAACAAAAGACATTCCTTTGGCGTTGAGGTTTTTGGCATGAAGCGCGGTACCGTATTTACGATTGTCGGTGGTTTGCTGTGTGTGGCGGCGTTGGCGGGCGCCTGGAAATGGCGGGGCAACCCCGATGCGCTGTGGCAGATCGTCAGCCGCCAATGTGTGCCTGACCAGCGTCTGCATCAAAACCCCAGCCCATGCCTGCAGGTGGACCCGAACAAGGGCTTTGCGTTGCTCAAGGACCTTAACGGCCCCTATCAGGACTTGCTGATCCCTACCGATAAAGTCAGCGGCATCGAAGACATCGCGCTGACCCGGGACTTGCTGCCGCATTACTTTGCCCAGGCCTGGAAACACCATGATGTGTTGTCAACCGGCCTGCCGGCTCCGATTGCCGACCGCTTTGTGTCACTGGCGATCAACTCCCGGTTTGGCCGCTCGCAAAACCAGCTGCACATCCACATCGCCTGCCTGCGCCCTGACGTTTTCAACACCCTCAACGAACGCGCCGCAACCCTCAATGAGCAATGGCAAACCCTGCCGGTAAAGCTGCTGGGGCATACCTACAGCGCCCGCACGTTGTCGGCTGCCGATTTCGACCTGCGTGACCCGCTGGCCATCTTGAACGAGTACGTGCAAGCCCAGGGCGACACCATGGCCAGCTATAGCTTGCTGCTGGCACCGGGTGCGAACGGCAACTTCGTATTGCTGACCACGCGGTTGACGCTCAAGGAGTGGAACCTGGCGTCTGCCGAAGAGCTGCAAGACCATCAGTGCGACCTGATGGGCAAACCACCACAACGACCTGTTTTAGCTGTTAACGACATCCGCTGAATTTGCCGTTGAACGAGTGTTCAGTTTCAATTATGTTGGCTGCAACCCCCCGCTTGGCAACAAGCGGGCTTGCGCTTTTTCTGATTGAACGAGAGGCACTGGCATGCGGTTTTCACCCTTTGTTGAGCGAATTGCAGGGCAGGGCGTAGCCGCCTGGGACATCCACCACGCCGCGTTCCAGGCCAGCAGCAAAGGCGAAGACATCATTATCCTGAGCGTGGGCGACCCGGATTTCGCCACGCCTTCTTTCATCACCGACGCTGCCGTAGAGGCCTTGCGCCAGGGCGACACCCACTACACCGAAATCCCCGGCCGCCCGGCGCTGCGCGATGCGATCGCCGCGCGTTACAGCAAGTCCCTGGCGCGGCCCCTGAATGCTGAAAACGTTATCACCGTGGCCGGTGCGCAAAACGCCTTGTTCGTCACCTCGCTGTGCCTGTTGCAGGCCGGTGATGAGGTGATTGTGCTCGACCCGATGTACGTCACTTACGAAGCCACACTCAAGGCCAGCGGCGCGACGCTGGTGCGCGTGCCGTGTTCCGCCGACGCGGGTTTTCGCCTTGACCCGGCGCTACTGGCCGCCGCTATCACGCCACGCACCCGGGCGATTTTCTTCTCCAACCCCAACAACCCCACCGGCGTGGTGCTCAACCCCCGGGAGCTGCAAGCAATTGCCGACCTGGCGATCGAACATGAATTGTGGGTGGTGGTGGACGAAGTCTACGAAAGCCTGGTGTTCGACGGTGAGTACCACAGCCTGGCTGCCCTACCGGGCATGGCCGAACGCTGCATTGTGATTGGCAGCCTGTCCAAATCCCACGCCATGACCGGCTGGCGTATCGGCTGGATCATCGCCGAACCGAGCATGGTGGCCCACGCCGAAACCCTGGTGTTGAGCATGCTCTACGGCTTGCCGGGCTTTGTGATGCAAGCCGCGACCGCCGCAGTATTGGCCCACGATGAAGTCACTCACGGGATGCGTGAAACCTACCGTCGCCGCCGTGACCTGGTGGTAGCCGGCCTGAGCGGTTGCCCGGGCATCCACGTACAAACCCCGCAAGCAGGCATGTTTGTGCTGGTGGACGTGCGGGACACCGGCCTGGGTTCCCTGGACTTTGCCTGGCGCTTGTTCCGCGAGGCGGGGGTGTCCGTGCTGGATGCGGCCGCCTTCGGTGAACCGGCCCAAGGCTTTGTACGGCTGTCGTTCACCCTGGGCGAAGCGCGGCTGGCCGAGGCCTGCGAGCGTATCAGCCGCTTCGTCGCCAAGCTCGCCCGTGAGCCACGAATAGAGCCTGCGGCGAAAACCATCAGCGTGTTGCCGGTAGCGGCGAAGAAAATGATCGAGGTGCTCGACCTGCATAAACGCTTCGGCAATATCGAAGTGCTGAAGGGCATCTCGCTGACCGCCCGCGAAGGCGAAGTGATCTCGCTGATCGGCGCCAGCGGCTCGGGCAAAAGCACCTTGCTGCGCTGCATCAACATGCTCGAAGTGCCGGACCAGGGCAACATTCACGTTGACGGCGAAAGCATCAAGCTCAACTACGGCCGCCCCGGCGCACCGCGGGTGGCCGACGCCAAACAACTGGTGCGGATTCGCTCGACCCTGGGCATGGTGTTCCAGAACTTCAACCTCTGGCCCCATCGTACTGTGCTGGAGAACCTCATCGAAGCGCCGATCCAGGTGCTGCGCGAAAGCCGGGCCGAAGCCATCGAACGCGCCGAAGCCCTGCTCGACCGGGTTGGCCTGGCCGCCAAGCGCAACGAATACCCGGCGTTTCTCTCTGGCGGCCAGCAACAGCGCGTGGCCATCGCCCGCGCCCTGGCCATGCGCCCCAAAGTCATGCTGTTCGACGAACCCACCTCGGCCCTCGACCCGGAACTGGTGGGCGAAGTGCTGCGGGTGATTCGCTCGCTGGCCGAAGAAGGCCGCACCATGATCCTGGTGACCCATGAAATGGCGTTCGCCCGGGATGTGTCATCCAAAGTGGCTTTTCTGCACCAAGGCTTGATCGAGGAAACCGGCTCGCCAGACTCAGTGTTTATCGACCCACGCAGTGAACGTTGCCGGCAATTCGTCAACGCGCATCAAACTCGCTAACTCCAAAAAAAGACGGGGCAAGATCATGAAATCCAAACGATTGGCAAAGTGGTTGAGCAGTGCAGTGTTGATGCTGGCGGCAGGTTCGGCGCTCGCGGCGGAAAAACCCATTGTGTTCGCGGTGGCGGCGGAACCCTACCCACCGTTCACGGTGAAGGGCGGTAACGGGGAGTGGACGGGCTTTGAAGTGGACCTGATCCATAAGCTCTGCGGCTTGATGAAGGCTGAGTGCCAGATCAAGGAAGTGGCGTGGGACGAGATTATTCCGTCTCTGTTGGCGAAGAAAATCGACGTGATCTTCTCCTCGATGTCGGTCACCGACGAGCGTGAAAAACAGATTGCCTTCAGCCGCGCCTACTACGATTCGCTGCTTGGCATCGCCGGGCCCAAGGGCACCAGCGTCGAGGTCTCGCCGGCAGGCCTGAAGGGCAAGATCATTGGCGTGCAGATCTCCACGGTCAGCGCCAACTACCTGAAGAAGTACTACGAGAACATTGCGGACCTTAAGTACTACGACACGCAAGAGTCGGCCAACGCCGACCTGATCGCCGGGCGCACCGACCTGATGATGGCCGACGGCATCGCCATCGCCATGATGGTGAAAACCCCTGAAGCCCAGGGCCTGGCCGAGATCGCCGAAGTGCCTTATGACCCGGTGATTGGCCGCGGTGTAGGCGCCGGCCTGCGCAAGGAAGACACCGAACTCAAGGCCCGGCTGGACAAGGCCATCGGTGAATTGCTGGTGAGCAAGGACTACGCTGACCTCTCGCAGAGCGTGTTTGGTGTGTCGGTCAGCCCTTGCAAGCGCGCTGATACCCCGGCCTATGTCAGCAAAGTCTGCGACAGCCCCTACACAAACTAACCCTTTAGCGAGGGCGCTGTTGTGGTGAGGGAGCTTGCTCCCGCTGGGGTGCGAAGCGCCCCCAAAAAATGGGCCTGCTGCGCAGTCCAGCGGGAGCAAGCTCCCTCGCCACAGCAAGCTCCCTGGCCACAGTAAGCTCCCTGGCCACAGGGTCACTGCGTGTCATCGAAATAGGGAGCAGCGATGTTCGATCTACTCAGCTTCAGCGAACAAGGTTGGGGCAACGCATTGCTCAAAGGGTTATGGATGACCCTGCAGATATCTGCCGGCTCGTTTGCAGTGGGGCTGTTGATTGGCCTGGTGGTGGCCTGCGCCAAGCTCAGTGCACCGCGTCCGATTGCCCTGCTGATGCGCGGCTACACCACGGTATTTCGCGCAGTGCCCGAGCTGCTGTTGATTTTGCTGCTGTACTACGCAGGCTCGATGGGCCTTAACGTGCTGATGCTGTGGCTGGGGTTCGAGCAGTTCAACATCAGCGGCCCGCTGGTGGCGGTGCTGGTACTGGGGCTGGTGCAGGGCGCGTACGCCTCGGAGATTTTTCGTGCGGCAATCCTGGCGATTCCCCATGGCCAGATCGAAGCGGCGCGGGCCTTTGGCTTGAGCGGCCTTGGCCTGTTCCGCCGCGTGACTCTGCCGATCATGGCGCCGTACGCGCTGGCCGGCATGTCCAACCTGTGGATCAACCTGATCAAGGACAGCGCGTTGATCAGCGTGGTGGGCACCAACGAACTGCTGTACACCGCCAAGCAGGCGGCAGGCTCCACCCGGCATTACCTGTTGTTCTACCTCACGGCCGCCGCCTTGTATTACCTGGTGACGCTGGCTTCCAACTACCTGTCCGGGCGCCTGGAGCGACGTATTCGTCGCTGGATGCCGGTTGTCGAGTGAGCCGCACATGCCTGAGTGGATAAGTTATTACGCAGGGCTGATCGCCAAGGGTTTGCAGACGACCCTGTCACTGCTGGTGATCTCGGCGCTGTTGGGCTTTGCCCTGGCGGTGGTGGTGGCGTTGGCGCGGTTGTCCCGGCGCAAGTGGCTGGCCCGTTGTGCGCTGGCCTACACCAGCGTGCTGCGGGGCACTCCGTTGCTGATCCAGATCTACATTTTCTACTACGGCCTGGGCAGCCTGTTCGCCCAGTTCCCGATGATACGCGGGAGTTTCCTGTGGCCGTTCCTGCGGGACGGTTACTGGTACATCGTGTTCGCGCTGGTGCTGTCGGTGGGCGCGTACGTCGGTGAAGTGATTCGCGGCGGGTTACTGGCAGTGCCCAAGGGTGAAATGGAAGCCGCCTCGGCGTTTGGTATGACGCCACGCCAGGCGCTGTTGCGAGTACGCTTGCCACGCGCCATGCGCCTGTTGCTGCCGACCCTGGCGGGGGAGACGGTGATGCTGCTCAAGTCCACTGCACTGGCCTCGACCATCGCGGTGGTCGACCTGCTGGGTGCCGCCAACGTGGTGCGCGCCCAGACCTTGCAGATCTACCAGCCGCTGCTGTTGGTGGCAGGGGTTTACCTGTGCCTGACCTTTTTGATCGAAGCCATGTACGCGATTGCCGAGCGGCGCGGCACACCGTTGCGCAGGTCTGCCGGATGAAAACCGATCGCTCGTTGCAAGGGATTGCCCTGTGCTCACTGGCCTATGCGTTCCTGGCCTTGCAGGACGCCGGGATCAAATGGCTGGTGGCCGACTATTCGGTGTTCACCATCCTGTTCTGGCGCAGCCTGGTGGTGGTTGCAGCGTGCGTGATCGCCGGGCGCCTGGGCTTGCTCAAGCGTGCCTGGCACTCGGTCAGCCGCAAACTGTTGATCATCCGCGGCCTGCTCTCGCTGCTGGCCTGGCTGCTGTACTACACCGCCGCCAAGGACCTGACCCTGGCGGAAATGACCACCCTGTATTTTTCCGCGCCGATCATGGTCACGTTACTCGCAGCGCTGATCCTCAAGGAGCGCGCCAGCCGGGGCCAGTGGGTCGCGCTGATCATCGGTTTTGTCGGCGTGGTGATTGCCTGTCGTCCCGGCAACCTGCTTGACCCGCTGCCGATTGGCCTGACGCTGGCGGCTGCGCTGTGCTGGGCATTTACCTATATCCAGCTGCGCCAGGTGGACGACAACACCTCGGTGCTGGAGCAGATGCTGATCACCAATGTGGTGTTTGTGGTGTGCATGGCCGTGACGCTGCCCTGGACTCACACACCGTCACCCACGCCCGCATGGCTGGGCATGCTCGGCGCCGGGCTGGTGGGCGGGATTGGCCAGTTCCTGCTGTTTGCGAGTTTTCGCCGGGCCACGGCCACGCTGTTGGCGCCGTTTGAATACAGCGGGTTGATCTGGGCATTCCTGCTGTCGAGCCTGGTGTGGGGCACGGTGATGGATGTGTCGCTGATCTTCGGCGCGGTGCTGATCGCCATCAGCGGCACCCTGGCCATGTTCAGCGCCCGGCGCCACGTGTCACAGGACGTGGTCGGCGCCGAATGCTCCGTGACGCAGCCCTTGTATCCAGCAGCGGCAGATGTGCAGCCCGTTGGCGGGGCTGAACGTGCCGGGGTTGAGGCACCACTCGACCCAGAGTCCGTCGAGCATCGCCGATAAGCCGATGGCGGCCAGGCGTGTGTCGTGGATCACAAAGCCTTCGCTTTCGGCCAGGTCGTCGAGCAGTTGGCGGATCAGTTCGAGGTAGGCGCAGTAGCTTTTTTCATGGGAGTCACTCACGTGTTGGGAGTGGCGGATCAGGCTCCAGAACACCACCCATACACCCAGCAATTTTGGGTCCATGACCCGCGAGGAAAACGAGCCGGCGAGGAATGCATCCAGCCGCGCCGCCGGGCCCTGGGCCTGGTCGACTTCCTGCCAGAGGGCAGTGGTCAGCTCGCTGGCGAGCTTGTGATAGGTCTCGGCAATCAGTGCATCGATGCTGCCGAAATGGTGATTGAGCAACCCCACCGAAACCCCGGCTTCAGCGGCGATGCGCCGCACGGAAATGCCGGCATGCCCGTCCCGGGCGAGGCTGGTCAGAGTGGCGGCGATCAACAGGTCGCGACGGTCTTCGGCCACAGGCACACCCTACATGGTTGAACGGGTGTTCAATATATACCTACAGATCCAACAAGAGGAGGGCAGCGGCATGGCAACAGACCTTTCGTGGCAAGTCCCCGGTGATTCCGGGAACACCCTGCACATTGGCGCCTGGCGCTTTGAGGGCAACGGCAGTGGCCCGCGGGTGCACCTGCAGGCCGGCGTGCATGCCGACGAAATCGCCGGGATGTTGGTGTTGCACCAATTGCTGCCACGCTTGCAGGCGTGCCAGGACCAGGGGCGGCTCAAGGGCACCGTGACGGTGGTGCCTCAGGCCAATCCGTTTGGCATTGGCCAGTTTCGCCAAGGGCGGTTGCTGGGGCGATTTCACGAGGCCACCGGGCAGAACTTCAACCGCGCGTTTGATCATTCATTGGCCATGGAGCGCCCGGCCAGCAACCTGGCGCAATGGCAAAAAAGCCTGGTGCAACTGGCGGCGGATGCCGAGTTGGTGCTGGACCTGCACACCGATGACGAAGCGCTGCCATATCTGTATATCCACCGCAGCTTTTGGCCAGCGGGCCAGGTGTTGGCGGCGGCGTTGCAGGTGGAGGTGGTGATTGTCTGGGACGAGGGCGGCGATGGGTCGTTTGAAGAGACCATCATTGAGCATGGCAAGCCGCGCTTGGCGGCGACCATAGAACTGCGTGGGCAGGCGGATGTGAGTGATGCCCTGGCCGGGCAGGATGGTGATGGAATCTGGGCCTGGCTCTGTGCAAGCGGGGTGATCGATGAAGCGCCGGTGATTGCTGACTGGCACGGGCAGGTAGTGGATATGGGCTGCATGGAGACCATCCTGGCGCCATGTGCCGGTGTGTTGGTGTTTGAGAAAAGCCTGGGTGAGCAGGTTGAAGAGGGCGAGCGGTTTGCGCGGATTATTCGGCGGCCCGGGGAGCCGAATTCCGAGGTGATGCTGCATGCAGCGCAAACCGGGCGCATGGTGACGGGGCATCGAGAGCGGCTGGTGTCCCAGGGCTCGGTGGTGGCCAAATTCACCGGCTCCCGGTTATCCGACAGCTACAGCGGTGGGGTGTTGGATCCCTAGAGGGGGGACGCATATCCAGCATTTGCGCGATTTTTGATATGGGGTACGCCCTAACATCTGTAGGAGCTGGCTTGCCGGCGATGGCCTCACCTCGATGTATCTGAAAAACCGAGTTGCCTGCATCGCCGGCAAGCCAGCTCCTACAGTGGGCTTTCAGGCCGGCGTGCCTGAACGCAGGGTCAGTGGGGCTGCGGCCTGACCAGGCTGCATTTATCCAGCAACAGGCGCTCCAGTTCCCTCATCGGCAACGGCCGGCTGAACAGATACCCCTGGATCTGATCGCAGCCGGCTTCGCGCAGAAACTCCAGCTGTGCCTGGGTTTCCACGCCTTCGGCCACCACCCGCAGTTTCAGGCTGTGGGCCAGTTCGATGATGGTACGGGTGATCGCCGCGTCCTGCGGGTTGCTGGTGACTTCGCGGATAAACGCGATATCGATTTTCAGCGTATCAATCGGGAACCGTCGCAGGTAAGCCAGGCTTGAATAGCCGGTGCCGAAATCGTCGATGGAGATCTTCACGCCCATCGCCCGCAAGCGTTGCAAGCTGGCGATGGTGTGCTGGGTATTCTCCATCAGCGAGCCTTCGGTCAATTCAACCTCCAGCCAATGCGGCTCCACCCCAGCCCTTGCAAGGGAGTCCGCGATGTCGGCAATCAAGTCGCCCTCGATCAATTGATGCCCCGACACGTTCACCGATACCTCGACCGCACCTACCGCTGTGGATTGCCAGGCAGCGATCTGGCGGCACACCTGGTCGATCACCCAGCGCCCGAGCGTCACGATCAAGCCCTGGCTTTCCAGGATCGGGATAAAGACCGCCGGCGACACCGCGCCATAGCCCGGCCGGTCCCAGCGCAGCAGCGCTTCAAGCGCGCAGACTTGACCACCGGCCAGCTCGACCTTGGGTTGGTAATGCAGCACGAACTCTTCGCGCTCGACCGCCAGGCGCAGGGCTTTTTCCAGGTCCAGACGGGCCAGGTCATGGACGTTCAGGCGGGAGCTTTCTTGATGCTGGTTTTGCAGTTGCTGCTCCAGCATCAGGCTGTGGTTTTTCAGCTGGTCGCTGTGGGCCTTGAGCCGCAGCAGGTTGCGCACCCGCAACCACAACTCGACCCGTTCCACCGGTTTACTGATGAACTCCTCGGCACCGGTCTCCAGGCCGCTGACCCGCGCACTGGATTCACTCAGGGCCGAGAGCATGATGATCGGGATGTTGGCCGTGGCCGTATTGCCCTTGAGCTGGTTCGCCACTTCATAACCGTCCATGCCCGGCATCATGATGTCCAGCAGGATCAAGTCCGGCGGTTGTTGCGCCACCAGCCGCAAGGCTTCTTCGCCACTGGCGGCGGTCACCGTCTGGTAGCCCTCGTGGCGCAACAGGGTTTCCAGCAGCTTGCGCACCTGGATTTCATCATCAACGATCAACAGCGTTGCGGGTTGGCTGGCCATGGAGAGGACTCAAGTCGGAGGAGTAATGTTCTTTTGCAGCAGCGTGTCGATCACCTGGTACAGCTCCTTGTAGCGCAGCGGCTTGATGATGTAGGCATCGCAGCCGGCGCGCAGGGTTTTATCACGGTCTTCCTTCATGGCCATGGCCGTCAGGGCGATGACCGGGATGTGCGACGTATGAGGGTCCTGCTTGAGCAATGACGTGGCCGCCAGGCCGTCCATGCCGGGTAGCTGGATGTCCATCAGGATCAATGCCGGCTGTTTTTCCCGGGCCAGGGTCAGCCCGGTCTCGGCGTCGGCGGCCCACAGCACGCTGTGGCCGGCGTTCACCAACAGCAGGCGGGCCAGGCGCATATTGGCCTCGTTGTCTTCCACGATCAGGATTTCGGCCATGGTGCCTCCGTTTTTGCTGCGCGATGCAGCGGCAGCCACACCACAAACCGCGCCCCTGCACCTTCGCGGCTGGCCACGGCGACACTGCCGCCATGCAGGTCGGTCAGTTGCTTGACCATCGCCAGGCCCAGGCCGGTGCCTTCGAATTTGCGCGCCAGGCTGCTGTCGATCTGGCTGAAGGCCTTGAACAGCTTGCTCATGTCATCGCGGGCGATACCGATGCCGGTGTCGCTGACGCTCAACTCCAAAAACTGCTGATGCTCGCTGGGTTGCAGGACAAACCCGTGAGTGGGCCAGTCGCCGGGGATCTGCCCCACCTGCGCGCGACTGACCTCGCGTACCGACAGCGTCACCGACCCGCCGTGCTCGCTGAATTTAACCGCATTGGCCAGCAGGTTGTAGATGATTTGCTTGGTCTTGCGCAGGTCCAGTTCCAGCGTGCCGAAGTCGTCCAGGCTTTCGAGCTTCAGCTGGATGCGTTGCAGGGCGGCCTTTTCCCGCACGATCAGCAAACTGTTGGCCAACAACCCGGCCAACTCCACCGCTTCCAGCTCCAGGTCCATCATCCCGGCCTCGACTTTGGACAGGTCGAGGATGTCGTTGATCAGCGACAACAGGTGCTGGCCGCTGGTAAAGATGTCGCCGATGTATTCGCGCTGGATGTCGCTCATGTCGCCCACCAGGCCGTCCTTGAGCGCCTCGGAAAAACCGATTACCGCGTTCAACGGTGTGCGCAGTTCATGGGACATGGTGGCGAGAAATTCGGACTTCATGTGGCTGGCGTGTTCCAGCTCCAGGTTCTTTTCTTCCAGGGCGCGCTCAAAGCCTTTGCGCTGCGCCTCTTCCTGCTTGCGCGCCGTGTTGTCGGTACCGATCAGCAGGTAGCCGATGATCGCGTCGTTGCGGTTGCGCAGCGCGGTGACCGAGACCATCGCCGAGAGGCGGCTGTTGTCCTTGCGGATATAGGTCAGCTCGTAGATGTCCTCGATACCGCGGGAGGCCTTGAACACCAGCGCCTCAAACCCGGGGGTAATCGGCGTGTCCAGCTCCAGGCTCAAGGCGGCGGCGCGGGTGATCAGCTCGGCGGGGTCGGAAATGTCGGCCGGCGTGACGCGGTTTAACACATCGGCGGCGGCATACCCGAGCATGCGTTCGGCACCGACGTTGAAGATTTGGATCACGCCTTTTTCATCAGTCGCGATGCTGGAGAAGTAGGCACTGTTGAAGATCGCGTCCTGCAGGGCGCCGGTCTTGAGCAAGGTTTTCTGGCGTTTGAATTCGACGATTTTCTCGGCCCGGGATTGCGGCTCGACAGGGTTGTCGACTGAAGAATTATCCATCGTGAAGGTGTTCCGTGAACTTCAGGCCCGACGCCGCCAAAGGCTGCGCCGCAGAGCATGCTCACAGAAGATCGCGCAGGGGCGACGAGGAGGAGATGAGGTCTTTGGACAATAGCAGATAAACAGCAACCTACCGAACTCATGGCAGCCAAAAACACACTGCCACGCACCAAAAACACTCAAATGAATAGATTCAGATAAAGAAGGCGCGATTTTGTTTGCGATTAACCGGCCCGAATCATTCAAATGAACATTTATTCATCAGATGAAACGTTTAATCAGACGATAAATGGCCAACGCAAGCGCTTGCGTAAACAAATATATCTGATTAGAGTCGGCAGCAATCAGGTCTGCCGATGGCTGTCATCAGCAAACGCTGGAACACAAAAATAATAAAACCAGGAGCTCAGTCATGAGCCTTGAACCCTTGCTTGAAATGCAGGGCATCAGTAAGACCTTCAATGGTTTGCGGGTGCTCAAGAACGTCAGCCTGAAGGTCTACCCCGGTGAGATCCACGCCTTGATGGGTGAAAACGGCGCCGGCAAATCGACCTTGATGAAAATTCTCTCTGGTGCCTACCAGGCCGACGACGGCGGCACCATCCGTATCGATGGCCAGCCCGTCGCCAGCTACAACCCGGCGTCCGCCAAAGCCCTCGGCATTGCTGTGATCTACCAGGAACTCAGCCTGTGCCCGAACCTCACGGTGGCCGAGAACATCTACCTGGGCCGTGAACTGCGCCGCGGCTGGACCATCGACCGCAAGGGCATGGAAGCCGGGGTGGCCGAGGTGCTGGCAAGGCTCGGTGCGGAGTTCCTGCCCACCACCCGCGTCGCCAGCCTGTCCATCGCCGAGCGCCAACTGGTGGAAATCGCCCGGGCCTTGCATGCCCACGCAAAAATCCTGGTGATGGACGAGCCCACCACGCCGCTGTCATCGCGTGAGACCGACCGCCTGTTTGCGCTGATCAAGCAGCTGCGCAGCCAGGGCCTGGCAATCATCTACATCAGCCACCGCATGGCCGAAATCTACGAGTTGTCGGACCGGGTCTCTGTGCTGCGCGACGGCGAGTACGTCGGTGAACTGGCGCGGGACGTGCTGTCGGCCGAAGTGCTGGTGAAGATGATGGTGGGCCGCGACCTGTCGGGTTTCTACAAGAAAGAACATGCCGCCTACGACCCGGGCCAAGTGGTAATGCGCGTGCGTGATATGGCCGACGGCAAGCGCGTGCGCAACTGCAGCTTCGACCTGCACGCCGGCGAAGTGCTGGGCATTGCCGGGCTGGTGGGCGCTGGCCGTACCGAGCTGGCGCGGCTGATCTTTGCCGCCGACCCACGTACGTCCGGCAGCCTGGAAGTGGTCGGCAAGCGCGTGACGCAACTGCGCAACCCGGCGGATGCGATTCGTGCCGGCGTGGTCTATCTCACCGAAGACCGCAAGGCCCAGGGCCTGTTTCTCGACATGAGCGTGGCCGACAACATCAACGTCTGCGCCTGCGTGCCGGACGCGCATGCCGGTGGCGTGCTCGACCGTGGTCACGCCGCGCAACGCTCACGTGATGCGATCAAGTCACTGTCGATCCGCGTGGCGTCGGGCAAGGTCAATGTCGGCGCGTTGTCCGGCGGCAATCAGCAGAAGGTGCTGTTGGCGCGCCTGCTGGAGGTCAAGCCGCATGTGTTGATCCTCGACGAACCTACCCGTGGCGTCGACATCGGTTCCAAGTCCGAGATCTACCGCATCATCAACCAACTGGCCAAAGCCGGCGTGGGCATTGTGGTGATCTCCAGCGAGCTGCCGGAAATCATCGGCACCTGCGACCGCGTGCTGATCATGCGCGAAGGGCAATTGGTGGCTGAAGTGGGCGGGGCATCGGGGCTGGATATTTCCCAGGAGGCGATCATCGACCTCGCCACCGGCAGCGAGCAGGTGGCTACCCATGGCTAATTCAACGACAAGCGGGAGCAACACCATGACTGTGGCAACGATCGGCAAGGCTGAACGTATTCGCGAACTGATGCGCACGGTGGGCATGTTGCCGGTGCTGGTGCTGCTGTTGGTAGGGTTTGCCCTGGCCAGCGAAAACTTCATGACGGTGCAGAACCTGTCGATCATCACCCAGCAGGCGTCGGTCAACGTGGTGCTGGCGGCAGGCATGACCTTTGTGATCCTCACGGCGGGCATCGACCTGTCGGTGGGGGCGATTCTCGCGGCTTCGGCTGTGGTCGCGCTGCAAGCCTCGATGTCGCCGCAATTCGGCATGTTCGGGATAGCCGCCGGGGTCGGCTTCGGCCTGTTGCTGGGCCTGGTCAATGGCGGGCTGATCGCCTTCATGCGCCTGCCGCCGTTTATCGTCACCCTGGGTGCACTGACCGCCATGCGCGGCCTCGCACGTTTGCTGGCGGACGACAAAACCGTCTTCAACCCGGACCTGCCATTTGCGTTTATCGGCAACGATTCGGTACTGGGGGTGCCCTGGCTGGTGATCATCGCCGTGGCCGTTATCGCGCTGTCGTGGTTCATCCTGCGGCGCACGGTGATGGGGGTGCAGATCTACTCGGTCGGCGGCAACCCGGAAGCGGCGCGGCTGTCGGGGATCAAGGTGTGGAAAGTCCTGCTGTTCGTCTATGCCATGTCCGGTGCGCTGGCCGGCCTGGGCGCGGTGATGAGCGCGTCACGCCTGTTCGCCGCGAACGGCCTGCAACTGGGGCAATCCTATGAACTGGATGCAATCGCGGCGGTGATTCTCGGTGGCACCAGCTTTACCGGCGGTGTCGGCACCATCGGCGGCACGCTGATTGGTGCGCTGATCATCGCGGTATTGACCAACGGCCTGGTGCTGCTGGGCGTGTCGGATATCTGGCAATACATCATCAAGGGCATCGTGATCATTGGCGCGGTGGCGCTGGATCGTTATCGCCAGTCCGGTGCGCGGACCTGATTTCACTCACACAACAATCACAAGAGAGTCATCATGAACTTCAAACGCATTTTTCCTGTTGTCGCCTCCCTGGGCGTTGCCGTGCTGATGTCCCACGCAGTAGAAGCCCGTGAACTGAAAGCCATCGGCATCAGCATGGGCTCCTTGGGCAACCCGTATTTTGTGACCCTGGCCGACGGTGCCACGGCCCGGGCCAAGGAGCTGAACCCGGCGGTCAAGGTCACCTCGGTGTCGGCTGATTATGACTTGAGCAAGCAGTTCTCGCAGATCGATAACTTCATCTCGTCCAAGGTCGACCTGATCCTGCTCAACGCTGTCGATCCATCGGCCATGGCATCGGCGATCAAGAAAGCCCGGGATGCCGGGATCGTGGTGGTGGCCGTGGACGTCGACGCCAAGGGCGTGAATGCCACGGTGCAGACCGACAACGTCGAAGCCGGCAAGCTCGCCTGCCAGTTCATCGTCGACAAACTCGCGGGCAAGGGCAACGTGATTATCCAGAATGGCCCGCAAGTGACGGCCGTTACGGACCGGGTCAAAGGCTGTAAAGCGGCCCTGGCCGGGGCGCCGGAGATCAAGGTGCTGTCCGACGACCAGGACGGCAAAGGCTCCCGCGAAGGCGGCTTGAACGTGATGCAGGGCTACCTGACGCGCTTCCAGAAAATCGACGGCCTGTTCGCGATTAATGACCCACAAGCCATCGGCAGCGACCTGGCCGCCAAGCAACTGAAACGCAGCGACATCATCATCACCTCCGTGGACGGCGCGCCGGATATCGAGAACGCCCTGAAGACCAACACCCTGATCCAGGCCTCCGCCAGCCAGGACCCATGGGCGATGGCCCAGACGGCCGTCAACGTCGGCAATGACATTCTCAATGACAAACAACCTGCCGAAGCGGTTACCCTGCTGGCGCCAAAATTGATCACCCGCGACAACGTCGGTTCCTACAGCGGTTGGTCCAGCAAACATTAAACGCGCGCAGGAGTAAGTACCGTGGCGACCATGGAGGATGTGGCAAGAATTGCAGGGGTGTCGACGTCGACGGTTTCCCACGTCTTGAACGGCACCCGCAAGGTCAGCCCGGACACGGTGCAAGCGGTGCAGGGCGCGATCCGGCAGTTGGGCTACATCCCCAATACGCTGGCGCGCTCCCTGGCCCGCTCTACGACGAATACGATCGGCGTGGCGATCTCGGCGCTGTCCAACCATTACTTCAGTGAAACGGTGCACGCGATTGAAACCGAGTGCGCCAAGCACGGCTACATGATGTTGTTTGTCGATACCCATGACGATCCCGAACAGGAATTGCGCGTGGTCACGGCGCTGCACCATCGGCGGGTGGATGGCATCCTGCTTGCGCCGTCTACCGGTTCGCGGGCCCTGGAATACTTGCAGGCCAACGAAGTGCCGGCGGTGTTGGTGGACCGGATGATGAGCGACCGCTTCGATCAGGTCGGGGTGGAAAATACCCAGTCGACCCAGGCGTTGGTGGCGCACTTGATCGAGCATGGCCACCGGCGCATCGGTTTTATTTCCGGGCGGGCCGGGCTGGGCACGACGGATGAGCGCGTCGCCGGTTATCACGCGGCGTTGCGGGCGGCCGGGTTGCCGTTGGACCCGCAGTTGCTGGTCAATGGTGGCTCCAGCAGCGAGCCTGCCCGCCAGGCGACGGCGCAGTTATTGGCCCTGGCAACACCGCCCACGGCAATCATGGCGGGTAACAACCTGATGACCCTTGGTGCAATGCATGCCTTGCGTGATGCGCGCATCGAAGTGCCGGGGCAAATGGCCCTGGTGGGTTTCGATGATTTTGACTGGGCGGATTTCTTTGTGCCGCGCCTGACCTTGATCGCGCAACCGGTCCAGGAACTGGGCGCCCGGGCGGTCAACCTGCTGCTTGAGCGCATGGCGTCACCCAAGCGTAAAAAACACAGCGTGCGGCTCGCGCCCACCCTGAAGATTCGTCATTCATGCGGCTGCCCCTGATATGAACAACTCGGTTTCCCTTGGCATTGATCTTGGCACTTCGGAACTCAAGGCGATCTTGATGGACGAGCGAGGCAGCGTCCTGGCGCATGCTGGTGCGCGCCTGACGATATCGCGCCTGCACAGTGGTTGGTCGGAGCAGAATCCTGAGGATTGGTGGCAGGCGTGCCTGCGTGCGCTGGACCAGTTACGTGCCGATCAGCCGCAGGCTTATGGCCGGGTGAGCTGCATCGGTTTGTCCGGGCAGATGCACGGCGCCGTGCTGTTGGGGGATGACAACCGGGTGCTGTACCCGGCGATCCTCTGGGATGACTCGCGCGCCCTGGCCCAGGCCGAAGCCTTGGGCGGCGAGTTTGCCGACGTCACCGGCAGTTTGCCGATGGCTGGCCTCACCGCGCCGAAACTGCTATGGGTGCAGCAACACGAGCCCGCGGTGTTCGAGGCGATAGATTGCGTGTTGTCGCCCAAGGATTACTTACGGCTGCGCCTCAGTGGTGAGCGCGTCAGTGACGTGTCCGATGGTGCCGGAACACTGTGGCTGGATGTGGCCAATCGGGAATGGTTTGAGCCGATGCTGCGGGCGACGGGTTTGCGCTTGGCGCAGATGCCAAGGCTGGTGGAAGGCGGGGCGGTTAGCGCTCGTTTGAATGCTGCGGCGGCGTCGCGACTAGGCTTGGCTGAGGGCCTGGTGATTGCCGGAGGCGGCGGCGATAACCCGGTGGCAGCGGTTGGTATTGGAGCGGTGAATGCGGGTGACGCGTTTATCACCCTTGGTACGAGTGCGGCCATCGTCGCGATTACCGACCATGCGGCGGGCAATCCGGCGAGTGCCGTGCACAGTTTTTGCCATGCACTGCCCAATCGCTGGTACACCATGGGCGCCATGTTGGCCGGTGCCAGTTGTTTGCGTTGGGTGACCCGTCTGACGGGTACTGCCGATGAGCAAGCGTTGCTGGATCAGGTGCAGGCCGAGTTGCCGATCGGGCAGGGCGTACCGGCGTCCAATCCGCTGTTTTTACCGTATCTGGCGGGTGAGCGCACACCTCACAATGATCCGTTGCTGCGTGGTGGTTTCATGAACCTGGGGCATGACTGCACGCCGGCCATGCTCGGTTATGCGGTGATGGAAGGGGTTGGGTTTGGGCTGTTGGATGCACTGCAGGCGGTGCAGTCGGCCGGGGCCACGGTGGGTGCTTGCGCGTTGGTGGGTGGCGGGGCGCGGAGTGAGTATTGGGCGCAGCTATTGGCCAATATTCTTGAGCGGCAGGTCTACACGTTGCATGGCAGTGAATTGAGCGCATGCATTGGCGCGGCGAAGTTGGGGTTATTGGCGAGCGGGCAGGGCGAAGCTCTTATACAGGCGGGGATGCCGGTCAAACAACGATTTTCCCCGGACGGTGCACAGGCTGGGGTTTTGCGGGAGCGTTATCGAAAATTTCGCGGGTTGTTGGGGGCTGCCAAGGCTATGCACGATTAGGAACGGTGGTGGGAATATTCGTTTTTTTTGTGATGGCTGGTATGGGTTCCGCCCTTACGGCGGGTCACTTTTGAAAGGAGCCCAAAAGTAACCAAAAGGCTCTTGCCCCACCACTCGGCACCTCGCTTAGG